>JBDGQA010000041.1:0-31724 GCA_042219325.1 Haloferacaceae archaeon | reverse complement strand
ACATCCCCGCGCTGATGTGCATGTCCAGGTTCGGCACCGCGCAGTGGTAGATGAAGGCGCCGGGGTAGGTGGCCCTGAACCGCAGCCGCGCCGTCCCGCCCGGCATCGTCATCGTCGCCTCCGCGCCGCCGCCGGGACCGTAGACGGCGTGGAAGTCCACGTTGTGCGGCATCGCGTTCGAGTCGGGATTCTCGAAGGTCAGGTCGATCGTGTCGCCCTGCCGCACCCGGATCATCGGTCCCGGGACCTGCCCGTTGTAGGTCATGTAGTCGAACGTGACGCCGTCCTCGATCTCCGCGGTCACCTCCTCCGGGCGGAGGGTGACCTCGACCGTCTTCGGCCCGTTGCGGTCGATCGGATTCGGGATGTCGGTCGGGTCGGCCGCGATTCGATCGACCGACGGCTTGGGCGTCGATTCGACCTGTCTGCGCTGCTGTTCCGCGTCGGCGTGCGGCGCGCCGGCCGTACAGCCCGCGACCGTCGCCGCGCCGCCGATCCCGAGCGCCTGAAGCGTCCGCCGCCGAGTGGTTTCTAGCATCGGTGGTCACCTCACATGTGAACCCTCACGTCCCTCCACCTTCAACCGTGAGAGCGATTCTCGACGGCGGAGAACGACTCTCAAACGGCGAGAACTGATCGAAACACGTTCGGGGAACCACTTATAAGGGGACGGTCGGTGACGGGACGAGCGGCGTCCGCGGGTCAACAGCAGAAGATGAACGGGTAGATGAGCGCGACGCGGTCGCCGTGCGCGAGGCGCGCGTCGAGGAGGTCGCGGAGGCGGTCGCCGGCGAGGGTGAACTCGAAGCCCGGCGTCCCGAGTTCGTCGCGGACGTGACCGGTCGCGCGCACCGTCCCGGTCGTCCCGCCGCTCGTCTCGCTCCCGGTCGCAGTGCTCATGTCGGTCCGTTTCGCGCGAAGTCCCCTGTCGATGGCTGCGAACACGTTCGTGTGGTGTCCCGGGCCGTGGGAACCGGAGCGGGGCACATAGTGGTGGGGCACGGACGGAAACCCGTATGCGAGACGCCACCGACCGACGGACGGTGCTGCGAACCGGAGCCCTCGCGGCCGCTGGACTGCTCGCCGGCTGTTCCGGCGGAGGCGGCGGTGGCGGCGAGGGGGAGACGACGGCGAGCGGCGGCGGTGACGGGAGCGGCAGCGACGGCGGCGACGTTCCCGACGAGGTGAGTGGCTTCCTCTCGAACGTGGGCAACTTCGACGGTTCGATCGCCGATCGGACCGGACAGAGCGAGGTGACGGTTGAGGTCGGCGCGGAGGGCAACGGCGGGAGCTTCGCGTTCGCCCCGCCGGCGATCCGGGTCGACGCCGGCACCACCGTCGTCTGGGAGTGGACCGGCAAGGGCGGCCAGCACAACGTGGTCGCCCGGGACGGGGCCGACTTCGAGTCGGAACTGGTCTCCGAGGCGGGCCACGCGTTCTCCTGGACCGCCGAGGGGAGCGGACCCGTGACGTACGTCTGTGTCCCCCACGAATCGCTCGGCATGAAGGGGGCTATCGTGATCGCGTGACCGACCGTCCGCCCGCCCCGCGGAAACGGGGCGACTAAATACCCCGCCGACCGGGATCCGTCCATGGCGCACGACCCGCTACGGCGGGAGGAAGCGCCCGACCTGAAGACGGTGCTCCACGCGCTGGACGACACCGACTGCAGGACCATCATCCGCCATCTCGACGAGCCGATGACCGCGTCCGAGGTGGCCGAGGAGTGTGATATCCCCATGTCGACCACGTACCGCAAGCTCGACCTGCTGTCGGAGGCGTCGCTGCTCGCCGAGGGCACGCAGGTCCGCCCAGACGGCCACCACGCCACCCAGTACCGCGTCGCGTTCGACGAGGTGTCGATCGGGCTGGACGAGTCCCGCGACCTCGTCGTCTCGATCTCGCGGCCGGCCCGGACCGCCGACGAGCGGCTCGCGTCGCTCTGGGGGGAGGTGCGGAAGGAGACGTAACCATGCCCCATCTCACCACCGCCATCGTCGTGATCAAGACGCTGACGCTCGCCTTCGGGGGTCTCATCACCCTCCTCTCCTACCGGGCGTACTCCCGGACCGGCGCCCCCGCCCTGCGGGCGCTCGCGATCGGGTTCGGGGTCGTGACCGCGGGCGCCATCGCGGCCGGCCTGCTCGACCAACTGACGCCGCTCGGCCTCCGCTGGAGTGTCCTGGTCGAGAGCCTGCTGACCCTGGCCGGCTTCGCGGTCATCACCTACTCGCTGTACGCGGAGTGACCGTGGACGGTGGGTGGTCGGCCACCAGGGCCGTCGCCCGTACCCGGCCCGCGTGTCCACCGCTCATCCGTACACGACGTACAGCAGGAGGTAGACCACGTTTCCGAGGACGAACGACGTCACCCAGAGCGCCGCGGCGACGCGCCCGACCGTCGGGTGGCGGGTCGACGGGAGGTCCGACACGGGGTGGGCGAACGCGAGCAGGAGGACGTAGTAGACAAGCGGGACGCACACGACCGCGAGCAGGATGTGGATACCGAGGAGAGGGAGGTAGACGAAGCGATACACCGTCCCGGGGCCGGGGAAGTCGGCCGTGCCTTGGAGCGCGACCTTGTAGAGGTAGAGCGCGAGGAAGGCCGCGAACAGGGCGGCCGAGGCGAGCATGAGCGCCCGGTGGCGGCGGACCGCGCCGCGACGGATCGCCCGGACGCCCGCGACGATGGTCACGACCGCGAGGACGCTGATGCCGGCGTTGACGTGCGGAATGGCGGCGACGACGGCCGGCGGCGCGCGCGGGAGCAACGCCCGGGGTACCGCGCCGAGCGCGGTTCCGAACACGAGCGCCAGCGACCCGAGCGAGAGGATCGCGGCGACCGCCGGGACGTGGTCCCGGACACGCGAGCGGATCGCGTTCGCCTTCATGGGCTGTGGTTCGGTCGCACGCGAGCGGCATCAAACCCACCGACTCGGGGACGGCTCGGTTGGCGGGCGGAAAAGGGAAAGCCATTTCATAACCCGTCTGTAACGGAGTCATGGCGCCACGCGGCGTCGGATCGTCGCGCGTGGGTAGCCAAGCCAGGCCAACGGCGCAGCGTTGAGGGCGCTGTCCCGTAGGGGTCCGCCGGTTCGAATCCGGTCCCACGCATTCTGTCGCGAGCCACCCGGTGAGCGACGAATGCGCGCAGCGGAATCGAACCGGGGAGGGCGCGCGCAGGCGAGCGAAGCGGGTCGAGCGCGTCCGACCGAGGTTCTGCGCCGGAGGCGCAGATTCTCGCTCAGGTTCGAATCCGATCCCGCCCATTCCGTCCCGAGCCCCCGGCGAGCGACGACCCCCCCCCGGTACGTCCACCACCAGAGTCACTTCGCCGGCGACCGTACGAACCGTATGGCCGAACGGGTCCCGGTGACAGTCATCACGGGGGAGGGTGAGACGACCATCGAGGTCGAGCGCGGGACCGTCCTCCGGGACGCGCTGCTCGCGCGCGGGTTCGACGTCTACGGGACGGTCTCGCGGCACGCCAACTGCGGCGGCCGCGGGCTGTGTTCGACCTGCACCGTCGAGGTCGATCCACCCCCCGAGCCGACCCACTGGCACGACGCCGCCGCCGTCCGCTTTGGCTATCCCCGGCTCTCGTGCTGTATCGCGGTCGAGGAACCGCTGACGGTCCGCCTGCTCGACAAACACGTCTGGGGGCAGGTCCTCCCGCGTCGGCTCCGGCGGGAGTGAGCGAGCGGTCTACCGCTCCTGTCCGGCCTCGGCCGGCTCGCGCCCGGTTCCGTAGCCCGGCCCCGGACGCGGCTCCGACCGCCCGAACACCCGCTGGAGATAGCGATAGATCGGGAACAGACGGTCCTCGAACCACTCCGCGACCCCCGACTCGCTGGCGTACACCATCACCGGGACCCCGGCGTCGGCGGCGTGGTCGACGATCCGGTCGGGCGTGCTCCCGAACACCCACTGCTTTAGCCGGCGGGTCCGGGACGCGCCGACGATGAGGACGCCGCCGTTCTCCGCGGCCGTCGAGACCAGCCCCTCCGCGACCGAGGCGGCAGTGACGTCGTGCGTCCGGACGTCGATACCGGACAGTGCGTCGAGCGTCTCCTCGGCCATCTCGGCCGTACCGCCGTCGCCGGTGGGCGATACGCTGATCACGTGGACCTCGCTCCCGGCCTCGCCCAGCGACCGGACCAGCGGCAGCGCCGCCATGTGGTGTGGTCCCCCGCCGGCGCCGACGTTGACCACCGAGAGGTCGGGTTCCTCGACGCCGCTGAGGAAGACGACGTCGCACGGCGATCCGTACTCGACGGCCTCCGTGACGCCCGGGTGCTCCTCGGGGTAGCCCATGACGACGAGGTCCGCCCCGCCCTCCCGGGCCGTGTGCACGATGTCGAAGGCGATGTCCCGACAGCTGTGTCCCTCGACGACGTACTCGACGTCGAGGTCGGCCGCGTCCAGTCGGTCGCGGATGGCCCCGGCGCGCTCGGCCACCTCGTCGGCGACCACCTCGTGTGGCGTCTGGTCGGGGATGTCGATGACGGTGACCACCTGGACGACCGGGTTCTCGCCGAGCGTGCGGCCGAACGCGGCGGCGATCTTGGCGTATCGGTCCGCCCGGTCGGCCCGCGCGACCGGGACGAGTACGCGCGGTCTCTCGGGCGTCTCGCCCCCGGCTGCTCCCTCCGCTTCCGCCTCTGTCCCCGCCGCGGGCGCCTCGCCCCCCTCGGTGCCTCCGGCCCGCCCCCCTGCGGGCACGGTCGGACCGGTCGGCCCGACGGTCTCCCGAACGAGTTCCTCGACGTGGGGCGCGCCGCCCCAGACCAGGTACGCGACGAGCAGCGTGCCGGTCAACAGGAGGCCGACGACCACGCCGCCGGGGGGGAGGTTGTAGATGAGCGCGAGGTTGGCGAGGATGCCGAGGACCGGCACGACCGGAACGCCAGGGACGCGAAAGCCACGTTCGATGTCGGGGAAGTTCCGACGGGAGTAGATGAGGACGTAGTTGACCACCGCCAGGGGGAGGAGGAGGTTGAGCGTGGCGAAGCCGGTGAGCGGGCTGAGGCCGAGGACGAACTCCTCGACTGCGAGCGTGACGCCGGCGACGGACAGTTCGAGGCCCAGGTGGATCGGCGCGAGGAAGCCGTGCTCGCCGAACAGCGTCGTGAAGACGACGAGCAGCGTCACGATGAGCCCCGTCGCCGTGGCGACGCTCCAGAACGGGGTGCCGTACTGGGTGTGGATTCGGGAGAAACGCCGCGGGGCCTGGCCCTGCCGCCCCATCAGTGACCCGATGCCGGACGCGGCGAGGATCGACGCGTTCGACGCCGAGACCATCGAGAAGATGGCCCCGGCGACGATGAGGTATTTCCCGACCGGGACGCCGGCCACCGTGATCGGAATGAACGCCTGTGCGACCGCACCCATCGCCGTCTCGCCGAGCTGGAGAATCTCGTCCGGCGACCGGGCGAGCCGCCCCGCGACGTTGTTGATGTTCACCATCGCGACGATGACGAACGCGTAGAGGACGGTGACGGTCGCGATGGAGGCGCCGATCGCCCGCGGGACCGTGCGGGTGGGGTCGATGATCTCGCCGGCGCTCGCGGCGATGGCGGAGAAGCCGAAGAAGGTGATGAACGCGAGCGCCGCCACCGAGACCGTTCCGACGGGATCGAACTGGACGTCGCCCGCGAACTCGCCGATTGCGGGGCTGACGCCGACGCTGGCGAACATCCCGCCGACGAAGACGAGCAGGACCGCGACCTTCGCGCTCGTGACGACGAGCTGGAACGCGCCCGACTCCTCGGTTCCCCTGGCGTTGAGTACGCCGAGCGCGACGGCAGTGAGCACGCCGAAGGTGCCCGGCGGCAGGAACTGGAAGGTGGGGGGGACGAGGAAGCCGAAGAACCACTCGTCCATCGTCGCGAGGTAGAAGGCGGTCGTCCCCGTGTAGCCGAGAAACAGCATCATCCCGATGGCGTAGGTGAGGATCGGCCGGTCCTCGAAGGTGCGGCAGGTGAAGAGATAGCCGCCGCCGTTCTCCGAGTAGATGGAGGCGAACTCGGAGTAGGCGGCGGCCGTGATGCTCGCGACGACCGCCGCGAGCACGAACGCGATGACGGCGGTCGAGCCGATCCGGAAGACCGCCGTGCCCGACAGGGAGAAGATCCCCGCCGCGATCATCGTCCCGAGTCCGATCGCGAACGCGACCTTGAAATCGAGCGTCCGCGTGTGCTCGGCCATCGGCCGGCGTGACGTGTCGGGAAGGAAAAAAGGCCCGGGGTAAGGCCCTGATGCGGATCTCACACCCCCCACATGGCGGCGATTCCGACGACGGTGACGACCGAGAGAACGAGCAGGAGCGGCGTCCCGGCGCGGACGTAGTCCGAGAACCGATAGCCCCCGGGCCCGTAGACGAAGAGGTTGGTCTGGTAGCCGATCGGCGACATGAAGGCCGTCGAGGCGGCGAAGGTGACCGCGAGCACGAACGCGAACGGGTCGGCGCCCACGTCCCGCGCGGCGCTGACCGCGACCGGGAGCATCAGCACGACGCTCGCGTTGTTGCTGATGAGCGTCGTGACGAGCGCGGTGACCAGGTAGAACACCCAGAGGACGCCGATCGCGGGGAGGAAGTCGGCGGACCCGGCGACCAGCGCGCCGACGATGGCCGCGCCGCCGGTCCGCTCCAGCGCGACGCCGAGCGGGATGACGCCGGCGAGCAGGAAGATCACGTTCCAGTCGACCGAGTCGTACAGTTCGCTCGGGTGGAGCACGCCCGTCAGCACCATCGCGACGACGCCGCCGAGCGCCGAGATGACGATGTCGGCCAGCCCGAGCGCCGGGAACGCGACCACGCCGGCGATGATGGCGACGGCGACGGGCGCCCGCTCGGTCCGGTAGTCCGTGTCGGCCACCTCGTGGGCGACGATGAAGTCGCGGTTGGCGGCCAGCCGCTCGACGCTGTCCGGCATCCCCTGCACGAGCAGGGTGTCGCCCACCTGTATCCGGACGTCCTCGATGCGGTCGTGGAGGGTCTGTCCGCGCGAGCGCACGGCGAGCACGGTGGCGTCGTACCGCTGGCGGAAGGTCCTCGACTCGATCGACTCCCCGACGAGCGACGAGCCCGAGGGGACGACCACCTCGACGAGGGTCTGTTCGCCGTCGATGGTCTCCAGCGGGTCCTCGTCGGGCGTGCCCACGACCGACAGCCCGTCGAGCGAGACGAGGTCGGCGAGCGTGTCGCGGTCGGTCCGCAGGCGGAGCCGGTCGCCGACCCGCAGTTCCTTCCGACCGATCGACCCGGCGAAGCGTTCGTTCTCCCGGACGAGCTGTAGCACGTCCACGTCGAACCGGTCGTTGCCGAACGCCTCCGAGACCGTCCGTCCCGTGATCGGCGACTCCGCCTCGATCACCACCTCGGACAGGAAGTCCTCCACCTGGTACTCCTGGAGGTAGCCCTCCCCGGCCGGCACCCGGTCGGGCAGGAGGTACGGACAGACGAAGACGAGGTATGCCACTCCGACGACGAGCACCACGGCGCCGAGGGCGGTGAACTCGAACATACCGAACGGGTGGCCGATGAGCCGCTCGGAGACCGACGAGGCGAGGATGTTCGTCGAGGTGCCGATCAGCGTCAGCATCCCCCCCAGCATCGAGGCATAGGAGAGCGGAATGAGCAGTTTCGACGGCGAGATGCCACCCTCATGGGCCAGGTCCGAGACGACGGGGACGAGGATGGCCACCACGGGCGTGTTGTTGATGAACCCGGAGACGGGTCCGGCGACGGTCACAGTGGCCAGCAGTTGCCGGAACCGGCTGTTGCCGGCGAAGTCGGCCATCCGCCGGCCGATGACCTGGACGACGCCCGTCCGCCCGAGCCCCGCGCTCAGGATGAGCATCGCGAGGACGGTGATCGTCGCGGGATTGGCGAAGCCGGCGATGGCTTCCGTCGACGTGATCCCCGTCCACCGGCCGAGCGCGACCAGCGTGACCATGATGGCGATGGCGGTCACGTCGACGGGGAGCGCCTCGGTGACGAAGAGGAGGAGCGCGCCGGCGACGACGGCGAAGACGACGAGGACGCCGGTCGTCACGGGGGGCGCGTCGGCGACCAGCGGGAGGGCTGCGACGAGCGTCGCGGCCGGACCGGTCGCCGGGAACACGGCCCACCGGTTCCAAGCGCGATTTTAAAAACGTGGGGGGCACTAGTCCGGGCATGGCGAAGTACTCCACCGGTAGTGGGGGTGGCGGCGACGACGGGGAGAGCTGCGAGCTGTGCGGCCGCGAGACGGCGAACCTCCGGCGGGCAAACGTCGCGGGCGCCGACCTGCTCGTGTGCTCCGACTGCGCCCCGCACGACGACTCCGCCGACCGCGGCGGCACCGGGAGTCCGGACCGCGGCGACGATTCGTCCGGGGACGACCGGGGGCGCCGCGCGGCGCAGAACACGGCCCGGATGTACGACGCGGCCGGCGGCGACTCGACCCACTGGGAGGAGGAGGGGACGGACTACGAGGCCGACCGCCTCCCGTACCTCGTCTCCGACTACGGCGATCTCGTCGAGGAGGCGCGCCGGGGGGCCGGCCTGACGGTCGACGAACTCGCCGAGGCGGTCGACGCCGACGAGGACGACGTGCTCGCGGTCGAGCAGGGCCGGGCGGCCCGGGCCGGCGTCGGCGGCTCCACGGTCCGGGCGCTGGAGGAGCGCCTGGACATCACGCTCGTCGAGGAGACCGGATAGCCGTACTCTTTTATCCGCAGACCCGTTCCCCCGTCGCATGCGTTCGCTCGCTCCGACCGACCCCGACGTCCGGCGGTTCGAGTCGACGGTCCGGCGCGTCGACGGCCGGGAGGTCGTCCTCGACGAGACGTACTTCTATCCCGAGGGCGGGGGCCAACCGGCCGACCGGGGCGTCCTCGGCGGCGTCGCGGTCGACGACGTCCGGGCCGACGGGGCCGACGGCGCCGTCGTCCACCGCCTCGCCGAGCCGCCGTCGTTCGCGGCTGGCGAGACCGTCGTCGGCACCGTCGACGACGCCTTTCGGACCTACTGCGCCCGCGCACACACCGCGAGCCACGCGCTGTTCGGCGCCGGTCGCCGGCTCTGCGAGGACCTGGGGTACGGTGGATTCGGCATCGACGAGGAGAAGGTCCGCGTCGACCTCCGGACCCCGACGACGGTCGACGACGACCTGCTTGTCGACCTCGAACGGCTCACGAACCGGACGGTCTGGGACTCGCGCGACGTGCGGTGGGAGGAGGTGCCGGTCGACGAGGCCCGGGCCCGCGAGGAGGTGGCGTTCAACACCCGGACCGAGGAGGGCGTGATGACCGACGCCGAGACGGTTCGGCTCGTGACCATCGACGACTGGGACGTCGCCGCCTGCGGCGGCACCCACGTCCGGAACACCCGGGAGATCGGCCCGGTCGCGGTCCTCGGGCGGTCCAATCCCGGCGAGGGGCTCACGAGGGTCGAGTTCGCGGTCGGTCCGACGGCGATAGAGCGCCGGGCGGCCGTCCACCGGAACGCCCTGGATGCCGCGCGGGAACTCGGCACGAACGTCGCCGACCTGGCCGCGGAGACGGCCGCGCTCCGCGAGGAGCGCGACGCGCTCGACGCCGAGGTCGCGGCCCTCACGGACGAGGTGCTCGCCGCCCGTCTCGCGGACCTGCCGACAGTCGAGCGCGACGGCCGGCGGTTCCGGGTCGGGACTGTCGAGGGGTTCGGCCCCAACGAGGTCGGCGATTGGGTGCGCGGCCGGCCGGACGACGGCGAGGTGGTCGCCGTGGCCGGCGACGCCGACGGGACCGCGTACGTCGTCGTCGCGACGGCCGGCGACCCGGACGCGTCGGCGGTCGTCGCGGACGTGACCGACGAGTTCGGCGGCGGCGGGGGCGGGAGCCCGACCTTCGCCCAGGGGGGCGGCATTCCCGCCGCGCCGACGGAAATCGCCGTGTATCTGCGCGAGCGGGGGGAGTAACCGGTGGTCAGCCGCGTCGGCGTGCGACGAGCGCGAGGGTGACGAGCGCCAGGGCGGCGAGTGCCGCGCCCGGCCCGAATCCGGGGGCGAACCCGAACGTGCCGCCGTCGTCGTCGGTGCTCGCGGTCGGCGTCGGCGTGGCCGTCGGCGTTCCCGCGGGGACGACGCCCCGGACGGTCACGGGTGCGCTCGTCAGCGCGTTCCGCCGAGCCCGGATTTCGTGGTCCCCCCGTTCGTCGATGGGGACGGCTAGCTGTCCGTTCGCGTTCGTCGTCCCCACGCTCGACCCGTCGAGGAGCACCGTCGCCCCCTCGACGGGTTCGCTGTAGGCGTTGCGCACCGTGACCGTGACTCGCTCGCCGACGACCACCTGCTGGTTCCCGGCGCTGACCGACACGTTCGCCGACCGCTGAGTCGTCAGCGTGACGGTCTCCTGTGATTCGCCCACCCGGACGCGCCGCGTCACCGTCTCGTACCCGGGCTTGGTGACCTGGACCTCCTGGACGGTGTTGACCGGGACTCCGAGGCTCGCCTGTCCGCCCGAGAGCGTCCTGACGGTCCCGACCGATCCCACCTGCACCGTCGCGTTCTCGATCGGGTGGGGCGGGTCGAAGTGGCCGTCGCGGACGCGGAAGGTGTACTCGACGGTGCCGGTCTTCATCGTGATCCGCCTGGTGACGGACTGGTCGAGGTCCTCCGTCAGCCGCCGCGTGAAGTACCCCGGCTTGGACACCGTTATCTCGTACTCCCTGGCCTCGATGTCGGGGGTCGTATAGCGGCCGTTCGCGTCCGTCTTCCCCTCCGCCACAGTCCGGCCCTTCCTGGCGACCGTGACCGTCGCCCCCTGGACGGGATCACCCGCGTCGTTCCTCGCGACGGCGGTGAAGCGCACCGCCCGGGCGACGGGGATGGTGAGTTCGCTGTCGCTCGTCTGCGTGGCGACGAACGGGCGGTTGCGCACGTACTCGGGATGTTCGACGGTGTAGGTCACCGCGGTTCCGGACGGTACGTCGACGAACACCTTGCCGTTGCCGGCGGTCGTCTTGCGGGTCGAGCCGCCGTCCCAAGACGCCTGTACCGTCGCGTTCGCCACCGGATCGCCGTCCTGGGTCTCGACCGTGACGGTGACCGTGACGGTGTCCGACTGGCCGACGACCGGCCCGACGGCGGGAACCGTCAGCCCGAGCGCCGCGAGCGCAACGAGTGCGACCACGACCGGCGTTCTTGCGCGGCTTCCCCCGCCCGCTCCCCAGTTGGTGCTCGATACCATGCCCCCCGGTTCGGGCAGGGGAGGGATACCGTTTGTGGACGGGACCGTTTTGCGCGTGGCCCCCGGAGGACGTCCCATGTTCGCTGGGGTCGACAGCGGCCTGAACGCCGAACAGCGCGCCGTGGCGGAGGTCGTCCGGGAGTTCGCGGCGGCCGAACTCCGCCCGGGCGCGGCGGAGCGCGATGCCGCGGAACAGTTCCCCGAGACGGCGTGGGACGACATGGCCGAGATGGGCCTGACGGGCCTGACGGTCCCCGAGCAGTACGGCGGGTACGACGCCGACCGGACCACCCACGCGGTCGTCACGGAGGCGGTGGCTCACGGGTCGCTCGCGGTCGCCACGGCGCTGTCGGTCCATTGCCTCGCGACCGCCTGTATCGCGTCGTTCGGCTCGGAGACGCACCACGAGCGCTGGCTGGCGGAGATGGCCGACGGGCGACCCGTCGGGATGTTCGCCCTCTCCGAACCCGGTGCGGGGTCGAATCCGGCGGAGATGGAGACGGTCGCATGCCGGGAGGGCGACGAGTACGTGCTTGAGGGCGAAAAGGCGTGGATCACCAACGGGCAGCGGGGCGAGGTCTGTATCCTCTTCGCGAAGACGGACCCGGACGACCCCGACAGCGTCACGCAGTTCCTCGTTCCGACGTCGCTGGACGGCGTCGCGGTCGGTCCGCCGGAGGACAAACTCGGCCTGCGGGCGAGCGACACGACGGGGCTGCGGTTCGAGGGGGCGCGAATCCCCGTCGAGAACCGCCTCACCGAGGAGGGGCAGGGGCTTGCGGCGGCGCTCTCGATCCTGACCGGGGGGCGGATCGCCATCGCGGCGGCCGCGACCGGCCTGGCGCAGGCGGCGCTCGACGAGGCGGTCGACTACGCGGGCGAGCGCGAACAGTTCGGCGGACCCATCGCCGACATCGGGACGATCAGGCACAAGATCGCTGGGATGGCGACGCGGGTCCACGCCGCCCGGACGATGGTCCGCGAGGCGGCCCGGCAGGACGACGCCGGCGACGACCCGCGGATCGCCGCCTCGATGGCAAAGCGCTTCGCGAGCGAGGCCGCGGTCGAGGTCTGCAACGAGGCCGTCCAGGTCCACGGCGGCTACGGTTACGTCCGGGGCGACGTCGAGCGGTTCTACCGGGACGCGAAGGTGACGACCATCTACGAGGGGACCACCCAGATCCAGGAGGAGATCGTCGCGCGAGCGCTGCTGGACTGATCCCGTCCCGTCGTGGCGGACGTCGGTCCCCGCGGCGCCGATCCGCCTGTCTACGGCGACACGGGACCGTCAACGTGTCGTCCGGCGCCCGGCCCGTCAGCGTGCCGCCCGGCGCCCCGGGACCGTCACCGTCTTGCGAGTCTGGCCCGAAGAAACGGGCAACTGTGGACGAACGGCGCGTGGACGCGGAGTACGGGGCGTACGACGCGGTCGTCTTCGACCTCGACGGGACGCTCGTCCGCCTGGTCGTCGACTGGGACGACGTGGCTGCGGCGGTGATCGAGAGGCTCGCCGCGGACGGCGTGGACGCTGCCGGGCGCGACCTGTGGGGCCTGCTCGACCTGGCCGACGAGATCGGCCGCCGCGACGAGGTCGAAGCGATCATCGGCGCGCACGAACTGGACGGCGCGAAGCGGTCCGAGCGCCTCCCGGCCGCCGACGACCTCGCGGCCCTCGACCGCCCGGCGGCGGTCTGCTCGCTCAACGCCGAGGCCGCGGCCCGGACGGCGCTGGCGACCCACGACCTGATCGACCGGGTGGGCGTCGTCGTCGGCCGCGACTCCGTGCCGACGCGCAAGCCCGACCCCGAACCGCTCCTGGCCGCCCTCGACGCCATCGACGTCCCTCCCGACCGGGCGCTGTTCGTCGGCGACAGCGCGCGCGACGCCGAGGCCGCCGAGCGCGCCGGGGTCGCGTTCGAGTACGTCGGGGACGGGCCGTCGGGACACTGAGGGCGCTGGCGGCATCGTCGGTTTGCCGTCTCACGCCGGCGCCGCGGACGCCGGACGGTTCAAGCCCGCCCGCCTCCTACTCGACGTATGAGCTATCCCGTCACCTACCACTGCCCGCGCTGCGGTGCGGTCGTCGAACTGGAGCGCGAGGGCTACCTCGCCGACAAGTCGGTGACGCCCTACCCGCTCGCCGGGTGGGAGTACGTCACGCCCGACGAGGGCGTCGAAGCGGCCGACGGCGTGGTCTTCACCTGCGGGGCGGACGGGACGCTGCGGGACGCGGACGAGGACGGCTGCGGAGAGGAGTTCTACCTCTCGTACGTCCGGTTCGAGGACGGCGAGGCGGTCGAACCGGCCCCGGAGAGCGAGTACGTCGAACTCGCGGTCGGGCCACGGTCGGGGCCGAGTGCGGGCCCCGACGGCGGCCCCGGCCCGGGACGCTGACGACCGCCGACCGTTACCGGTCCCCGTCCCGTCCCGTCCCCGCCACTACCGGTCGCGCGATATCTCGGTCCGGACTCCCGCTCGATCCGTCCCGCGGCCGCGAGGTCCGAGCAGGTCTCCTCGACGACCGACTTCGCCACGTCGATGTCGTCACGGGCGAGGCGTCGCTGGAGCGTTCCCGTCGACACCGCGCCCTCGGACTCGCGAAGCACGCGGACGACCCGGTCGGGCAGGTCGTCGGGGGGCTGGCTCGTTCGCACGCCCGGGCGAAGGGATGCGGTCGACCTGGGTCCGGCGCCTCACCCCTTGATGTTGCAGACGGGGTAGGTGCGGGCCACCTTGTCTCCGATGCCGAGCGCGTCCGACACCCGGACCACCTCGTCGACGTCCTTGTAGACGCCGGGGGCTTCCTCCGCGACGGTGGCGCCGCTCTGGGCCTTGACGTAGACGGCCTGCTGGTCGCGGAGTTCGTCCTGCACCGTCTCGCCCCAGAACTCGTTTTTCGCGCGGGTGCGGCTCATGATCCGCCCGGCGCCGTGGGCCGTCGAGCCAAAGGAGACGTCCATCGATCGCTCGCCGCCCCGGAGGACGTAGGACCCGGCGCCCATGCTGCCGGGGATGAGGATTGGTTGCCCCACGCCGGCGTACGCCGGGGGGAGTTCGGGTCGCCCGGCCGGGAACGCCCGCGTCGCCCCCTTGCGGTGGACGTAGAGGTCGCACTCGGCGCGGGAAACGGCCTCGCCCTCGGGGGCCGGTCGGCCGGTCGCGTCGACGCCCGTCTCGTGGGTCTCGCGCTTGGCGATGTTGTGCGCGACGTCGTACAGCAGGTCCATCCCCATCGCCCGCCAGTCGCGGTCGAAGACGTCGGCGAACACCTCGCGGGTCCGGTGCATCACGAGTTGCCGGTTCACCCACGCGAAGTTGATGGCGGCACACATCGCGCCGTAGTACTCCCGGGCGAGTTCGGACCCGGCGGGTGCGGCGGCCAGTTCCTTGTCCGGGAGTTGCGCGAGCAGGTCGGCGTGGCGCTGCTCTATCTTCCGGAGGTAGTTGGTGCAGACCTGGTGGCCGAGCCCCCGGGAACCACAGTGGATCAGGACGACGATCTGGTCGGGTTCCAGCCCGTAGGTGTCGGCCACGTCGGGCCGGTAGACGTCGGTGACGCGCTGGACCTCCAGAAAGTGGTTGCCCGACCCGAGCGAGCCGACCTGGTTGCGGCCGCGGTCCTTCGCCTCGTCGGAGACGGCGTCGGGGTCGGCGTCCGGGCGCCGCCCCTCGTCCTCGCAGTGGGACAGGTCGTCGGGGACGGCGTACCCCGCCTCCAGCGCCCACTCCATGCCGCGTTCGAGAATCGCGTCGACGGTCCCGCGGTCGGTCTCGACGACGCCGCCGCCGCCCAGGCCCGAGGGCACGGCCGCGAAGAGTGCGTCCACGAGGTCCTCCTCGTGGCCGCGCACGTCGTCGTAGGTGAGGTCCGTTTTCACCATCCTGACGCCGCAGTTCGAGACGGCGAACCCGTTCGCGACGAACGCGTGGGCGTCGTGGGCGACGCCGACGTCGTACACCGTCTTCGTCCCGCGCTCGCGGACCGCCGCCACCTCGGCCTCGACCGCGAGGTCGTCGCGGACCCGCGTTCGCTCGCGGTAGGTCTCGAAGTCCGGGAAGTCCGCCGGCGGGCGGGGCCGTCCCTCGCGGCCCCCGTAGACGCTCCGTTCGACGAAGCGCTCGTTCACGGCGTCGAACCGGTCTGCGATCTCCGACACCGAGGCGCCGCCGTCCGCGAGCGCCCGCGCCCGGTCGGCGATCCGCGCCCGCTCCGCGACGGCCCGCCCTTTCCGCTTCAGGTACTGGGCGGCCAGCGCGGCGCGTCGGCGCTTCTCCCGGGCGTACCGGTAGCCGACGCGGGTGAAAAACCGGACGAGGTTGTCCCCCTCGGTCGAGACGCCGAACCGGAACCGGACCGTCTCCCCCGCCTCTCGCTCGGTCCGCTCTACCTCCTCCAGCGCGTTCGTCCGGATCCCGAGGGCGTCGAGGTGGGTCATCAGGTCGCGCACGAATCCCTCCCCGGCCTCGTACTCGTCGACGGCGCGGTTGTGCGAGACCGACGGCGCGTAGAAGTTCTTCGGCGCGACGGTCGCGGGTGCGGACATCTCCGCGCCGAAGAAGGCCGAGAGGTAGAGCGCGCGCTGCCAGTCGGCGAGGCGGTCGAGGTAGTCGGGCGCGCGGAAGTCCGACGCGACTTTCGGCCCCTCCGGCGCGCCGAGTTTCGTCAGCAGCAGGCGGAAGGACTTCGCCGTCGAGCGGACGCTGTACTCCGTCCGCGTGAACGCCTCGCCGTCGATCTCGTGCTCCCGTTCCCGCTCGTAGATCCGCGAGGGCGTGAACCCGAGCGCCGCGATGTCGTCGCGGATCGACGCAAGGTCTTCGGGGTCGCCGTAGAACCACGACTGGTTCCCGCTGAACGACCCGTCGCCCGTGTGGTAGCCGACGAGTTTCAGCAGGCGGTGGAAGGCCTCGTCGGTGGACTGGAGCGGCAGGAGGTCGCGCTTCTCCAGCGCCCGGACGAGTTGCGGGCTCTCGTCCGCGAAGTCCTCCTCGTCGAGCACGACGAACTCGGGGGGCTCCTCGTCGGGCAGTCCCTCGAACGGCCGGTGGTATATCGTGTCGCCCGGCTCCAGGTCGCCGAGGTCGCGCATACCGTCTGGAGTCTCGAAGGGGTGGTCGGCCGTCGCCTCGATCCGGTCGCCGGCGGCGGTCTCGACCTCGTGGACCGTCCGGTCGGCGGTCTCGGTGAACAGCCGGATCCGCGAGGCGGGCGACGCGTCGCCGGCCGGGACGACGGCCCGTTCGTCCTCGAAGTCCCGGCGGAGGTCGCGGATCCGGCGCCGGCGGCCGTGCGAGAGGAGTACCTCGCTGTCGCCGGCGAGGCAGTTGATGTCGTAGCCGACCGCGCCGGGCGAGATACAGCCCTCCTCGGCGTCGATGGCGCCGACGCCGCCGACCGGGAAGCCGTAGCCCTGGTGGCCGTCGGGCATGCACAGGGCGTACCGGGCGATGCCCGGCAGGTGGGTGGTGTTTCGCAACTGCTGGAGGGTCATGTCGTCGCCGATCTGCTCCAGCAGGGGTTCGCTGGCGAGCACGCGCCCCGGGACGCGCATCTCGCCCTCGCGTGGAATCTCCCAGACGTGCTCGCGGACGCGCTCCAGGGTGATCCCGTCGAACTCGCGGGTGGTCATGTTCTGCCGGTTCCGTGCGCGGGGGGAAAGGCGTTGCGCGGCCGGCGCGTTTTCCGGCCCGACGACGGGCCGGGACGACATGGGCGTCCCGGCGGTCGGACGGGCACGGGGTCAGACGTCCAGCACGACGTACGCGCGCCAGCCGCCGTCGGTCTCCTCCACGGCCATCTCGGAGTAGGTGACGGCCTTCACGTCGCGGGCGTCGATCCGGTCGAACGGGACGCCGCGGGCCGACGCGGTTATCGTCCAGTCGCCGTCCGTCGTCCGGATCGCCGCCTCGTTGTCGACCGGGAGCACGCCCCGGACGTCGCGCTCGTAGATGAGGCGGTCGAGGTAGTCGAAGAGGAGCGCTTCGCGGTTCTCGGCGGTCACGGACAGGGAGAACCGCTCGCCGCCGGAGGGAACCTCGTCGCAGGACGCGGCCGCGAGGCCGTCGGCGACCGCCGCGAAGGTCGACCCGAGGTCCGGGCCGGTCGCCTCGACGGCGACGTCGGCGGTGTGCTCCCGGAGGACGAAGCGTCCCTCGGCCATCGTCGGGACCAGCGACGCCGGCGGCAAAACGGTACCGGCACGACGGGCCTTCCGACCGCGGGCGGTCCTGCCGGTCTGGTTAAGAGTTATATCCCCGTGCGGACTACCTCCGAACGGTGAGCGTCAACGTCGAAACGGGGGTCGACGCACCCGGCGAAACCGAGTACGTCGACGAGGCCTGGGAGCTGAAAGAGCGCATCCGGGAGGAGGCGGGCGTTCTCAAGCAGCGCGAGGGCTTCTTTCGGAACGCATACCGGCGGGCGCGCTCCCATCTCCTCTTCGTCGACGACGACCTCGCGGCCTTCGCCTCCGTCCGCACCGACGGCTACATCCTCTTTCTGGCCGTCGCCCCGGAGCACCACGGCGAGGGGTTCGGTCGCCGACTCATCGCGGAAATCGCCGACGACCACCGGACGGTGACCTGTCACGCCCGGACGACCAACGACGAGGCCCTGCACTTCTACGAGCACGTCGGGTTCGAGATCAAACGCCGGGTCGACAGCTACTACGAGGACGGTGGCGACGCCTACTACCTCCGCCTCGGCGAGGAGGGGAGCATCCGGGACCGGCTCTCGGAGCTTCTCGGCCGCTGAGGGCGCGGGAGCGTTAGGGTTCGAGCCGGCCCTCGTCGGTGAACACCGCGTCGACGAGCCGTGTCGGGGTGGCGTCGTAGGCGGGGTTCTCGACGGTCACGCCCTCGAGCGGTTCGAGGCTCACCTCGGCCGGCGGGCGGAACTCGTTCTCGAAGACGAACCCCTCGTCGATCACCTTCGCCGACGAGCCGACGACCTGCACCGGCACCTCGACCTGCGCCGCCGTCGCGGCGATGGGGAAGGTTCCCACCCGGTTGTAGAGCGTGTCCTCGACGACGCAGTCCATCCCGACGAGCACGCGGTCGCACTCGGGGAGGAGTTCGCCGGCGGCCGCGTCGACGAGCAGGTGGGGTTCGACCCCGTCGAGGCCGGCCAGGCGCCGGGCGGTCTTGCGTCCGAGGTAGCGTGGGCGGGCCTCGGTGACGTAGACGGTCAGGTCGACCCCGTCGTCGACGGCCATCTCGACCGCCTCGAGGACGGTCGAGGAGTAATCGTGGGTCAGGACCGTCTCGCCGTCGAGGAACGTGTCGGCCGCGCGCTCGGCCGCGAGGTGCTTGCCGGTCTGTACGGACTCGACGACGCGCTCGACGGCCTCGCGGGTCAGCCGTTTCGCCTCGTCGAGGTCCGTGGCCTCGCCGACGACGCTCTCGACCACCTGGCGCTGGGTCGTGAACAGCGACGCGTGCGACGGGTTGGCCCGGCGGAGCGCACTCGAGTTGCGCTCCAGGTCCCGCTCGTAGGCGTCGAGCGAGGCGTAGTCACGGTCGAGCAGTTCCCGTAGCGCCCGGGCGGCCTTGACGGCGACCACGGAGGAGCTGTGGGTCTCCATCTGCCGGATCTCCCGGACGGTCTCGTCGATCATGGTGACCGGTTTCGCCGCGGTCACAAAGGGTCTTCCGGGGCCTACGCGGCGTCGCCGTCGCCCGCTCCCGTCCGGCGGGCGTAGAGGAACACGGCCACGGCGGTACAGAGCCAGACGACCGCGCCGACGCGGACGGCGAAGGCGGCGCGGGCGCTCCAGGTCGGAAGGTCGGCGGTCGCGCTCAGCGCGGCGACCAGCGGCGCGCCGAGGACGATGGTGCCCACGAACGTCGTCTGCATCACCCAGCCGTAGTCGACCCCGTCCGGATCGGTCCGCTCGACGCGCCGAGGCACGGCCCCCGGTTACGCGCGGGCGGACTAATCGCTGCCGGAACCGGCGGCATCGGGACGGGACGGAAGCCCGTCGAGGAATCGTCCGACGACCCCGTTGAACGCCTCGGGCCGCTCCAGCATGGTCAGGTGGGCGGCCCCGTCCAGGACCGCCAGCCCGCAGTCCGGGAGGTTCTCGGCCAGGCGCTCGTGGAACCAGGGGGGCGTGAGCCGGTCGTGTTCGCCCACGACGGCGAGCGCCGGGTCCGTGATCTCGTCGAGGCGGTCCCTGACGTCGAACCCGTGGCAGGTCCGGAAGTCGCGGGCCGTCACCGCCCGGCCCGTCTCCCGCATCGTCGCGCGCGAGGCCTCGACCGTCCGCTCGTCGGGGTCGTGGAACAGGCGGTCGGGCCCGTGGAGGTACTCGACCGCCCGCTCGAAGTCCTCGTCGAGCCACGTCAGCAGGTCATCGGGGACCGCAAGCCGCGCGCCCGTGCCCGCCAGGACCAGGCCGTCGAGCGGGAGGTCGCGTTCCGCTGCGACCCACAGCGCCACCGCGCCGCCGAGCGAGTTGCCGACCAGCACCCGCGCGCCGGTCTCGCGGGCCACCGCGACGACGTCGTCGGCGTACACCCCGAGCGTCTCGTAGCCCGCGGCCGCGTTCACGTCGTCGCTCTCCCCGTGGCCCGAGAGGTCGAGGGCGACGACGGGCCGTCGGTCGGTCATCCGGGCCTGCGCGCGCCAGACGCGGCGGTCCCCGCCCGACCCGTGGATGCAGAGCAGCGGTGTCCCCCCGCCCCCCCGGTCGTGACGACGATACGCGGTGGTCCGGCCCCGGTGGGTCACCGTCTCCATACACGGCAGTTGCGGCCGGCGAGAGATAAACCCCCGCCCCGGTATCCGACGGGAACCACAACAACACCTGAATCAGAAGACCTCGGCGTTATGTGCTGATTAGTCAGAGAAACATTTATATATCTACGTCGATAACCTGTAGTTAGCATCAGATGAGTCAAGAGTACGAGATCGGTGGCGACGATGCGCTCGTCCGCCACTACGAGGACGGCGACGAATGGACGGTGGCGGCCGACCTGGGCGTCGGTGACGACGCCGTGGACGTCGACGTGGTCGGCGACACCGCCATCGTCGTCGTGGAGACCGCGTCGGGCATCCACGAGAGCGAACTCGAACTGCCCGGCGAGGCCGAACGTGTCAAGGTGAACAACGGCGTACTCGCCGTCACGGGAGATCACTAGATGAAGCTGATCGTCAAGCCACTCAAGCAGAAGGACGCGGGCCGCGGGCTCGCGGCCGTCGAGAAGGAGGCCGCGACGGAGCTCGGCCTCGAGGCCGGTGACTTCGTTCGCATCGAGGGGCGGAACGGCGCCGCAATCGCGCGCGTCTGGCCCGGTTACCCCGAGGACCGCGGGAGCGGCATCGTCCGGATCGACGGGCGGCTCCGCCAGCAGGCGAACGTTGGTATCGACGACCGCGTCGAGATCGAGAAGGTCGACGTGGAGCCGGCCGACCGGATCACCGTTGCCCTCCCCCAGCGGCTCGGCATCCGGGGCAACATCGAGTCGCTCGTTCGGCGCGAACTGAGCGGCAAGCCGATCTCGGCGGGACAGACCGTTCAGCTCCCGCTCGGCTTCGGATTCATGGGCGGCCAGGGACAGGCGATTCCCCTGAAGATCGCCTCCACGGAGCCGTCCGGGACGGTCGTCGTCAACGATTCGACCGAGGTCCGGATCAGCGAGCAGCCCGCCGAGCAGATCGCCGAGACCGAGGAGACCACGACCGGGGGCGCCGCTCCGGACGTGACCTACGAGGACATCGGCGGCCTCGAGGACGAACTCGAACAGGTCCGGGAGATGATCGAACTGCCGATGCGCCACCCGGAGCTGTTCAAGCGACTCGGGATCGAGCCGCCGAAGGGCGTGCTCCTCCACGGCCCGCCGGGGACCGGGAAGACGCTGATCGCGAAGGCCGTCGCCAACGAGATCGACGCCCACTTCGAGACGATCTCCGGGCCGGAGATCATGTCGAAGTACTACGGCGAGAGCGAGGAGCAACTCCGCGAGGTCTTCGAGGAGGCCGAGGAGAACGCGCCTGCGATCGTCTTCATGGACGAACTCGACGCCATCGCCCCCAAGCGCGACGAGGCCGGGGGCGACGTCGAGCGCCGGGTCGTCGCCCAGCTCCTGAGCCTGATGGACGGGCTCGACGAGCGGGGCGAGGTGGTCGTCATCGGCGCGACCAACCGCGTCGACGCCATCGATCCCGCCCTCCGTCGTGGGGGCCGGTTCGACCGCGAGATCGAGATCGGCGTCCCCGACCGCGACGGTCGCAAGGAGATCCTGCAGGTCCACACGCGGACGATGCCCCTCGTCGACGACATCGACCTCGACAAGTACGCCGACAACACCCACGGGTTCGTCGGCGCGGACCTGGAGAGCCTCGCCAAGGAGGCCGCGATGAACGCCCTCCGACGGGTCCGCCCGCAGATCGACCTGGAGGCCGACGAAATCGACGCCGAGGTGCTCGACTCCCTGCAGGTCACCACGCAGGACTTCAAGCAGGCGCTGAAGGGCATCGAGCCCTCGGCGCTGCGCGAGGTGTTCGTCGAGGTGCCCGACGTCACCTGGGACGAGGTGGGGGGCCTCATGGACACCCAGGAGCGCCTCCGGGAGACCATCCAGTGGCCGCTGGAGTACCCCGAGGTGTTCCAGCAGATGGACATGGAGTCCGCGAAGGGCGTCCTCCTGTACGGCCCGCCCGGCACGGGGAAGACGCTGCTGGCGAAGGCCGTCGCCAACGAGGCCGACTCCAACTTCATCTCGGTGAAGGGGCCCGAACTCCTCAACAAGTACGTCGGGGAGAGCGAGAAGGGCGTCCGCGAGGTCTTCTCGAAGGCCCGCGAGAACGCCCCCACCGTCGTCTTCTTCGACGAGATCGACGCCATCGCGACGGAGCGGGGGCAGAACACCGGCGACTCCGGCGTCTCCGAGCGGGTCGTCTCCCAGCTCCTGACCGAACTGGACGGCCTGGAGGCCCTGGAGGACGTGGTCGTGATCGCCACGACCAACCGCCCGGACCTCATCGACTCGGCGCTCCTCCGGCCCGGCCGGCTGGACCGCCACGTCCACGTGCCGGTGCCCGACGAGGCCGCCCGCCGGAAGATCTTCGAGGTCCACACCCGGCACAAGCCGCTGGCCGACGACGTCGACCCCGACCGGCTGGCTCGCCGGACGGAGGGCTACGTCGGTGCGGACATCGAGGCGGTCTGTCGCGAGGCCTCGATGGCCGCCTCGCGGGAGTTCATCAACTCCGTGAGCCGGGAGGAGATCGAGGAGTCGCTCGGCAACGTCCGCATCACGATGGACCACTTCCAGACGGCGCTCGACGAGGTCAACCCGAGCGTCACCGACGAGACGCGCGAGCGCTACGAGGAGATCGAGCAGCGGTTCAAGCGGAGCGAACCCGAGGAGAGTCCGGTCGCTGCCCGGCGGACCTTCCAGTAAGCCCCGCGGTAGCCGGTCGCGCCGCGGGACGGGCGCGGCCGCTCCACGGCGACCGACGCTGACTCCTCTGATCCGTCTCTCCGTTCACTTTCCTTCGAGCCTCAGCGTCCACGACGCCGCCGCGATGGCGGTTCTCACCCCGTCAGCGCGACAGGGCGATCCGCGGCTCTCACCCCGTCAGAGCGACAGGGCGATCCGCGGCTCTCACCCCGCCAGTTCCGACAGGGCCAGCACGATACTGGGAGCGACGAGCAACACGAGTCCCGCGAGCAACAGCAACGCGGGAAGGACGAGCAGTCCGGCGTCGGTGAACAGCCAGAGCCAGACGCCCGCGGCGAGGGCCAGGAGGCCGAGGATGCGGAGTCCCCACGTCACGATGCCTTCGAGCCCCGAGTCGGCGAGCAGGTCGACGGCTTCGAGGGCTTCGTCCATGCAGCCCCGCCGTTCGGGTTCCGGCGTCTTACGTTGCGTGGCCGGGCGGCCCCCGACTCACTCCAGCGGTTCGGCCGCGTCGCGCTCGACCAGCGCCCGGGCGTTGTCCGCCGGTAGGTCGACCACGTCCTCCGCCTCGAGGCTGTAGGTCCGCTCGTCGACCCCGAAAATCTCGCCCACGTCGCGGGTGACGTAGATCATCCGTCGGTCCGTGTCGGGAGCGTCCGACCGATCCGATGCCCCGTCCCGCTCCTGCCCTCCGGTACGATCCGTGTTCCCCCCGTCGTCGGCCTGCCCGTGCGGGGCCCGCCCGGCGCCGTCGCCCGTCGCCGCCACGGGAACGGGATCTTCGTCCGCGCTCTCCGGCACGTCCCCCGACCCCGTCGGCACGCCGCCGTCGGTCGTTCCCGGCCCGCCCGTCGCTCCCGCTTCGACGGCCGCCGGGTCCGGGTCGGCCCCTTCCGCCGTCTCCTCCCTCGTTTCCCCGTCCGGAGCGCCGCCCATCGCTTCGGCGAGCAGGTCGTTCGGATCGGGGGCGTCCGCATCCGCGCCCGCGCCGCCGGTCCCGGCGCGCGCGGCGTCGTCCGGCGCTGCCGCGGCCTGCCCGTCCGGGTCGGCCCTCGCGTCGTCACCGGCGTTCGGATCGGCGGTCGCGTCGGCATCGGGTTCGGCGGTCGCGTCGGCGCCGGCGTCCGGGTCGAGCGCGTCGAGGACGCGCTCCCGGTTGCCCGCGATGCGCGCGACGAGGTCGTCGAAGAGTTCCTGCTCCTCGGCGGTCAGGCCCTCGGTCTCGTGGCGCATGTCGGCGGCGGCGAAGGAGGCGCGGTCGACCACCTTGCCGAGCCGGCGCTCGTAGATCGATTCCACGACCTCCTCGGCGGTCTCGATCTCGTCGGTGAGTTCGCTCACCCTGGGGTCCGAGAACGGGTCGTCGGCCGCCTCGGCGGCGCGCTCGCGCTCCGCCTTCAGGTCGGCGAGGTAGGCCGAGACGTCGCGGTAGAACGACTCCGGGAGCGACTGCAGTCCGTCGCGCTCGCGCTCGGTTCGACGGACGTCGCGGAGTTCCTCCAGATTCATGTCTCGACCGGACTCATGGCTCGCTCACCTTCCGCGCGCGGTCCCGCCCCATCAGGAACACGCCCACGGGCTCACGGACCGAGTGCACACCCTCCGTCGGTGTAAAGCTACCGCCGCCGATCACGACCGGCTCCTCGCCGGGGTCGGTCACCTCGATCCGGATCTCCCGGCCGGCGAACCGGTCGGGAACCGCGTCGACGAACGGGTCGAACGCCTCGATGGCGTCGCGCTCGATGGGCCGGACGACCAGGCCGGTCCCGCCGTGGAGGCTGCCGGGGAGCCGGATCAGCCGGTTGACGTCCGTCGTCACCGGCTCGTCGACGGCGACGGTCTGGGCCTCGACGACGTCGTGGGCCAGCGCCTCGACCAGTGCGCGCATCCCGGGGCCGCCGGCCTCGAGGTTCCCCGCCTCGACCGCCTCGGGCGTCCGCTCGATCGCGCCCAGGATCGTCTCGGCGCGGGCCTCACCGATCCCCTCGAACTCCTGGAGGCGCGCGAGCGCGTCCGGGCGGTCCGCCGCCCGGAGTTCCTCGGCGACCGCGACGAGCCGCCGGTGGACCCGCCGTCCCCACCCGCCGTCGGCCCGGAGCACCCGTCGGGTCGTCCCCTCGACGGAGCGGGTCGTCACGAGGCCGTCGTAGTCGAGGTCCACGGCCCGGACGTAGTCGACGATCTCGCGGCGGGCCCCGCTGGACAGCTCGCGCACGCCGGGCGTGCGGACGTGGACGTGGTAGCCCCGTCCGCCGGAGAAGTTCACGCGGAAGTCGTCCGGATCGAACCCGAAGTCGTCCTCGAGCAGGTCGAGCAGGCGCAGGAGGGCGTCCTTGCAGGCCGTCAATCGCCCCGCGTAGCTGCTCGCCTCGGGATCGACCGCGGGCAGGTGATCGGCGTCGAGGTCGAACACGAGGTCCGCCCCGCGCCAGCCCTTCTCGTCCATACTGTCGGCGCCGGGGTCGTCGTACCGGGCGGCCGAGAAGTAGACGTGCCGTGGCGGCTCCCCGCCGAGGAAGCCGCCCAGGTCGCCGATTTCGAGGAGCGACCGGTGGCGCACCATCGTCGTCCCGCCGGCGGTGAAGGGGATGTGGCCCCATTCGCGTGCGTCGGCGGCGGGCGGCAGCGGGAGTTCGACCCCCCGGTAGTAGTCGCCGAATCGGCCCCGCAGGTACTCGCGGGTGCGCCGGTCCATGGTCGGCACCCGGCTGGCTGTGGCTTAGTCGTTGTGCTCGGGACCGATCCGGTCGGCCGCCGCCGGGATCGGTCCGGCACGCGACGCCGACCGGACTCGCTCGCCGCCGGCCCGGGAGCGTCCGGTGGACTTACGGGCTCCTGCGGCGAGGCACGGACGATGGTCGCCGGAGGGAACGCCGTCCGGACGCCGTTGGCGGCCGCACACGCGGTCCCCGGCGTCACCGTACCGCCGGAACTACGCGGGACGGTCCCACAGGTAATCCTCGCGCTCGTGACGGTCGTCGCCGGCGTGTACCTCTCGAAGTACGTCGTCCGGCTCCTCGAGCGGCCCGTCGAGAAGCGGATCGGCCGCGAGAGCATCGTGCAGGTGGTCCTGCGCTCGGTGCGGATCGGCGTCGTGGTGCTCGCCATCGCCGGCGCCGCCACCCTCGTCGGCCTCCAGCCGACCGACCTCCTGATCTCGGTGACGGTCTTCTCGGCCGTGCTCGGCCTCGTCCTCGCGCCCGTCGTCGGGAACATCGTCAACGGCCTGTTCGTCCTCGCGGACCAGCCCTACGAGATCGGCGACATGATCGAACTCCAGAACGGCACCCGGGGGTTCGTCGACGACATCACCCTCCGGTACACCAAGGTGTTCACGATCGACAACACCTTCACCGTCATCCCGAACTCCAGCATCCGCGAACAGCAGATCGTCAACTACTCCGCCGAGGACAAGCGCATCCGGCTCTCGCTCCCCCTGCTCGTCACCTACGACAGCGACATCCCGGCCGCGCGGGACCTCTTCGAGCGGGCGGCGCGGGGCTGTGAGAGCGTCATCGACGGCGGTCCCGACATCCGCATCGGCCCCGCGCGCTACCCGGCGAAGCCGACCGCCTACATCGACGAGCACGCGGACAGCGGCGTGCGCCTCCGGCTCCGCTACTGGGCCATCAACCCGTACAAGCTGCTGACCGTCCGCTCGGAGGTCCAGACGGCCGTCCGGGAGCACCTCGCGGAGACGGACGCGGACATCGAGATCGCCTACCCCCACCGCCAGCTGATATTCGACGAGGACGCCGTCCCCGAGGAGTGGGGGGAGCTGTCGGACGGATCGGAGTCCGGGGACGCGGTCGACCGCCCGCCGCTCCCGGACGACGAGCCGCGCGGGGACCGGTGAGCGTCCCGCCGGGCATCGTTGCCGTCCGGGATACCGCCGGTACTGGACTCGATTCCGCCGGCGGTCGGGTCCCCCGCCGTTACTCCAGTTCGAAGGCGACCGTGACCTCGGCCTGGTACTCGCGGTCCTCGACACTCGCCACTTCGACGCCGAGTTCGTCCACCTCCACCCAGTGAACGTTGTCGAGCGTCTCGGTCGCCCGGTCGATGGCGTCGTCGGTCGCGTCGTCGAAGCTCTCGGAACTCCGGCCGATCAGCGTGATTTTCTTGTAAACCATGGGTGCACCGTCGGACGCGGCTCACGACCGCGCCCCGTCCCACAGAGCACGACGGCGGTGCAAGAGGTTTGGGGCGGACCGGGCCGCACCGGCGCGCCACCGCCGGGACGGACGTGGGGCCGCCCGCACGCGACAGGTATATTTCGGCGGGACCGGAACGTCGGTCAAATGGCCTCCCCACGCGAGGAGATCGAGGCGCTCAGAGAGCAGATCGAGGACAGCCCCGACATCGGGGACGCCGACGCAAAGCGCCTGCTCGAGTTCAGCGACCGGCTCGACGAGGAGAAACGCGACCGCCGCCACGAGAAGTTCCTCCGGCACTGCACCCGCATCGCCGAGGAGGTCGACGACGGCCTCCTCGCGGCGTCGCTGGAGGACCGGGAGGCGGCCGAGGAGATCGTCGACTGGATCTTCGAGGCGTGGGACAACGAGGACGTCAACCGGAACTTCCGGGTCACCCTCCGCGTGTACGGCAAACTCGTCTCGGAGGGCGACGACGAACTCCCGCCGTCCATCGGCTGGGTGCCGACGCACACGTCGCCGGATCGCCGCGGTCGCGGGGTGTGACGCGGGACGCTGTCAGGACCGGATCCCGACGGACGCGACACGGACACGCGTCTCCGTGGGACGCGACCCGGACGCACGGCCCGACGGATCGTCGCCGCCGGTCGGCGCCCGTCGGCCCGCATCAGCTATTTATGCTCCACCCGCCGAATGCCGGGTATGCCGGACTGGGACGACATCGACGCGGCCGGCCTCGAAGACCCCGACGACACCCGCGACGTGGCCGCTCGCCGGTGGCGTCCCACGCACGTCGTCGAGCGGGCCCTCGGTATCGACGAGTACCGGTCCGTGGTGGCGCGGCTCATCGGCATCGAGACGGGCCCCGTCTCGGACCTCATGATCGACGTCGTGGCCCTGGTGACCGTCCTGTTCGTCGCGCTCGTCTTCCTGCTCGTGCGGTCGCTCGTCGTCTGACGGAACCTGTGATTTTTTCAGCCGACCGGGGGAATCCGGGACGACGAGCCATCCAGACGCGGATCGGTGGCGGAGACGCCTCTCGGCGGGACTCGTGCTCGCCATCGTCGTCCTGTTGGTCGTTGCCACAGCCCCCTCCACTGCCCGGACCGACGCGCGGACGAAGCCGGACACCACCGACCTGCCGGCGACGGTGTACGTGAGCGAGGAACTCGACATCTCCGAGATCCGGCGGACGGGCGGCGGCCGGATCGGCGACGCCCGGGTGCGGCTCCAGCGCCTCGGCGGGCTGCGCCCTCCCGTGATCATGTCGGCTCCAGTACGCTTGATCGAAAAGTCCGCCCTCCCCGAATTGAACGGGGGACAAGCCGATCTACAGTCGGCTGCTCTACCAGGCTGAGCTAAGGGCGGGCATACGTCCGTCGGCCGTTACCGAACTTAACAGTTACTCATCGGGCCGCCACGGACCCCGCCACCGGTTTCTCGCCGGAGGTTTTTCGGCCGATGACGGGAAGGGGTTCCCATGGACGAGGAGCGACAGGCGACCTTCGGCGCCGACGGCGAACTGGAGACCGACCGGCCGCCGGCGGCCGCCGGACACAACGACTTCGGCGAGGAGAAGGGGAGCGACGAGACCGACGGCGGGTTCAACCGCTACGCGGTCGCCAGCCTGCTCCAGAAGGCCGTCCGCCGGTCCGACGAGGCGGTCGCTGCGTGGGCCGCGTGGGAACTCGCTCGCTCGGGCTTTGGCTGGCAGCTCTGGGACCGCCTGAACACCTTCGTCGTCGAGGACCTCCGCGCGGGATCGGTCGCGACGGTCGTCGGCCGGCTGGAGGACCTGGCCGACGAGTGGGAGCACGACTCCCACCGCGGGAAGCTCTGTGCCGTGCAGGCGGCGCTCGCGACGGCCCGCGCCCGCTCGACCCGCGAGGCCTCCCACGCGGTGAACTACTTCGACGCGGCCGCCGAGGAGCGGGCCGCAGCACGGGAGCAGGGTGAGGACCCCGAGTACGGGTTCCCGGTCGAGGACCTGGACCCGGACGGTCCGTACGCCGTGGCGCTCGACGGACACACGGGCGCGGGGGCGCGGCGCGACCGCGGCTCGCACTTCTTCCGCGTCCACGGCGGTCGCGTCGGGCCGGAGGGTGAAGACGAGTTGAGCGCCGAGTGGAAGCGCCGGCGGATGGCCCTCGACGACGAGACGTACACGGCGGCCGAGCGCGACCACGCTCTGACGCCGGTCGACCCCGCGCGGCCGTGGGAGGAACCGATCGACGACGGGGACTAGTCCCAGAGATCGTACATGTCGTCACGGATCGGTTCGGCGTAGCGCTCCTCGTCGAGGCGGACCTCCGCGGGCCCGTCGACGACGCGGCCGACGACCCGCCCCGCCACGTCGGCCTCGGCGAGAGCGTCGAGAGCGGCCCCCTCGTCGTCGGGAGCGACGGTCGCCAGCAGCGCCCCCGAGCCGAGGACGCGGAGCGGGTCGACGCTGGCGGCGGCACAGGCCCGCCGGGTCTCCTCCCGGACGGGAATCGCGTGCCGGTCGAGGTCGAGTCGCGCGCCCGCCGCCGCCGCCAGTTCGACCGCGCCCCCGAGGACGCCCCCCTCGGTCGGGTCGTGCATCGCCGTCGCGAGCGGCGCGAGCGCCGTCGCCTCGCGGAGGACGCTCAGGTCGTCGAAGAAGCCGGCTGCGGCCGCCCGCAGGTCGTCGGGGAGGTCGAACTCGTCGCCGAAGTCGGTCGCGATGACGGCGGTCGCCTCGATCCCGGCGGCCTTCGTCAGCAGCACGCGATCACCGGGTCTCGCCCCGCCGGTGGACACGTGACGGTCGGCGGTGCCGAGACAGGTGATCGAGAGGAGCGGGCGGTCGAGCCCGGCCACGGCCTCGGTGTGGCCGCCGACGATGGCGGCGCCCAGGCGCTCCGCCTCGCTGTCGAGGTCGGCCGTGATCGTGTCGAGGAGGTCGACGTCGGGGTCGGGGAGGAGGACGGTCACGAGCAGGAATTCGGGGCGGGCGCCCGCGGCGGCCACGTCGTTGGTGGCGACGGCGACCGCGATCGTTCCGATCCGACCCGCCGCGAGCGAGACGGGGTCAGTGCTCGCGATCAGGGTCCGGTCGCCGACGCGGACCGCCGCTGCGTCCTCCCCGAACCGGGGTCCGACGAGGACGTCCGGGTTCGCGGCGCCGGTCCGCGCGAACACCAGCCGTTCGAGGACCTCGCGGGTGAGTTTGCCGGTCATGCGTCCGCTACCGGCGCGGCCGCCTTTGGCCTTTCCGGCGACTTCGGCGAACCCTCCCGCCCCGGACGGAGCTTCGCCGGTTCGAGGAATCGAAAGCGTATCGTCGCCACCCGGCGGCTCCTGTCGAAAAAAAGGGAGACGATGTACGGATCAGACGGTTTTCATCAACCCTTCCACGTCCTTCCGAGAAACCGACATGTCGTGGGCCCGTTCGGCGTGTCGTTGCACCACCGAGACCAGCTCGTCCTCGTTTTCGCTCCGGACGAGGAACTCGCAGTCCTCGTATTCAGCTTCCTTACAGTTTACTTCCTTGGCCATCGGCGTTCACTGCCCCGTTTGGGGCGCTACAGATAGTGAATGATTAATAATGGATATTTCGTACGCATGATGATACCTCCGTTCGCTCCGGAACCGGAACGGCCGACCCACATATGTCGCCGGCGCGGCTACGCCCGCACATGCTGATGACCCCTGGACCGACGGCGCTGCCGCCGTCAGTGCGCGAGGCGGCCGGCCGCGAACTGATCAATCCGGACGTCGCCCCCGAGTTCCAGGATCTGTACGCGGACGTCACCCGGAAACTGGGCCGGGTCTACGACACGGAGCACGATGTCGTCGTGCTGGGCGGCGAGGGCATCCTGGGGCTGGAGGCCGCGGTCGAGTCGCTGGTCGAACCGGGCGACGACGTGCTCTGCCTCGCCAACGGCCTCTACGGCGAGGGCTTCGCCGACTTCGTCGAGCAGTACGGCGGCGACCCCACGGTCGTCGCGAGCGAGTACGGCCGGCCGCTCGACCTGGCCGGCATCGAGCGGGAACTCGCGGACGGCGACTTCCGCGCCGCGACGATGGTCCACTGCGAGACGCCGACGGGGACCCTCACCGACCTGGGGCCGGTCCTCGATCTGCTCGACGACCACGACGTCCTCTCGGTGGTTGACGCCGTCTCCTCGCTCGGGGGGACGCCGGTCCCGACCGACCGGATCGACGTCTGTCTCGGGGCGTCCCAGAAGTGCTTCAGCGCGCCGCCGGGGCTCACCACCGCCGCCATCAGCGACGCCGCGTGGGACGCGATGGAGGACCGCGACGCCGACACCTTCTACGCCAACTTCCTGCCCTGGCAGGACGTCAGCGAGCAGTTCCCCTACACCCACCTCACCACGCTCGTGGTGGCGCTCGACGAGGCCCTCTCGCTGCTGCTCGACGAGGGAATTCAGTCGGTCTACGACCGCCATCTGGCGGCCGCAAAGCGCTGCCGTGAACGCGGCGAGGAGCTCGGTCTCGACCTCTATCCCGATCCCGAAAGGAGTTCGCCCACGGTGACCGCGTTCCACGTGCCCGGGCGCGCCGAGGCCCTGCAGACGCACATGGACGAGGAGTACGACATCACGCTCGCGACCGGGCTGGGCGACCTCGCCGACGACATCCTCCGGGTCGGCCACATGGGGCACAACGCAAAGACGCAGAAGGTAGACCGCGTGATGGACTGCCTGGCGGACGCACTCGACGCAGCGTAACGCGGCGAGTCGGGGTCGCGTTCGAGCGGGAACCCCGGCGGCCATCGCACCTAAACCGTTCGACTGTCCACGTTCACGTAGGAGCGGGTTGTCAATGGAGCGAAAACAGATTCTCGCGGGCATCGTACTTCTGCTCGTCGTGGTCGCCGGCGGTGCGGGGGCGTATTTCGTGTTCGGTGGCGACGGCGGCGCGCCAGGCGGTGGCGGGCAGAACGGCGGAACGGGCGGAGAGAGCA
>JBDGQA010000063.1:0-31946 GCA_042219325.1 Haloferacaceae archaeon | reverse complement strand
GCGGTCGAGGACGCCATCCAGGACGCGCTGATGAGCGGCCGGTGTTACGAGCCGAGCGAGGGGGCGCTGAAGTCGATCTGATGGCCGCGGTCGAGCCGGTCCCGGGCGAACCGGCCGCGGTCGCGACCCTCGACGGCGAACGGGCCCTGGTCGTCGCGGACTACCACGCCGGAATCGAGGCGGGCCTGCGCCGCGAGCGCGGAGTCGAACTGGCGAGCGCGGCCGACGAGCGCCGCGAGCGGCTGCTCTCGCTGCTCGACCGGACCGCTCCCGACCGCCTCGTGGTGCTCGGCGACCTCGCCCACCGGATCGGCGACCCGACGGGGGCGGAGGCGGCGGAACTGGACGCCATGGTGTCGGCGGTCACCGAGCGCATTCCGACGACGCTCGTGCCCGGCAACCACGACGGCGGCGTCGCGGCGGCGTACGCCGACCGGCTGACTGTCGCGTCGACCGACGGGGTCGTCCGTAACGGCGTCGCCTTCCTCCACGGCCACACCTGGCCGGCACGGGACCTGCTCGGGGCGGAGGTGCTCTGTATCGGGCACGAGCACCCCGCAGTCAGGATCGCGGACGAGGTCGGCGGGAGCCGAGTCGAGCGGGCGTGGCTCCGGGGACGCCTCCGGCGCGAGCCGTTCGCGGAACGCTGCGGCGTCGACCCGGCCGACCTCGCGTGGGGCGACCCGGAACTCGTCGTCTTTCCGGCGTTCAACGACCGCTCGGGGGGAACGTGGGTGAACGTCGAAGGGCAGGACTTCCTCGCCCCCTTCCTCCCGGCGGCGCTCGCGGACGCGGAGGCGTATCTGCTCGACGGGACGCGGCTGGGCGACTATCGCGCGGTGTGACGGACCCCCGTAACGCCGGCGCCCTGCACCGGAACGCTACACCACCAGCGACGCCGCGTAGACGAGCGTCCCGACGGCGGCGACGTACGCGAGCCAGGGCGATGGGGGCTCGAACCGATCCAGGTTCCCGAGCGCGACCAGCGACCCGCTGACCACGACGAGCGCAGCCAGCGCGGCGAGGACGTCGAGGACCGGGAGTCCCGGGGCGGTGCGGACCGCGAGGGCGGCCCGGCCGCCGGCCAGGAGCCCGAACGCCGCAATCGAGGCCCACATGAGCAGGGCGTGGTTCACACGGCACCGTAGCGCGGCGGGGGCCGTGAACGCGTCGACACCGGGCCGCCGTGTCCGCGGCCCGGAGTGCGACCGTCGGAGCACGTCGCGGCCCGGTTCGGGAACGCGGCGCTTAATCCGGTCGGGGCGCTAGTCCGGCCGATGACGGATTCGGGGGCCACGGGGATGGACGCGTTCGCCCATCTCGGGGGAGCAGTGCGGGACGCGCTGTCCGACCGGGGGTTCACGACGCCCACGGAGCCCCAGCGCCGCGCCCTCCCGCCGCTCGCCGACGGCCGGGACGCGCTCGTCGTCGCGCCGACGGGCACGGGGAAGACCGAGACGGCGATGCTGCCCGTCTTCGACGCCATCGTGAGCGGCGAAAGTGACGGGGGAACCGGCCCGGACGGCCGCCCGTTCGGCGTCTCCGCGCTCTACGTGACGCCCCTGCGGGCGCTCAACCGGGACATGCGCGACCGCCTGGAGTGGTGGGGCGACCGCCTCGACGTCGAGGTTGACGTCCGCCACGGCGACACCTCCGACTACCGCCGGAGCCAGCAGGCCGACGACCCACCGGACGTGCTGGTCACGACGCCGGAGACCCTCCAGGCCGTCCTCACGGGCGAGAAGCTCCGGCGGGCGCTCGCGGACGTGAACCACGTCGTGATCGACGAGGTCCACGAACTCGCTGCCTCGAAGCGCGGCGCCCAGTTGACCGTCGGACTGGAGCGGCTCCGCGACCTCGCGGGCCCGTTCCAGCGGGTCGGCCTCTCGGCGACCGTCGGCGACCCCGGGGAGGTCGGCCGCTTTCTCACCGGCGACCGGGGCTGTGAACTCGTCGAGGCGGACGCCGCGAGCGACGTCGACGTGCGGATCGTCCGGCCGGAGGTCGGCGACGAGGACGAGCGGCTGGCGGCCGAACTGGCGACAGACGCCGAGACGGCGAGTCACGTCCGCGCCATCAGGGACCTCGTCCGCGAGCACGAGTCGACGCTGATCTTCGTGAACACGCGCCAGACGGCCGAGGCGCTCGGGTCGCGGTTCCGACGGCTCGACGAACCCATCGGCATCCACCACGGCTCGCTCTCGACGGACGCCCGGCTGACGGTCGAGGAGCAGTTCAAGGGGGGCGAGGTCGACGGCCTGGTCTGTACCTCGTCGATGGAACTCGGCATCGACGTGGGGCGCGTGGACCACGTCGTCCAGTACAACAGCCCCCGCGAGGTCGCGCGCCTGCTCCAGCGGGTCGGCCGGGCGGGCCACCGTCGCGGCCGGACCTCCCACGGGACCGTCGTGACGGGGAGCCCGGAGGACACGCTGGAGGCACTCGCCATCGCCCGCCGGGCCGAGCGCGGCGCGGTCGAACCGGCGGCCATCCACCACGGCAGCCTCGACGTGGTGGCAAACCAGGTCGTGGGGACGGTGATGGACCGCGGCGAGGTTCGGGCCCGGAAGGCGTACGACCTGCTCACGTCGGCCTATCCGTTCCGGGACCTGACGGAGGACGAGTTTCGCGCCGTGGTCCGCGAACTCGACGGCAACCGCGTGCTGTGGCTCGACGAGGACGCCGACCGCCTGGAGACGTCGGGGGGGACGTGGCAGTACTACTACCGCAACCTCTCGATGATTCCCGACGAGGAGACGTACGAGGTCCGCGACGTCTCGGCCCGGGAGACGGTCGGGACGCTCGACGAGCGGTTCGTGCGGACCTTCGCCGAACCCGGCGCCACGTTCGTCCAGCGGGGCGAACTGTGGCGCGTGGTCGAGATCGACGACGAGGAGACCCGCGTCGACGTCTCGCCGGTCGACGACCCCGGCGGGGAGGTGCCGTCCTGGACCGGCCGTGAGATTCCCGTCCCGGCGGCCGTCGCGGGCGACGTGGGGGACCTCAGGCTCGTCGCCGCCGAGCAGTTCGCGGCCGGGGCCGACCGGGCGGCGGTCGCGCGCGACGTCGCGCCGCGGTACCCGGCCGAGGAGCGAACGCTCCGGGCGGCGCTCGGGAGCGTCGAGCGCCAGGTCGAGGCCGACCACCCCGTCCCGACCGCCGACCGACTGGTCCTCGAAAGCCACGGGCGGACGGCGGTACTGAACGCGCCCTACGGCCACGAGGTGAACGAGACGGTCGGGCGACTCGTCGCCGCGCTCGTCGGCCAGCAGACCGGATCGTCGGTCGGGATGGACGCCGACCCCTACCGGATCGAGTTCGAACTGCCGCGCCGGGCGAGCGTCGGCGACGTGCTCGACGCCCTGGAGACGACCGACCCCGACCACGTCGAAGCGATCATCGAACTCGCGCTGAAGCGCTCGGACGCGCTGAAGTTCACGCTCGCACACGTCGCGGCGACGTTCGGCCGGCTCAAGCGGTATCGGGGCGACGGGCGGATCGGTGGCGACCGCCTGCTCGCCGCCCTGGAGGGCACGCCCGTCTTCGACGAGGCGGTCCGCGAAGTGTTCCACGAGGACCTCGCGGTCGAGGCGACGGCGGCGCTCCTCGACCGGATCCAGGCCGGCGAGGTCGAGGTCGTCACGGCCCGGGAACGGACGCCGATCGGGAACGAGGGCCGGTCGAGCGGGGGCGAACTCCTCGTCCCCGAGGACGCCGACGCGGGCGTCATCGACACGGTTCGCGAGCGAATCGACGGGGACCGGGTGCGCCTGCTCTGCCTGCACTGCACGGACTGGGAGCGGACGAAGCAGGTGGGGCGGGTGCGCGATCAGCCGCGGTGTCCGGAGTGCGAATCGACGCGGATCGCGGCGCTCAACCCGTGGGACGAGGAGACGAGCACGGCCGTCCGGACCGACCCCGAGGATCGAGATTCGGCGGCCGAGCGGCGGGTCGAGCGGGGGTACCGGTCGGCTGGGCTCGTCCAGAGTCACGGGAAGCGGGCGGTGATCGCGATGGCCGGCCGCGGCGTCGGGCCGGAGACGGCCGCACGGATCATCCGCAAGCACCGGCCCGACGAGGACGGGTTCTACCGGGACATCCTCGAACAGGAGCGCCAGTACGCCCGGACGCAGTCGTTCTGGGACTGACGCGACGGGAGGCCGGGGACGGGGGACGCGCCGATCCGACGCGTCACACCGGATTGCCGTCGCCGAATCCGTGGGACGAATCCCCGCGATCCAGCCGCGGGTCGACGGCGGCGTTCGGGTCGATGGCCACGCCGCTGGTGATGATGGCCTGCATGCTCTCCTCGACGGTCAGGTCGACGTCGTGGACCCGCTCGGTCGGGGCGTAGACGAGGAAGCCACCCATCACGGGATTGGGGGCGAGCGGGACGAAAAGCGTCACCATCTCGTCGGTTCCGGCGCCCTCCCTGACGGTCGCCGGCGGCCTCGCGGTCACGTAACAGAGCATGTACGACCCCTCGTCGGGGAACTCCAGCAACTTCACCTCGCGAAAGCTCTCGGTGTCCTTCGAGAGGAGGACGCTGCTCAGCCGCTGGACGCCGGTGTAGATGCTGCCGAGGCCGGGGACCCGGGCCATCAGGTCGTCGACGGTCCGGCCGAGGCGGGACTCCCGACCGGTGCGGCGCTCGGCCACGAACCCGACCGCGATGACGAACCAGAACAGCAAGAGTAGCGCCGCCAGTTCCATCGCGACGGTCGGCATCGGCCCGACGCCGAGCAGGAGCGCGACCCCCTCCACGACCGGGACGACGACCCGCGAGAGGGAGCGCACCGCGAACCCGAAGACGAGCAGCGTCACGATCAGCGGGATGGTGAGGGCGACCCCCCGGATGAACGACTGCCGGAGCGTCCGTCTGATCGAGCCACCCACGGCGCGGTCGGAGTGAGGAAGGACGTTCACCATACGGGCGCTTCGGGATTCGGAGGCAAAAATCCCGGTCGGGCGCGCACCCGTCAGTCGAGCGACGGGGCGACCGCGTCGAGCGCGGCCTCGAAGTGCTCGGGGCGCACGACCACCTCGTCGGCGTGCTCGTTGGCCGCCTCGCCCGCGTACCGGTCGGCGACCTCCCGCACGGCCCGCGTCGCCGCCTCGCGACAGACCGCCGCGAGGTCGGCCCCGGAGTAGCCCCCGGTGCGGGCCGCGAGCGCGTCGAGATCCACGCCGTCGGCGAGGGGCTTGTCGCGTGTGTGGACCGCCAGGATCGCACGTCGGGCCGTCTCGTCGGGTGCCGGCACCTCGACGTGGGACTCCAGCCGTCCGGAGCGCAGGAGCGCGGGGTCGAGCGTCCCGCGGCGGTTGGTCGCCGCGAGGACGACGAGGCCGGGGTTGTCCGCCGCGCGGTCGAGTTCGGTCAGGAGCTGTGAGACCACCCGCTCGCCGACGTTCGAGTCGCCGCCGATCCGGTCGCGGTCGGCCGCGACGGCGTCCACCTCGTCGAGGAAGACGATGGCCGGCGCGGCCTGGCGGGCGCGCTCGAACATCTCCCGGACCGCGCGCTCGGACTCGCCGACGTACCGGTCGAGGAGTTCCGGGCCGTCGACGGAGACGAAGTTGACGCCGCTCTCGGCCGCGACGGCCCGGGCGAGCAGGGTCTTGCCCGTGCCCGGCGGACCGTAGAGCAGGACCCCGGTCGGCGGATCGGCGGCGGCGGCCTCGAAGAGGGGGCCGTAGCGCAGCGGCCACGTCACCGCCCGTTCGAGCGCCACCTTGGGCTCCTCCAGTCCGCCGACGGCCTCGAACCCCTTCGTCGGCTGTTCCGCGACGTACTCCCGCATCGCGCTCGGCGAGACGTTCGCCATCGCCGTCTCGAAATCGGCCCGGGTGACCCGCAGGTCGCCGTCCGCCCCGTCGCTCGCTCCGGACTCCCCGTCCGTCGCTCGATCGCCAGCTTTGCCGCTCGTGTCCGCCCCGTGTCGCACCCGCCGGAGGGCAGTCATGGCCGCCTCCTTGACGAGGCTCGCGAGGTCGGCGCCGACGAACCCGTGCGTGCGGGCGGCCAGGCGGTCGAGGTCGACGTCCTCGCCGAGCGGCGTCCGCCGGGTGTGAACGTCCAGAATCTCCCGGCGGCCGGCCTCGTTCGGGGCGCCGATTTCGACCTCGCGGTCGAACCGGCCGCCGCGACGGAGGGCGGGGTCGAGCGCGTCGACGCGGTTCGTCGCGCCGACCACGACGACGTCCCCCCGGGCCTCGAGGCCGTCCATGAGCGAGAGCAGTTGGCCGACGATCCGGTTTTCCATCCCCTCGTCGCCGCCGCGCTCGGCCGCGATGGAGTCGAGTTCGTCGAAGAAGACGATGGAGGGCGCCGCCTCGCGCGCCTCCGCGAACACCTCGCGCAGGCGCTCCTCGCTCTCGCCCTTGTACTTCGAGGTGATCTCCGGCCCGGAGACGCTGACGAACGTCGCGTCCACCTCGTTGGCGACGGCCCTCGCGATCAGCGTCTTGCCCGTGCCCGGGGGGCCGTAGAGCAGGACCCCCTTCGGCGGTTCGATCCCCAGCCGGGCGAACAGGTCGGGCTCCGAGAGCGGGAGTTCGACCGTCTCGCGGACCCGGTCGAGTTCCTCGTCGAGCCCGCCGATGTCTTCGTAGGTGACGGCCCTCCCGGCGGCGCGGGACGGCACCGCGTCCGCCGGAGCGCGATCCTCGGCATCGCCGGCGTCCCCGACCGCCTCCGTCCCGCTCCCCGCCGTGCCGACCTCCTCGTCGCGGCCCAGGTCCACGTCGAGGCTGGTGTCGTCGGTGATCGTCACCGTTCCCGCCGGCTCGGCGTCGGCGATCACGAACGCCGTTCCGGCGCGTTCGATACGGACGACCTCGCCGGCCCGAACGGGACGGTCGCGGAGGTCCCGGCGGACCGCACGCGCGACCGCGTCGGCGTCGAGGTCGGTGGGGGGGGTTTCGGACGGGGCGGGCGTCAGTCGGACCCGCTCGGCGTCCGCGAGGTCGGTCGCCTTCCGCACCCGGGCGCGGTCGCCGATGCGGACGCCGGCGTTCGCGCGTGTATCGGCGTCGATGCGGATCGTCCCCGGTTCCGCGTCCGGGCGGGCGGGCCAGAGCTTCGCGGCCGCGACCCGGTCGCCCTCGACGAGGAGCGTGTCGCCGCTGAGCACGCCGAGCCGGTTCCGCGCGGACTCGGGGAGACGGGCGATGCCCCGCCCGGCGTCGCGTTTCTCGGCCCCGCGGACCTCGAGGTCGATCTCGGCGACCGGCTCCTCGGTCATACCTCCGGTACGGCGCGGATGTACTTCATCCTCGGGTTTCGTCCGGATTCCGGACGGCGTCCCGTCGCGTCGCCGGCGCGCCGTCCCCGGGTCGGGACAACCGTTTTATCCTGCCGTCACGGACCCCCACGCATGGTGACGACCACCCAGCGCGACGACATGACCTGGTACGAGTGCGAGGTCTGCGGGCTGCTGTTCGACGCGCGCGAGGACGCCGAACAACACGAGGGCAACTGCGACGCCGAGGAGCCCTCGTACCTGCAGTAGCGCCGCAAGACGTGGCGTGCCGGGCCTGCGCCACCGTCGGGCGGTCGTCCAGCCGCGCTATCTCCCGCCGTCGCCGTCAGGGTCGGACGGCGCGTCCGCCGTCGCGTCGCCGCTCGCCACGTCGTCGGTCGCTCCGTCCGCGTCCGTCCCGGCGACGAGTTCGTACGCGTCCTCGTTCCAGCCGTCCTCGGCGAAGACGAACACGCGGCCGTCGACCGCCTCGGCATCGGCGTCGACGACGGTGCGCCGCCCCTCGGCGAACCGGACCTGCACTCCCGGGAACAGCTCCGTCGACTCGCCGGGGTCGAGGACCACCCGGCCGACGCCGGTGTCCTCCAGGATCGTGTCTTCGGTTTTCAGGTCGTTGACGTACACCATCACGCCCTCCGTCGCCGTCGCGTCGGTGACGAGGACGTGCGTCTCCCGGCCGGGCGCGACCTGGAGCGGCCCGTCGACCCGCTCCGGGACGCCGCGATAGAGGACGTTCCGGCCGTCGAGGTACTCAACCTCGATCCCGTGGTCGAGGAGCGAGACCCCGACGGTGGCGGGGGCGACGTCCGACCGTCCGTGCATGGGCGACGCTATCGCGTCCGTGGCCAAAAGGGGCTCGTTCCGGACCTGCCCCGGCGGGACCGGGCCGCTGGGGTTTTTACTACCCGCCCCGTTACGCGGGCCATGGAATTCACGCGGCGGGAGGTGACGGCCGCGGGGTTGGCGCTCGGGACCGGCTGTCTGTCGAGCGGGTCCAACGTCAGGTATCCCGAGGCCGCCGCCGAGGGGGAGCCGCTGGTCGACGACGAGGCGACCCTCGCCCGGACCGGCGGCACCGAGGGGGCACCGGCGAACCCGGCGTTTGCCGACGCCACGCGGGGCATCTACGAGGAGGTCGGCTGGTTCGCGTCCGAGTACGAACCGGCCCTCCGGGCCTACCAGCAGTCGGTCTCGAAGGCGCGCGCGACGGTCGCGCGGGTCCGGACCCGGGGTGACATCAACGAGAACACCATCGCGGTGATCGAGCGGGCGATCGACCGCCTGCTCGCGACGATCCGCGACCGAATCCTGCCACACTTCAACATCGCGGGGTACATCGAGGAGGAGACGAGCCGCCACCTGGAGGTGACGCGCACGTTCGCCAACCGGGGGGATATCGACCGGGCCCAGGAGGAACTCGACCGCCTCGGGACGTTCCTCCGGAACGTCGGCCTGGAGACCTTCGTGAACCGGAACATGTCGCGGAACCCGGTCCGGAACCGGCTGCTCACCTACCTCCGCGGGGGCGGCCCGAGCGGCGAACTCTTCGAGGTGTGGGATCCCGGGACGGGCTTCACCGCGTACGCCTACGGGGGGCCGAGCCGACTCCGGGAGGAGGGCCCGACGGGCGCGTTCGACGAGCGCGACCGCGAGCGGTACGCGTCCCTGTTCGCCCCGGCCGTCTCCGAGGAGCGGAGCGGCGCGGTCTACGTCCAGGCCCGGAGCGTTCCGTCCCGGTCGAACCAGCCCGACCCGCTCTCCCCCGAGAAGTACCCGTCGAACGCGCTCGTCGTCCAGGCGTTTCCGGACGCGTCGGCGGCGAAAGCGGCTCGAACGGCGCTCGTCGAGGACGGCCCCGTCACCGTCGAGAAGCGGGCGCGACTCGGGAACGCCACGATGGACCGGATCTACTACACCGCGATGGGCGACGTCGTCTACGCGTTCATGTTCCGGACTGCGGAGTTTCTGGTCGTCGTCGCGCCCTCCGAGGTGGCCTGGAACGAGCGGATCAACTGGTCGGCCGGGCTGCGGCGGACCTGGCTCTGGCAGGGCGGCTGATGCCGGCGACCGGACGCGTCCTCGGGCTGATCGTCGGCGTGTTCGCGGTCCTCGGCGTCGCGCTCGGCGCGAGCGGCTACCTCGCGATGGAGTGGGCGCGCGAACAGTTCGTCGTCGCCGCCGGGGGGACGACGCCGGGCCAGTTCGGCCCGGTGTTCGTCGCGCTCGTCGCCTTCCAGACGACGGTCTCGCAGTTCCTGATCGGGACGGCGGTCGCCGCCGTCGTCGGCGTGATGGCGGGCTCCCGGTTTGCAGTCCCGCGGACCGCCGGCCTGGTCGCCGCCGCCGGCTCCCTGACGGGCTTTTACCTGATGGGCCTGATCGCCGTCCTCTGCCTCTCGCTGGTCGGCGGCCCCGGCACCGGCCAGGTCTACAGCGTGGGGCAGGCATTCGGCCCGCTCGCGATGGGTGGCGTACCCGCCGCGGTCGCCGGCGGCGCGGGCGGCGTGGCGGGCGCGGCGCTCGTCCGGTGAGCGCCGGCGGGGCCGCGACCGGGCGGTATCTCGGCCGCGACCCCCGCCAGACCGGCAGGTTCAACTGTCCGGTGACCGCGAGGGGGAGGTAGACATGCGTGGCCGCGCCGTCGCCCTGGGAGCGGGAACTGTCCTGAACGCCCTGGCTACGGGGCGGGGAGCGGCGTTCGCGCTCGACGCGGAGACGACGGCGACGGTCGACCTCGACGGGACGGGGAGCGTCGAGGGGAGCGTCGCCGACGCCCCCGACGCCGACACGGCGCTGATCGAGCGGTGTGTCGAGCGGGTCGTCGACCGCTACGGCGACGGCGAGGGCGGACACGTCCGGACCGAGAGCGAGGTGCCCATGGCTGCGGGGCTGAAGTCCTCCAGCGCCGCCGCGAACGCGGCGGTCCTCGCGACCCTCGCCGCGCTCGACGTCCCCGTAGTCGAGGGGGACGGGACGGACGAGCACGACGCCGGTCGCGGGGACGGCGCCGGACCGGTCACCCGCACCGCGGCCTGTCGGATGGGCGTCGAAGCGGCTCGCGACGCCGGCGTCACCGTCACCGGCGCGTTCGACGACGCGAGCGCGAGCATGCTCGGCGGCGTGACGGTGACCGACAATCGCGCGGACGAACTGCTCGCCCGCGACGAGGTGACGTGGGACGCACTCGTCTGGACGCCCCCCGAGCGCGCCCACTCTGCCGACGCCGACGTCGGCCGGTGCGAGCGGGTGGCGCCGGTCGCGGACCTGGTGGCGGAACTCGCGCTCGACGGCCGGTACGGGACGGCGATGACAGTGAATGGGCTGGCGTTCACGGCTGCGCTGGGCTTCTCGCCCGACCCGACCGTCGAGGCGCTTCCCCACGTCGACGGCGTCTCGCTCTCGGGGACCGGCCCGAGCGTCGTCGCGGTCGGCGACCCCGACGGACTGGAGCGGGTCCGGGACCGCTGGGACGACCGGGCCGGGACGACGTGGACGACGACGACGCGGACCGACGGCGCGCGGGTGATCGACGGATGAGCGAGGACGCCGACCCGGCCGACGCCGACGAGGCCAGCCTCGATGAGTTGCGCGGCGAGATCGAGGAGATCGACCGCGAACTCGTCGAACTCATCGCCCGCCGGACGTACGTGGCAGAGACCATCGCGGACGTGAAGGCCGAACGGGGCCTCCGGACCACCGACGAGGAGCAGGAGGAGCGGGTGATGGAGCGGGCGGGCCGGAACGCCGAACGGTTCGACGTGGACGCCAACCTCGTGAAGGCGGTCTTCCGGCTGCTCATCGAGTTGAACAAGGTGGAGCAGCGGGAAAGTCGCTAGCCAAAAACGGGGGCACTCATGGTCTGTATTGCGGCTTAGCTTGCGAATCTTCGTCCGATAGTTGCTCTATCGGCAGTCGCTGAGCTAACGAGGAGGCAGCAGGTGAAACGGCCTCGTTAGTTCCGGCGTAGGAACCCGTAGGTCCTCGATAACGCTCACTACAGGGGAGTGGCACACTTATTCGGTCAGATACCTGTTGTCAGTCGGGTTCCGTCGCTATCGGTACCACACGCCGCCGCGGATTATGCCTTCACAGAGGCCCCCGTTCAGGGTGACCACGGTTTTAGGCCATCCTAAAATGAAAACGACTAAGTTGTTTAGGCCGGCCTAAATCCATTCGATGCCTCAGAACTCGCGGTCTCGGCGGCGATTTCTGACCAGTGCCGGTCTTACGAGTGCAGCACTACTCGCCGGTTGTGCGGCGAGCAGTGGCGGGGAAAAGGCCACCGAAACCGATACGACGACCGCTGGCCACACCACCAAAACTGCCAGTGCGGACGATACGACGACGCTTCGCGTGTTCGATCAGGAGGCCGGATTCGTCAGTCCCTATAAGGACGCAGTTTCCCGATTCGAGGAGCAGCACGACGTAAACATCGAAATCGTCGGAGGGCTTGGAGCAAGCATCGTCGATAAATACCTCGTCGAGAAAAGGAACGATATAGAAACCGCGGATGTTCTCGCAGGTTGGATTCCGCAGAACCTCCTCAAAGCGCAACTCGACGGTAAGCTTGCCCGACCTGAACCTCCCGAACTCGCCGATCGTATCCCGGAGCGGTTCCGCGACCCGCTGCTCGTTCGGCACGTCGCTGCGATCGTTCCAGCATACAATCCGAATAAACTAGATGCCGCTGGAATCGAACCGCCGAAGTCGTATGCAGCGCTAGCCGACGATCGATTCTCTGGACGAGTCGAGGTCGTCGATCCGGTCAAAGTCGGCAGTGCGATGAAGGTCGTCGCCTACATCGCGAACAACCTCGGCGGCTGGGATTACTGGAAGTCGCTCCACGAAAACGGAGCGAAAGTCGCATCCGGATATCCGCAGGTGCCGAAAGACCTCATCAGTTCCGATACCGACACCGCCGTCGGCATTCTCGGGCTGGGACTGGGCCTCCCTGCCGAAAAGAAGGGGAAGCCCATCGAAAACGTCATCCCAACCGAAGGGGCGATCGGGAGTTCTCACGCACTTGCTGTCAACCCCGACTCACCGAACCCCGAACTGACGCGGCAGTTCATCAAGGAGGTAAAATTCGACGAGAAGGTACTCGAGTTCTGGACGAACAAGTACCTCCCCGTGACTCTGTCCGGTCACGAACTGCCTGACGACTCGCCCCTGTCTCTCGACGATATTCGTCTCGTTGACTGGAAGTGGATGATCGAGCACGAACTCGATCTTAAAGTCAAGTGGCAGAACATCTTCGGTTGATCTAGTATGGTCGGGACTCGACGTACAGCGCAGTCCACCGGGGCGACCAGCAACGCGTCCATCGGAGTCCTCTACGCGGGCTATCAATCGACCTACGAGGTCGTGACTGGCGATACGTATTCGGATACGACGGCGCTTCTTCCGATATACGATCTTCCGGCATACGACCTGAAGAGATTCGATGGAGTCGTGGTACCGAGTGTGGTTGATCAGGAGTTTCTGGCGCAAGAATCCCAGATCCTCGTCGAATATCTCGACGCAGGCGGTGTGCTCGTCTCGTTCGCGAAGGTTTTCCGTGACTGGCTCAAGGGATATCGCTGGCGAACACATCCCACGCCGGCGAGCGAGCTGGACCTGGAATTAGTCCGCGAACACCCCGTATTCGATCCAGTCAGCGATCGAGATCTGAACCTGTACGAAGGGGTTCGAGGGTGGTTTACGCGGGGCTATTTCGAAACCCCCGAGGGAGCTGAACCCCTCGTCGTCGATGCCGATAACCGGAGCATCGTCGCTGTGGACGAGGAAAGCACTACTGGAACCATTCTCGCCACCGCAGGATCGGATCTGTTCCACACGGCGTTTCGCGATCACGACCCGTTCCCGGCAGTCGTTGCGCAGTTACTCAAGTGGGTGACCAGTGAGAGCGGTATAGATCACGAGGAGCAACGGAAGGGGGTGTCATGAGCGCTGACGCAGACGGGTCTGCTACAGTCCTGAACTCGGGGGTGCCGATCCACCACTACGTTCTCAAGGAGAGCGCGTATGCCGATTCGTTCGATTCCCTCTCGGTGCGGTTTCTCTCGGAAACGAACCTCGCCGATGTTCGGATTCTCGTTATCCCTTACAAAACTAATCAAGAGATACTTCGCTCGGAACAACAACGACTTGAGGAATACGTCCGGGCTGGTGGCACCCTCATCGCATTCGGGGACGCCTTCCGACAGTGGTTACCGGGCGGAAACTGGCGTCCAGTCGAGTTCGACTACACGTGGTGGGCTCGCGGCGAAACGCTCGAACTGGAGGTTCTCGAACCAGAACACCCGCTGTTCGAAGGTGTTTCCAGCGATGTGTATACCTGGCATTACCATGGCCGATTTGATCCGCCGACGGATGCGACGCCGCTCCTCGCTGCGCCGGAAGGTGTCGTTATGTACGAACAGCATCTCGGTGCCGGGAGGCTACTCGCAACGACGATCGACCCGGTACACCATCTCGGTGATGGGCAGATCACGAATCCGATCGACACGACGAGCGCACTTGATCGTATCCTCGAGTGGGCTGCCGAGTGTGAAAGTTCGACTGACAGATGAGTAGCGAATCGAGGCTCCGAACACTACGTTCGCACCAGCTCGTCCGGTCGGTCACTCGTCCGTCCGTGCTCATCGCCATCGTGCTCCTCCTCCCGTTACTTCTGTTTGCGGCGTATCCACTCGCGATTCTGGTTTCCGAAACCGTCGCCATAGGCGACGTGGTTACGCTCGCATTCTGGCGGTCTGTTCTCTTCGGCACCGCGAATCAATACATCCCGACGTGGGGACCAGCATATTCATCGACGCTTGTCTGGCAACCACTGAAACACTCTCTCGTCGTGGCCGCAGGGACGACGTTTACTGCTGTGGTGGTCGGAACGGCACTCGCGACTCTCGTGAGCCTGACGGACATCCGGTTCAAACCACTGCTCACGACGATTGCCATCTATCAGGTGATTCTACCGCCGTTCGCTCTGGCGACCGCTTGGATCATCATGGGCCAGCGACTCGAATTCCCGGCGACTGTTCGCTACGGGCCAGAACCGATGATTCTCGTGCTTGCGATTCACTTCTACCCCTTCGTCTACTTGATAACGAGCGCAGCATTCCGGAAAATCGACTTCCGGTTGCTGGAAGCGGCGTTCGTTCACGGTGTCTCGAAGCGTGCTGCAGTACGTGAAATCGTCCTTCCTCTGGCTGGCCCTGCCGTTATCGGGAGTGGTGCACTCGTCTCGTTTTCCTCACTCGCCGTCTTCGCCCCGGTCGAGATTCTCGGCGGCGGGTCTGATCCGTATCGAGTACTCTCGACACAGATCTTCGCACTCTATCAGAACGCGCTCTCGACCCCGAGCATCATGCCGATCGCGGCGATTGCGTCGTTACTGCTCACTATCGTCTCGCTCTTCCCGTTTCTCGGGTACTACGTCATGCTCGAACGGAGTCGGACAGAGACAGTAGGTGGACAGGGATCACACACCGATCTCTTCCAGCTTGGCGCGTACCGTACCCCGATCTCGTTCGTCGTCCTCGGAGTGTTTCTTTCCACGATTGTCATTCCGCTCGGGTTCCTCGGCTTGCAGTCGGTGTCACCATCGTGGTCGTTGTTCGACGTGAGTGCAATGTCTCTGGACGCGTACAGAGCTATTCTCCGCTCCCCATCACTTGCGTATAGCCTGATCAATTCGCTGATCATCGGAGTCAGTGCGGCAACAATCGGTACCGTCGCGAGCCTGTTCGCATCGTACGTTCTCGTCGCCGGAACCAATCGGTTCCTGAAACTCGCCACCTACGGCCTCTCGCTGGTGTCGTTCGTGCTCCCAGGGGTTGCCCTCGGAGTCGCCTATCTTCTCCTCGTCTCTCGACCACTGCCCGTTCCAGGTCTCTCACTCAATCTTCGATTCCTGTACGGGTCTATCTTCCTCGTGATCGTCGTAACGACCGTTCGGAACCTCCCGTTCGGCGTCCAGAGCTGCGCGAGTTCGTTAGTTCAGATCGACGACTCTCTGGTCGAGGCAGGCTACCTCAACAACGCCAACTTCCCGGGAGTGTTCCGAAGGATTCTGGTACCGCTCGTCCGTCGGTCGCTGGTCGCCTCTTGGATGCTCATGTTCATCTTCGCAGTCAAAGAACTCGACGTAATCATGTTCCTGTATTCGCCACAGCCGTTCACACAGGGCACGTTCTCAGTCTCGTCGATCGCCGACGCACCACCGATCATGTACCAGATATTCTATATGCTGAACGCACCGCAAAGCCCTGAGCTTTACTCGCGTGCTGCGGCTCTGCTCATCATCGTTTCCGGCGTCATTCTCGTTGGTGTACTCACAGCGAAACGGCTGACAGCAGTCGATCTCAACCAGCTCATAACAGCATGACCGCCGAAGAACCCCTGCTCGAACTGGAAGATGTTACGGTCAGCTACGGCAATGTCCGGGCCGTTCAAAACGTCTCCCTCGATATCTCCGAGGGCGAAGTCCTCTCCATACTCGGGCCGAGTGGGAGTGGTAAGTCAACTCTGATACGTGCTATCGCCGGGCTCGAAGCAGTGGACAGCGGTCATATCACTCTCGCAGGACGATCGGTCTCCTCCGAGTCCGTCCAGATGCGCCCGCAGGATCGAGACATCGGAATGGTATTCCAGAACTTCGCGCTCTGGCCGCACAAAACCGTCCGTGAAAACGTTGCCTTCCCGCTGGCCGAGGACGGAACAGCGTCGACTGCCGTACGTGAACGCGTTTCGGAGGTTCTCTCGCTTGTCGAGTTAGACGGGTATGAGGATCGGTACCCAGGGGATCTGAGTGGTGGACAACAACAGCGGGTTGCCCTCGCACGAGCACTTGCCCCCGATCCGTCGTTGCTCCTGCTCGACGAATGTCTGTCGAGCCTGGATGCACGGTTGAAAAGCCGGATGTTGTCAGAACTGGCCCGGATTCAGTCTGAGATCGGCGTTACGACGATCTATGTGACACACAACCAGCAGAACGCAATGCAGCTCGCCGATCGTATCGCTGTATTGCGTGACGGTGTGCTCCAGCAGACCGGATCGCCGAGCGGAGTGTATCGTTCACCTGTTAACGAGTTCGTCGCCAACTTCGTCGGCGAAATCAACGTACTCTCCTGCGACGAACTGAAGCGAGTGTTCAAGCACAGCGTAAGCGGCGACACCTCTAAGGTGGGCATTCGTCCGGAGGATCTCGGTTTGCGCCAGGCTGCGGCGACCGATGGTGCTCAGTTGCACGTTCCGGATGACCCACGTTGGCAGACTCGGGGGACTGTCGAGGAGGCCGTCTTCTTAGGTGATCAGACTCGATACGAAGTGCGAATTGACGACGTTGTCCTCACCGTTATCGAACACTCTCGAACACAACTTGACGTTGGGTCTCTGGTTCAGGTAGAGGTCGATCAATCCGCACTGATCGAAGTTTAACACTGCCGTATTCCGCCGAATCGTTTCCTATCTCTCTTTATATACCGAAGGGAGGGTTCTGAGGCCTGTGTTGCCCTCTTTCGAGAGTCCCGAGACTAGCCATTGATCGCATTTCGCGAGAATCCTTCCGGCGAAGAACACCACATCGAGGAGCTGCAGCCGGACGGTTCGTCGCTCGACACGACCGGGTACGAGGTTCCCTACATCGTCGTGGTCCCCGTCACGGATTTCGACCATCCGGCGCGGGGCAACCGATCGACGACAAATGCCCCGAATTCGACGACTACTACAGAACGCAGGACTCCCAGTACGAGGACTGGTACGACACGTCGTAGGGCCGTCGGGCACAGCCCCGTCCACTCGGCACGGGGGCACTCACGACCGGAACCGAACGAGTTCGTGCCGGATCGCCGTCCGCTTCACCAGTACGAACCCCAGCAGGACGAGGAGGAATCCGACGCCGGTGGCGACGGTGGGTTCCTCGCCGAGTAGCAGGAGGCCGGTGACCGCCGCCGCCACGGGCGCCGCGTAGGACACCAGGTTGATCTCGATGGGCCCGAGGCGGTCCAGGAGGTCGAAGTAGATGAGGAACCCGCCGGCGCTCGCCACGACGACGAGGTACGCGAGCGCGAGGACGGCGTCGGTCGTCCACCGGACGTCGCCGACGGACTCGGCCAGTGCGGCGCTCGCCCCGTGCATGACCACCGCCCCGAGGAGCATCGACCAGGCCTCCATCGTCTCGATGGGGAGGGCCGCGTCGATGCGGCGGGTCAGCACGCTTCCGAGGGCGAACGACGCCGCAGCGAGGAGGACGAGGCCGAGCGACACCGTCCGGGCGGTCACGAGGTCGCCCGGGTCCGGGTTGCTCAGGACGCCGACGCCGACGAACCCGACGAGGAGGCCGACGGTGCCGACGGCCGTGAGGCGTTCGTCGGGCAGGAGCGCCCGCGCGAAGGCGGTCGTGAGGACCGGCGAGAGCGCGACGACGACGGCGGCGGCGGCGCTCGTCGTCCCCTGCTCGCCGACGAACAGGAAGGCGTGGTAGGCCGCGATCATGAGCGTCCCGCCGACGCCGACGAGGAGCCACTCCTTCCGGGCCCGGGGGCGCCAGCGGTCGGTCGCGTACGCCGCGTAGCCGAGCATCAGGACGCCGGCGAGGTCGTACCTGAACGCGGCGAAGAGGACCGGCGGAAAGAACGCCAGCCCCGCCTTGATGGCGGTGAAGGCGCTCCCCCAGGCGACGGCCAGGGCGACGAACAGCGTGGCGTTCCTGAACCTCATCGGCTCCGGGCGGTCGGGGGGCGACTCACGCGAGGTAGGTCTCCGCGAGGGCGTCGAGAGCCTCGTGGCGCTCCGTCGAGTGCGGGGCCGTGAGCGGCGAGACGCTGACCCGCCCCTCGACGATGGCGCGCCGATCGGTCCCCGGCGGGTCGGGGAGGTCGCCGGTCCGCATGCGCTCCCAGACGTTGTCGGTGAGGCTGACGTGATCCCCGTCGCGCGAGGCGCGCATGTCGTACAGCGAGGAGGGCCGGGTGACCTCCATCGGTGCCGGGTCCCCCGCCGGCATGGGCGCGTTGACGTTGAGGTAGTCCGCGCGCTCGAAGACGCCCGCGTCGACGGCGTGGCGGGCGAGGTACTCGGCCGCCCGGGCCGCCTCCCCGAAGTCGGCGGGGTCGGTCACCCGCTCGGTCCAGTCGCCCTCGTCGTCCCCTTCCTCGGCAGGGACGTACAGCGAGACGGCGATGGCCGGCACGTCGAAGAAGGCGGCCTCGACGGCGGCACTGATCGTGCCCGACCGCCCGAGGACGTACTCGCCGAGGTTCGCCCCCGTGTTGCACCCGGCGACGACGAGGTCGACGTCCGGACAGAGGGACTCCAGGCCGGCGACGGTGCAGTCGGCGGGCGTCCCGCGGATGAGGTAGCCGAGGTCGTGGGTATCGACCTCGACCCGGGTCGAGAGCTGTCGCCCGACGGCGCTCTGGTCGCTCGCCGGCGCCACCGCCGTCACGTCGGCGAACTCCCCGAGCGTCCGGTGGAGCACCCGGAGGCCCGGCGCGTCGATGCCGTCGTCGTTGGTCAGCAGTACGTGGGGGTCGCCCATACCCGTCCGGCGGCCCGGCGGCGCAAAAGCGCACCGGACCGGCGGGGAACCGGACGACGGGCGCCGGCGGCGTCGACGGCCGCGGGGCTGTGGCGACCGCGGATCGCCTCAGGCCATCCGGTCGACGACCGTCTCGTCGTCGACGACGACGTTGTACGCGCCCTCGTCGTCGTTCCAGAGCACGAGGACGTTCTCGAACGCGAGCACGGCGCCGTACCGCGCCTCCGGAAGCGTCCGGTTGAGCCCGGATTCGCGGGTCAGCACGGCGTAGTGGTCGATCCGCTGGCTCCCGTCACCGATCAGGAAGACCGGGTTGGCGTCGGCGTCGTCGGGCGAGAGGTCGTTGGAGAGCTTCACCGCGAGCAGGTCGACGCGGGCGGTGACGTGGCGCTCCGTCTCGGCCATCCGCGCGTGGTGTTCGGGGTCGGCGCGAACGTCGGCCCACCGCGTCCCGTCGCGTCGGAGTACGGCGTACGAGAAACGGACGCTCGTGTTGACGAACGTGCCGTCGCCCGGGCCGGCGGCGTCGAGGCGGCGCTGAAACTCGGGGGTCCGGAGTTCGGTCCCCTCGTCGAACGACCAGCACTCGTCGTCCGGGGCGTCGCCCGGCCACAGGCGGAGCGTCGGCGAGTAGACCGTCACGTCGCTGCCGGGAGGCGCCACCGACCGCTCGACGGCGCGGAGGTGCGTGCTCGTGTGGCGGTCGGCGGGGGCGAGCGCGACGAGCGACCCGTCGTCCGCGACCGCGTCCAGGTAGCGCACGACGACCGACTCGGGGTCGGCGAGTTCCGAGAGGACGTTACAGAACGTCACGAGGTCGTAGGGGCCGTCGGGGTCGAACGACTCGGCGGTGGTCCGGTGGACGGTCGTCCGCACCCCGGGCCCGGTCTCGTCGAGGAGGCGGTCGAGCACGTCGGCGGCGGCGCTCGGTTCCACGGCGTGATAGTCGAGTACCGTATCCTCGGGGAGGTAGTCGACCAGACCGAGTGCGGGCCCGCCGACCCCGGCTCCCACGTCCAGAACGCGCAGACGCCGGGGGAGCAGGCTCCGCTCGGCGATGCGGTCGAGCACGTACCCGACCGCAGCGTAGTAGTCGGGCAGGTGGTAGCAGGCGTAGCCGAGGGCGACCTCCTCGTCGTAGGCGACCGGGTCGCGCCGGTGGTAGTCGGCCTTGAGTCGCCGGATCGTCTCCCGGAGGCGGTCGCCGCTCGCCCCCCGGTGCCAGTCGAGGCCGTCGCGCTCGACCAGCAGATCGAGCAGGGTGTCGGCGTATCGGTCGGGAAACGCCTCCGGCGCCCAGTTCCGGACCGGAACGGAATCGTCCCCGACGGGCACGAAGGTGCCGTCGGGGCGCTCCCGGAGGCCGAGGTCGTAGGCCTCCTCGCGGAGGACGCGCCGGACGACGCCGGGGTGGGGCTGGTCGGCGACGTACTCGCAGATTTCCTCGGGGTCGACGGGACGGACGCCACGGAGGTACTTCGCGTTCGACCGGATCGCCTCCCGGTCAACCATCGTCGGGGTCGGCAGAGCCGGTTTCCTCGGGCGCCGTGCGCGTCCCGTCCGCCGCGTTCGCCCCGTCTCCCCGCGGCGCGGTCCCCGCCCGCGCTTCGCGGTAGAGGCGCTCGAACGCCTCGCCCTCGGCCTCGGCCACCCGTCGCGCGGCGTCGGCCACGTCCGCCGCCCCGGGGAAGGTCTCCTGAATCTCGCGGTAGACGCGGGGCGACCCGCCGGTGACGGTCGCCACCAGGTCGTCGAGGCGGGCCGAGACCGGCGTCGCGAACTCCGGGCGCACGTCCTCGGCGGCCAGCGCGTACGCCAGCACGGCGGCGTGGGCGCCCGCCTGGACCGTTCCCATCGCCGCGTCGTGCTCGGCGGGCGTCGTGTCGAACACCTCGTTGCCCGCGGCGGCGACGCGCTCGCGGACGGCCGTCGTGATCGGCCCCGGTTCGTCGGGGACCGCGGCGACGTTGCCCGGCGCGTTCTCGGGGGCAAAGAGGGGGTGGAGGCTCAGGCGCTCGCGGTCGGGGGCGTGCTCCCGCATGGCCGCGACGGCCGGCTCCATCACCCCGGTCACGTCGAGCAGCGCCCGCTCGGCGCGGGGGGCCTGGGCCTCGACGGCCGCGGCCATGGCCGGGATGGGAACGGCGAGACAGACCGCCGCGAACCGCTCGTCGCCGTCGACGGGGACCGTCCGGGCGTCGCGACCGGCGGCCGCCGCGGTCGCGGTGGACGGGTCGACGTCGGCGTAGGCCGCGGCGTCGACGAGGTCGCCGATCCAGCGGCCCATCTCCCCGGCGCCGACCACCAGCAGGTCCATGCACCGGGGTAGCCTCCCGCCGGTCTAAAGCGGTTCGGTGGCCGGTCCGCCGGGGACTGCCGTCGGATTCGGCGGTCGGTCCGTCGGGAGCGGCCGGCAGATTCGGTGGCCGGTCCCCCGGGCCCACCGTCGGGCGAGCCGCGACCCCGACCGCGTCCCGGTCAGGGCGTCAGGTCCGTCGGGTAGTCGGTGAGGTTCTCGTGGCCGTCCTCGGTGACGACGACGAGGTCCTCGATCCGAACGCCGCCGACCTCCGGATCGTAGAGCCCGGGTTCGACCGTGACGACGTGGCCGGGACGGAGTTCCCGTCCGTCGGGACCGAGCCGCGGGAGTTCGTGGACCTCCAGTCCGACCCCGTGGCCGGTGCTGTGGACGAACCCCGTCTCGGCCCTGGAGTCCGCGCGGAGCGTGGGCAGGCCGGCGTCCTCGTAGACGTCACAGACCGCGTCGTGGACCGCCTCGCCGGTGACGCCGGGGCCGAGGACGTCGAGCGCGGCTCGGCGCGCCTCGTCGGTCAGGGCGTGCCACTCGCGGACCCGCTCACCCGGGTCGCCCACGGCGAACGTCCGGGTCATGTCGGCGTGGTAGCCCGTCGTCTTGTCCCGCGGGAAGATGTCGACGATGACGGCCTCGTCGGTCCGCAACGGCCCGCTCCCCCGCTCGTGGGGGTCGGCGGCATCGGCCCCGCAGGCGACGATGGTGTCGTCGAGGCCACAGCCGTCCGCCAGCAGCGTCGCCTCGATGTCGTGCTTGACCCGCTCGCTGGTCAGGGTCTCGCCGTCGTGTCGGAGGACGCCCTCGTCGTCGGGCGTCGCCTCGCGGAGCAGGGCGGCCGCCGCGTCCATCGCGGCCTCGTTCGTCCGTTGGGCCGCCCGGACGTGGTCGACCTCGGTGGGGGTCTTGCGGGCCCTGACTGTCTCGACCGCGTCCTCGGGGTCCGTCTCGACCGCGGCGCCCCGGTCGCGCAGGCGGTCGGCCGGCCCGAGCGGGAACCGCTCGCCGACGCGCACGGCGGTCGCGTCTCGGTCGTCGAGCCACGCGGCTATCGTCCGGGCGCGGCCCTCGTGGCGGCCGTGTTCGGCGACGCGTTCGCGGTAGTCGTACTCGGCGAAGCGCGCGACCGTCGCCGCGTCGGCCTCGTCGCGGGCGCGACCGTACTCCAGCGACGAGACGAGCAGGTGGACCCCGTCGGGGGTCCACAGGGTCACGAACGGGTCGGGCGCGTCGAATCCGGAGAGGTACCGCTGGTTCGCGTCGTCGCCGTCGGCGTCGAGCAGGTAGCCGTCATAGCCGTCGGTCGCGTCCCGGAGGGGACCGTAGTCGACCCGTTCCGGGTCGTCGGCCGTGGTTCCCCCATCGGCGGCGAACGGGACATCCGGCGGAGCGTCGTCGTCCATGTCCGGTTCCGGCGCCGGACGAACAAAAGGGTACGGACCGCCGACAGGTCGCCGTCTGCCGGTCTCACGGCTCGGTACCGGCGCCCGTCACGCCGGATTCGGCCGCGAGAGCGGAGTGTCCAAACGTTATGTGGCTGGACCGAATCGAGGAACGCATGGAACCGACGACCGGTACGGGGGAGGACCTGCTCGCGCACGTCCTAGTTCCGGTCGCGGACGAGGACGACGCCCGGGCCACGTGTCGCGTGCTCGAGCAGTACTCGCCGGAACGGGTGACCGCGATGCACGTCGTCGAGAAGGGGGACGGCGTCCCGGACAAGACGCCGGTCGAGCAGAGCGAGGCGACCGCCGACGCCGCGTTCGCGGTGGTCCGGGAGACGTTTCCCGAGGCCGAGACCGAAACCGCCTACGCCCGTGACGTCGTGGGGGCGATCCGCGAGGCGGCCGCGGACATCGACGCCAGCGCCATCGCGTTTCGGCCGCGGGGCGGCAGTCGGGTGGTGCAGTTTCTCGCGGGGGACCGGACCCTCAAACTCGTCACCGGGACCGACCGGCCAGTCATCGCGCTACACGCCGAGCCGACTGAAACCGCCGGAGATTCGGCGGAGTAAGCCGATGCACAGGGACACCTGCGGCCCCGAGAGACGATGAGCGCCGGCGACGAGGAACTCGCGAAGGACCTCGGTCCGCTCGCGGCGCTGACCATCGGCGTCGGCACGATGATCGGCGCAGGCATCTTCGTGCTCCCCGGAAACGCCATCGAGCGGGCCGGCTGGTTCGCCGTCGTCTCGTTCCTGCTCGGCGGGGGGATCGCGCTGTTGACAGCCCTCTCGGCCAGCGAACTCGGCACGGCGATGCCCAGGTCCGGCGGCGCGTACTTCTACGTCAACCGCGCGCTCGGGCCGCTCTTCGGCTCGGTCGCGGGATGGGCCAACTGGCTCGGCCTGGCCTTCGCCAGCGCCTTCTACATGGTCGGGTTCGGCGAGTACGTCCTGGCGATTTTCGGGCAGACCGGGCCGCTCGCCGTCGGACCGATCGCGCTCCCGGCGGTCAAGACCATCGCGTTCCTTGGGGGAGCGCTCTTCGTGGCCGTCAACTACGTCGGTGCCAAGGAGACCGGGCGGCTCCAGAACGTCATCGTGGTCCTCCTGGTCGTGATTCTGACCGTGTTCACCGTCGTCGGCGCGTTCCGGGCCGACCCGGCGAACCTCCCGCGGGGCCGTGGCTTCGGGCCGATGCTGACGACGACGGGGCTGATCTTCGTCTCCTATCTCGGTTTCGTCCAGATCACGAGCGTCGCCGAGGAAATACAGGAGCCGGGGAAGAACCTGCCGCGGGCGGTCATCGGGAGCGTGCTGCTCGTCTCGGTCATCTACGCGCTCGTGTTGATCGTCATGGCGGCGGCGGTCGAGCGGGGGTTCATCGCCGAGCAGCAGCTCGCCGGCAGGATCGCCGTCGTCGAGGTCGGACGGCTCGTCCTCGGACCGCTCGGGGCGGTCGCCCTGCTGATCGGCGGCCTGTTGGCGACGGCCTCCAGCGCGAACGCCTCGATCCTCGCGTCGTCGCGGATCAACTTCGCCATGGGTCGTGACCGCATCGTCACCCCGCAACTCAACCGGGTCCACCCGCGATTCGGGACCCCCTACCGGGCCATCGGCATCACCGGCGGACTCATCCTGCTTTTCATCCTCGTCGGCAACGTCGAACTGCTCGCGACGATGGGGAGCGTGTTACACCTGATCATCTACGGGCTCCTCAACGTCGCCCTGCTCGTGATGCGCGAGGCCGACGTCGCCGAGTACGACCCCTCCTACAGGGTCCCGCTGTACCCGGTCACGCCGGTTCTGGGGGCCGTTTCCTCCTTCGCCCTGATCGCGTTCATCGAACCCGCCGTGGTCGCGATGGGCGCCGGACTGGTCGTCGGAGCCGGACTCTGGTACTTCGGGTACGCGCGCACCCGGACCGAGGCGATGGGCGAACTCTCCGAGTACATCCTCTCGCGCTCGGAGACGATGCCGCGGTCGGCGGTCTCGGCGGCGGAGTCGGTCCAGCCCGACGGCGGGCAGTACCGCGTGATGGTCCCCCTGGCGAACCCGGAGCACGAGGAGAACCTCGTCACGCTCGCTAGCGCCCTCGCCAAGTACCACGACGGCGTGGTCGACGCGGTCCACGTCGTGACCGTGCCGGACCAGACTGCCCTGCAGTACGCCGCCGATCGCCTCGACGAACACGAGACGGACTACCACGCGGTGCTCGACGACGCCAGGCGGGACGCCGAGACGTTCGGCGTCGATATCGAGACCCGCACCATCGTCTCTCACCGCGGGTTCGACACCATCTTCGACGCCGCCCGGACCCACGACGCGGATACGGTCGTCATGGGCTGGGGCCCGGACTCACACGGATCGCCGGGGCGAGCCGAGAGCGCCGTCGACGACCTCGCGATGGACCTCCCCTGTGACTTCCTCGTGTTGCGGGACCGCGGGTTCGATCCGGGGCGCATTCTCGTGCCGACGCGTGGCGGGAGCGGATCGAAGTACGCGATCGAGATCGCCACGATCCTGCGAGAGGAGTACGGCTCCGACCTCACGCTCCTGCACGTCGCCGACTCCGAGGCCGAGGGCGAGGGCGAGGCGTTCCTGGAATCGTGGGCGGAGCAGCAGGGACTCGCCGATGCGGCCCTCCGCGTCGAGACCGGGGACGTCGGCGAGGCCATCGCCGAGGCGGCGGAGGAGTTCTCGCTACTCGTCGCCGGTGCGTCCGAGCGGGGGCTCCTCGTGCGGTTGATACGCGGCTCCCCGGCCCAGCGCATCGTCGACGAGGTCGACTGCTCGGTGATCCTCGCCGAACGGAAACACCGGCGGTCGCTCCTCGACCGACTCCTGGGACGCTGAGCGCGGGTCCGGCGCGTCGCGGCAACGGACGGGTCCGCGGCGCGTGGGGGGAGCGTCCGGTAGCCTGATACGGCGCGGCGCGGAGGGAACGGCATGGACGTCGAGATAGCGCGGTCGCGCGTGTCCGGGACGGCGCGCGCGCCGCCGTCGAAGAGCTACACCCACCGGGCGATCCTCGCGGCGGGGTACGGCGACGGGGCGACGGTGCGGGACGCCCTGGTGAGCGCCGACACCCGCGCGACGATGCGGGCCGTCGAGGCGTTCGGCGGGGACGTCGAGCGAGACGGCCGGACGGTCCGCGTCGAGGGGTTCGACGGCCGGCCCGCGACGCCGGACCGGGTGGTCGACTGCGGGAACAGCGGCACCACGATGCGCCTCGTGACCGCCTGCGCGGCGCTCGGAGACGGCCTGACCGTGCTCACCGGCGACGCGTCGCTGCGCTCCCGGCCCCACGGGCCCCTCCTGGGCGCCATCCGGCACCTCGGCGGGCGGGCCGAGAGCACGCGCGGGACCGGCCAGGCGCCGCTCGTTGTCGGCGGACCGATCGACGGCGGACGGGTCAACATCCGGGGCGACGTCTCCTCGCAGTTCGTCACCGCGCTCCTGATGGCCGGGGCGGTGACGGACGGGGGAATCGAGGTCGCGCTGGAGACGGGGCTGAAGTCCGCGCCGTACGTCGACATCACCGTCGAGGTGCTCGACGCCTTCGGTGTCGAGGCCGGCGCGACCGACGGGGGGTTCGCGGTCGCCGGCGGGCAGGCCTACGGCGCCCCGGAGTACGCGGTGCCCGGCGACTTCTCCTCCATCTCCTACCTCCTCGCGGCGGGGGCCGTGGCGGGCGAGGAACGGGGCGTCGTCGTCGAGGGCGCCAGGCCGGGCGCGCAGGGCGACAGCGCCATCGTGGACGTCCTCGACCGGATGGGCGCGGACGTCGAGTGGGACCGCGACGCGGGCCGGATCGGCATCCGCCGCGCGCCGCTCTCCGGCGTCGAGGTCGACGTGGGCGACACGCCCGACCTGCTCCCGACGGTGGCGGCCCTCGGCGCCGTCGCGGACGGCGAGACGCGCCTGGTCAACTGCGCACACGTCCGGCACAAGGAGACCGACCGCGTGGCGGTGATGGCCGAGGAACTGGAGAAACTGGGCGCGGCGGTCACCGAGGGGGACGACACGCTCACGGTCCACGGCGACGAATCGACGCTCCGCGGGGCGGCGGTCGAGGGCCACGGCGACCACCGGATCGTGATGGCGCTCGCCGTCGCCGCCCTCGCCGCCGAGGGGACGACGACGGTGGCGGGCGCCGAACACGTCGACGTCTCCTTCCCCGGCTTCTTCGAGACGCTCGCGGGCCTCGGCGCCGAGGTGGAGGGGTACCGATGACGCCGGCGGAGAGCGCGGGACGGGGGAGGGGGGGACGCCGATGATCGACACCGACGGCGTGGACCCGTTCGAACACGCGTACACGCCCGCCGACCTGCTTGTCGGCCGGGGCACCGTCGCGGACCTCGGGGCGGCGCTCGGCGAACGCGGGATCGACCGGGCGCTCGTGGTCTGCGGGGAGAACGTGGCCGGGAACGGCGAACTGATGCAGCCGTTGCGTGCGGGCCTCGGCGACCGGTTCGCGGGTATCTTCGACGGGACGACACCCCAGAAGTCGGTCGACGAGGTGTACGCGGGCGTCGAGCGGTGGGAGGCGACGGGGGCGGACGCGGTAGTGGCCGTCGGCGGGGGGTCGAGCCTCGACGTGTCGAAGGCGATGCGGATCGTCAAGGCGGCGCCCCGGGACCGCGACGCGCTCCGGGCGGCGGTCGAGTCGAGCGGCCGGATCGACCTGCCCGACGACGCCGACCCCGCGCCGGCGGCGGTCGTGCCGACCACCTTCGCGGGCGCGGACCTCTCGGTCGGCGGGTCGGTCGCGTTCCCCGACGACGGGTCGCGGGCGGGACTGACGGACCGGCGGCTGATGCCCGACCTGGCCTGCTACGACGCCGACCTGTTCGAGACGACGCCCGACGGGGTTCTGCGCGGGTCGGCGATGAACGGGTTCGACAAGGGCATCGAGATGGCCTACGCCCGGCACGGCAACCCGGTGACGGACGCGACGGCAGTCCGGGGGCTGCGATACCTCCGGGACGGCCTCCCGGACGCGCTCGACGACGGGGCGGCGCTGGAGCGAACGGTGGTGGGTATCGTCCTCGTCCAGTACGGCCTCTCGACCCCCGGAGCGGTGAAGCTCGGACCGATCCACGCGTTCGGCCACGGCCTGTCGCGGGGGTACCCGCTCCAGCAGGGCGTCGCCCACGCCGTCGCCGCGCCGGGGGTGCTCCGCGACGTGCTGGAGACGGTCGAGGGCGCGCGCGACCTGCTCGGCGAGGGACTGGGCGTGAGCGGGGACCCGGCGACGGTCGTCGCGACGGTGCGGGACGTGCGCGACGCGCTCGACCTCCCCTCGCGCCTGCGCGACGTCGACGGACCCGAGCCCGACGAGTTCGACGACGTGGCGCGGTCGGTCCACGGGGACGCCTTCCTGGCGAACGGGCCGGCGGGCTACGATCCGGACGTCGACGACCTGCGGGCGATCCTCGACGACCTGTGGTGAGGGCGGGGGCGGCGGAAGGGGGAGGAGTACGACGGCTCCGGCGGCCGGGCGTGGCGGACGCCGGGGCGGCGCGGAGACGACTGGGGCCGTCGCGACGTCCCCGTCGGCGGCCGCGGGCCCGCCCCGGTATGCGTCCCTTTATGCCCGAGGCCGCGCGAGGGACTGGCGATGAACGGGAACGGGTTCGGCCGACTGTTCCGGATGACGACCTACGGCGAGAGCCACGGGCCGGGGATGGGCGTGACCGTCTCGGGCTGTCCGGCGGGGGTCGAACTCGCCGAGGAGGACGTCCAGCGCGAACTCGACCGGCGCAAGCCCGGTCAGTCACAGATCACGACCAGCCGGGACGAGCCCGACGCCGTCGAGATCCGGAGCGGGCTCCAGGACGGCTACACGACGGGAACGCCCGTCGGGATGGTCATCGAGAACAAGGACGCCCGGTCGGGGAAGTACGAGCCGTTCGTGACCGCGCCCCGGCCCTCGCACGGCGACTTCACCTACTCGGCGAAGTTCGGCACGCGCAACTGGGGCGGGGGCGGCCGCTCGTCGGCCCGCGAGACGGTCAACTGGGTCGCCGCCGGCGCCGTCGCGCGGCAGGTGTTCGAACAGAGCGACCACGACGTCCGGATCAAGGCCCACGTCAACCAGATCGGCGAGATCGAAGCCCCCGAGGTGAGCTTCGAGGAGATGCTCGAACACACGGAGGACAACGAGGTGCGGTGTGCCCACCCGGAGACCGCCGAGCGGATGCGCGAGCGGATCGACGAGTACCAGGAGGCGGGCGACTCCATCGGCGGGTCGGTCTACTTCGAGGTCCGCGGGATTCCCCGGGGACTCGGCGCACCGCGGTTCGACGGCGTCCCCTCGCGGCTCGGCCGGGCGATGATGTCCATTCCGGCGACGACGGCCTTCGAGTTCGGCCTCGGGCGCGGGGCCCGCGAGGTGACGGGGTACGAGCGCAACGAGAACTGGGAGTTCGACGAGAGCGAGGCGCGGAGCGCCTCGGAAACGGCGAGCGGCGAGGGCTCCGAACCGCGAAACCGCGGCGACCCGGTCCCGGTCGGGAACGACCACGGCGGCCTGCAGGGCGGGATCACGACCGGCCAGCCCATCTACGGCGAGGTGACCTGGCACGCGCCAACCTCGATCCCGAAAGAGCAGACCACCGTCGACTGGGAGACGGGCGAGAGGAAGGACGTGCAGGTCGTCGGTCGGCACGACCCCGTGCTCCCGCCGCGGGCCGTGCCGGTGGTGGAGGCGATGTTGTACGTGACGATGCTCGACTTCATGCTGCTCGGCGGCCGGATCAACCCCGACCGCCTCGACGATCAGCCCGGCGAGTACGACACGGACTACCACCCGTCGAGCCCGCGAAACGAGTGAGCGAGTCCGGGCCGGCCGACGGCCGAGTCACGTCCGGCCCGCTTGCCGACCGATAACGGCGGGGCTGCCGTCCGAACGGGGGCATCGAGCACGCCGCCCGAACGGCTCCCCGAATCGCGCCCGGTCGGTCCATCATCATCGACCGTGTGACAACCTACAGCAAAGGCTTTAGTCCGGCTACTGCGAACAGTCGACTAGTGGTCCGCGAGGACCGAGACACATGATGACTGACGATGAACTCATATGGCGAATCGCTGGGGGGTCGGGCGACGGGATCGCCTCGACGAGCCAGAACTTCGCGAAGGCCCTGATGCGGGCGGGTCTCCACGTTTTCACGCACCGGTCCTATCCGTCGCGCATCCGCGGCGGGCACACGTACACGGAGGTACGTTGCGCGGCCGAACCGGTGAAAGCGCGTGGCGACGGCCACAACTTCTTGCTCGCGCTCGGCGACTCGTTCGCGCGCAACCCCGACCAGCACGCCTACTACGGCAACGAGGAGGTAAAGCCGCTGTCCGAGAACCTCGACGAACTGGAGGAGGGCGGCGTGATCGTCTACGACACGGGGCTGATCGACCCGGCCGACGTCGAGAACTTCGAGGAGCGGGTCGAGGCGAACGACTGGCACGTCTACCCGATCAACCTCCGGGAGATCGCTCGCGAGTACGGCCGGGAGATCATGCGCAACACCGCCGGCGTCGCCGTGACCTGTGCCATCACGGGCATCGAACCGGAGACGATCACCGATCTGATGCGGGACGCGATGCCGGAGAAGATCCTCGACCCGAACCTGCAGGTCTTCGAGCACGCGTACAACCAGATCAGCGAGGAGCACGACATCGACGCGCCGGACGTCTCGGTGCCGACAAACGAACACGAGGAGGAGCAGGTGCTGATCTCCGGGAGCGACGCCATCGCGTACGGCGCGCTCGACGAGGGCTGCCGGTTCATCTCGGGCTATCCGATGACCCCGTGGACCGAGGTGTTCACGGTGATGTCGAAGAACCTGCCCGAGGTCGGCGGCATCTCCGAGCAGGTCGAGTCCGAAATCGCGGCGGCGGCGCTCGCCATCGGCGCATCCCACGGCGGCGCCAAGGCGATGTCCGGGTCGTCGGGCGGGGGCTTCGCCCTCATGAGCGAACCGCTCGGCCTGGCCGAGATGTCCGAGACGCCGGTCGTCCTCGTGGAGGCGATGCGGACCGGCCCCTCGACCGGGATGCCGACCAAGCCCGAGCAGGCGGACCTCGAACACGTCCTCTACACGAGCCAGGGCGACTCCATCCGGACCGTGCTCGCGCCGGGGACCGTCGAGGAGGCCTACGAGCAGACCCGCCGGGCGTTCCGGCTGGCCTACGAGTACCAGCTGCCAGCCATCGTCCTCTACGATCAGAAGCTCGGCGGCGAGATGACCAACGTGCCGGCGAGCTTCTTCGACCGCGAGCCCAACCCCGACCTGGGGAGCACGCTCACCGAGGCGGAGCTGGAAGACGCCCCGCACGACCCGTCGGGGAAGTTCAAGCGCTTCCGCCACGACGCCGAGGACGGCGTCAAGCCCCGCGCGGTCCCCGGCCAGAAGGGCGGCCGGTTCATGGTGACCGGCAACGAGCACAACGAGTCCGGGCACATCAGCGAGGACCCCGTCAACCGCGTGATCCAGGTGAACAACCGGCGGCGGAAGCTCGACGCCATCCGGGAGGAGCTCTCGGCGGGCGAGCCCAACGACACCCGCTACGGGCCCGAGGACGCCGACTACGGGATCCTCACGTTCGGGAGCCAGCAGGGCACCGTCGAGGAGGCGGTCGACCGGCTGAACGCGGCGGGCCACTCGGTGGCGGCGCTCTCGGTCTCGGAGCTCGCGCCCTACCCGGCAGAGCGGGTCGCGGCGTTCCTCGACGGCGTCGAGGAGGCGCTGGTCGTCGAGATGAACGCCTCCGGGCAGTTCCGGGGGCTGACCCAGAAGGAACTCGGCCGGTTCGGCGACAGGCTCTCGTCGCTGCTGAAGTACAACGGCGAGCCGTTCAAGCCGGCCGAGGTCGTCGAGGGGTTCGAGACGAGCATCGGCGGCGAGACGGAGGTACCGGGCACGGCAACCAGGTTCGTACCAGCGGCAGGTGACTGACACATGAGCGCGTTCTCAGCGATCGGCGAGGAACGGGAGATCGACCGCGACGAGTTCACCCCCGGGATCGAACCACAGCCGACGTGGTGTCCGGGGTGCGGGGACTTCGGCGTCCTCAAGGCCCTGAAGGGGGCCATGCCAGAGGTCGGGCGGACGCCAGATGAGATACTGCTGTGCACCGGCATCGGCTGTTCGGGCAAGCTGAACTCCTACTTCGACTGCTACGGCTTCCACACCATCCACGGCCGGTCGCTGCCCGTCGCCCGGGCGGCGAAACTGGTCAACCCCGGCCTGGAGGTCATCGCCGCCGGCGGCGACGGCGACGGCTACAGCATCGGCGGGAACCACTTCACCCACACGGCCCGGGAGAACCACGACATGACGTACATCGTGTTCAACAACGAGATCTTCGGGCTGACGAAGGGCCAGACGTCGC
>JBDGQA010000023.1:0-31963 GCA_042219325.1 Haloferacaceae archaeon | reverse complement strand
CTCCAGCACGGCCACGACGTCGTCGAGGGCGTCGTCGTCGACACCCACGTCCAGCGGCTCTCCCAGCGCCTCGGCCTGACCGACGAGAGCCGGCCGGACGCCATCGAGCAGGACCTGATGGACGCCGTCCCCCGGGACGAGTGGCAGATGCTCACGCACCTCCTCATCAGTCACGGCCGGGCGACCTGCACGGCGCAGAACCCGGACTGCGACGACTGCGTCCTGGCCGACGTCTGCCCCTCCGAGCGCGGGAACGCCGAGGTCGACCTCGCCTCCGGCGAACCCTGGGACTCGGCGAGTTAGAGCAGATACCGCACCACGTATCGGTAGACTCCGATCGCCCACGCGAAAACCCAGAATATCACGTACCCGAACACGCCGATCCGGAGGCGGCCCCGCCACGCGCTCATGTTCTCGTGCAGGTCGTTCAGGTCGACGTCCTGGTCGGGGTCGCGGTAGAGGTCCGCCGACCGCTTGGCCTGGAAGATGCGGACGATGCCGGTCAGAGCGAACACGAGCATGGCGTAGGCCTGGAGGCCGAGCACGGCGTGGAGCGCGGCCGCGCCGTTCAACTGGTCGAGCAGGCGGGGCATCATCCATGTGACCATGGGGACAGTCGTGAGCGTCAGGCCGACGCCGACGACCTTCAGGTGCCTGACCAGCACGTCCCAGGTGACCGTCTCGACGTCGAGAACGATCCGCGCGCCGTGGACATAGAACGGGAAACTCGCGGTGACGGTCAGGGCGACGATCGACGCGATCACCCGCTCGGAGAGCATCACCACGGATACGGAACGTCCCCCCCTAAACCCCGCGACTCCGGCGTCATGGACGGTCGGGAACGGAGCGAACCGATCGTCCCGTCTCGGACGGGACACCACCGTGGCGGCCGAGCCGACGACAGGACCGTCACGCTAACGGGTCTGCCGTCCGTATCAGTCGCTAATGGGCGATACCTCGGACGAGCGGGTCGGGGACGAGGCGGCCGGAGCGTCCGCCCCGAGCGCCGACCGCTCCGGGTCGGGGTCGGCGTCCGACGGGCGTGTCGGGGACGACGAGCACGACCCGGAGGACCTGGAGGCGCTCCGCCGGCGGGTCGAGTCGGAGTACGATTTCGACGACTTCGGTCCCGGCGACATGGCTCAGATGTCGGCCGAGGAGTGGGAAGCGGCGTTCGATCCGGACTCGTGGATCGTCGGCGAGGAACTGCTCGACCGCGTCCGGCGGGACCTGGAGGCGCGGATCGCCCGCCGGGAGGTGTTCGCGGCGCTCGACCGGGTCGTGGAGGACGGCGAACCCCGCATCGCGGCGTGGTCCGACGAGGGCTATGCCCTCGTCCACCCGGACGGGACCGTCGAGGGCAGCGGCACTGTCCTGCGCGACGTGAAGGCCTCGGTCGCACTCTGTTCGATGGAGAGCTACGAGGTCGAGGAGCCGCCGGCGGAGTTCGAACTCCCCGCCCCGGAGGACGTGCCGGAGGGGACGGGGGAGTTCGGCAACCTGATGATCCAGATCGTCGCCGCCGTCCAGTTGCTTGCCGGCCTCGGCCTGACCGGCGCGTGGCTCACCGGCGCCGTCACCACCATCGTCGCGCCGGTCGCGGCGCTCTGCTTCCTGCTCGTGGGCGTCTTTCTCTTCGGGGTCGTCGCGAACGCCAGGCTGTCCGACAAGTTCCGGGCCGAGGAGTTCCGTGACCGACTTCGGGCGGTCGAGGGGGCGGACGCCGAGCGGCCGGAGTTCCTGCCCCCGTCGGCAGCCCCGACCGATGGCAGGGACGGATCGGCGGGGAGCGGGGAGGACGCGCCGCCAGCCGCGAACGACGGGGAGAGGGCACCCGCCGATTCGGGCGACAGCGGCCCGGTGCAGCGATAGTCGGTGGGTTTAAGCGGGTCGATTCCTGAGCGCCTAGCGATGAGACGGCGGGACTTCCTCCGAGCAGCAGGCGGCGGCGCCGCCGCCGGCGCGGCAACCGTCGGGGCGACGGGCACCGCGGCGGCCCAGCCGTCATTTGGCGGCTGGATGTCGGGCGTCGGGAACTACAGCGAGGTGGTCGACAAGACCGGCTCGGGCTCGGTGACGATCCAGGTCGGCGCCGAGGGCAACGGCGGGGCGTTCGCGTTCGGCCCGGCTGCGGTCCAGGTCGACCCCGGGACGAAGATCACCTGGGAGTGGACGGGAGAGGGCGGCCAGCACAACGTCGTCGCCCAGTCGGGGGCCGACTTCCAATCGCAGTTGACCGGCGAGGCCGGCTTCACCTTCTCTCAGACCTTCGACTCCGAGGGCGTCATCAAGTACTACTGCCAGCCGCACCGCTCGCTCGGCATGAAGGGCGTCGTCGTCGTCGGCGCCATGCCCAGCGGTGGTGGCGGCGAGGGCGGCGGCGGGCCGAAGAAACTCCACGAACTCGGCGTGCCGATCCAGGCCCACTGGGTCGGGTCGGCGACGATCCTCGCGATCATTGTCAGCGTGGTGTACAGCTTCTACGTCCTGAAGTACGGCGAGACGCCGCACTCCGGACACGGAGGTGGGGAGTAAATGTCCGCAAAGGGTAGCACCTACGGCGACATCCACCGGTACGAACCCGCACGCGAGAGCACCGCGGCGGCCATCGCCATCGTGATCCTGACGGTCGTCGAGGTGGTGTTCGTATCGCTGTTCGTCTTCGGCCTCGTCACTGGCTGGGGGCTGACCGACACGGGCAACATGTTCCTCGGCGCCCTGCTCGCGGTGATCTTCGTCGACCTCGCGTTCATCCTGGCGCTGTACCGCAAGGAGTTCCTCCCGGACGTGATGATCGTCAAGAAGCGCCGGCGCAAGTGGGAGGACGTCTACACCCGGGAGGACGACGTCGACGGCACCCATCTCGGCGAGGGCGCCTGGGATCACGTCAAGCGGGCGATCTACCCGTACTACAAACAGTGAGACAATGAGCCTCGAAAAGAAGGACGAACACGACCACTACGGCTGGATCAAGGAGAAGGACCTCACCCCGGTCGAGACGGCGTTCCTGACGACGCTGGTCTGGCTGGACGCGCGATTCCGGATCGTCGACTACCTGGAGCTCCTGGAGACCCTCTACTACCGGGTCAACCTCCAGATGCCGAAGAGTCACACCGAACAGTACGACCTCGACAACAAGTTCTGGTACTGGTACCCCCTGTACACGCTCGGGTCGTTCTCGACGCTCGCCTACGTCGTCGCGGCGATCACCGGGGCCCTCCTCGGGTTCTACTACTCGCCCTCGACGGCGGCCGGCGCCTGCGACGTGACCAATGCCTCGGTCGCGTACTGCTCCATCGAGGCCATCATGCGCGACATCCAGTTCGGCTTCATGCTCCGCTCGATCCACCGGTGGAGCGCACAGGTGATGGTGGCGGCGGTCTTCCTCCACATGCTGCGCGTCTACTTCACGGGCGCGTACAAGGAGCCCCGCGAACTGAACTGGCTGCTCGGGATCATCCTCATCTCGCTGACGATGGTCTTCGGGTACACGGGCTACCTGCTCCCGTGGGACCAGCTGGCCTTCTGGGCCGGTCAGATCGGCGTCGAGATGTCGCTCTCGATTCCGCTGGCCGGCGAGTGGGTCGCCCAGCTGCTCTTCGGCGGGTTCACCCTCTCACAGGCGACACTCCAGCGGATGTACATCATCCACGTGTTCCTGCTCCCGTTCGTCGTGACGACGCTCATCGCCGTCCACATCGGCATCGTCTGGGTGCAGGGCATCGCCGAACCACACTGAAACCATGACTGACACCGACGCCCCCGCGGACGACGGCGAACAGCCCCGCGCCGACGGCTCCGGCATCGTCGCCCCCGACGACGAGACGCCGACCTGGCGCGAGCGCAAGGAACGCAAGGTCGGGCTCTCCCGACTCACCTACGAGTACTTCGAGCGGGCCCGTCGCGAGGACCAGGACCTCCGCCAGGAATCGGACTACGTCGAGCGCGACGTTCTCGGCTTCCCGACCTGGCCCCACGAGACGGTCCGGAACCTCTCGATCGCGTCGTTCTTCGTCGGGATGATCTTCTTCCTCTCGGCGACCATGCCCCCACACATCGGCGCCCCGGCGAACCCGTCGAGCACGCCGGCGATCATCCTCCCGGACTGGTACCTCTACTGGTCGTTCGGGCTGCTGAAGCTCGGTCCGCTCAACCCCGAACTGTCGCTGCTCAGCGGACAGAAGCTGATGGCCGACCGGACGTACGGCGTGCTCGCGAACATCGTCGTCGTCAGCTTCATCGCCGTCGCTCCGTTCCTGAACAAGGGCAGCGCCCGCCGGCCGGTCGAACAGCCGTTCTGGGCGGCAGTCGGCATGTTCGGCGTCATCTTCGCGTTCACCATCTCGGTGCTGGCCATCAAGAACCTCGTCCCGTTCGACGTCCACCTCCTGTTCGACCTGACGTTCCTCCTGCCACTCGTCGGCGGCATCGTCACCTACGCGGTGCTGAAGACGATGCGCGAGGGGTACATGTACGACCTCAACCGGCGGTACTACCGGCTCCGGCCGCCGAAGTAGCGCTCACACCCCCCTCGGTCCTGCTCGTTCTCCACCTGTTTCGATTCCGTTCGCTCGCCGCACTCGTAGCGGCACGCCTGCCGTCCACTGTCCGCTGTCGATGGACGCCAGCACAGTACTGTCGCGCCGCCGCCCGGAAGCCGCCGCCACGCATCCGTGACGGAAAGCGAAAGTGCGTGGACGCCCACGTCGGGGTATGGCCGACGCCGACGCCGAGGCGACCGACGGACGGGGCGGTGTGGGCGACGGTGACCCGGACGAGGGACCGGCCACCGAGCCCCGCACGGAGTCGGAGCAGGGCGGGGCCGGGCGGCGGGAGGTCATCGTCCCGATGCGCCTCTACAAGACGGTGACCGTCTTCTCGACGCTGGTCGCCGTCGTCGCCGTCGTCCTCGGGTTCACCCTGCTCGACGCCGCGACCCTGGAGGTGAGCGTCCTCCGCGGGGTGGTCGTCGGGGTGCTCGCCGCACTCGGCGTCCGCCCGGCGCCGGACCTCCTCAGCGCGGCGCTCGCGGTGCTGGGCCTGGTAACCATCGGGGGCGGGGCGGGCGTCTACATCCTGGGGACCCGCTTTCGCGCCCGGGGAATGGGAAACGCTCAAGACGACGGGGGTGAAGGTTCGACCGATGGCTGACGAATTCATCAAGGGGCTCGGCATCTTCACCGGCGCCGGGCTGGCGTGGATGGTGCTGGCCGGCTGGTACCGGACGCCCGGCTTCGCGAGCACCCAGCAGCTCGTCGCCCCGGTCACGGTGGCACCGGAGAGCGCGAACCTCCTGAACAGCCTGGCGATCACGCTGATGGACGTGCTCTTCTGGTTCGCGCTGCTCGGCCCGCTGACCTTCTGGGTGCTCCTCCCCGCCGCGCGTCAGGCCCGCGAGGCCACGGGCGGCGACGGCGAGTCGGGCTGATCGGAGCCGGTCACGAGTAGCGCGGAACCCGACCGTCCGGAGCGACGATACCGCGGTCCTCCTCCCGCCGTATCGAGCGGATAGCGACGGGCACCGCCGACACCGGCAACAGGACGAGCGCGAGGGCGAGAACGGGAGCGGAGGGGGCCGGCGGGAAACGCGGGCGCGACCCGGGGTCAGATCACCGCGTTCCAGACGGGCTGGATGACGAAGAAGAGGCTCTGGTAGGCGACGTAGGCGAGGACGATCATCGAACCGACGAGCGCGCTCTTCGGTCGCTCGATCTCCATGCCGTTGCGCGCCTCCACCTTGCGTGACTCGAACTCGAAGAAGTCGGCGACCAGCGTGCCGACCACGAGCACCGACGCCACGATTCCGCCGTGCGGTTCGATCACGGTGAACGCGAAGGCGAACAGGACGAGCAGGAAGGACGTGACGACGTGTGGGACGTGCCGACTGATCGCCTCCGCGCCGTCCTCGGCCTGGGACGCGTACTGCTCGTGGGCAGCGTACCGCGTGCCCATGTTCGCCAGCGCGAGGAGGAGGAGCCCGTAGGTGATCACCGGGCTCGCCGCCTCCAGGGCACCGACCGGAACGAGGAACTGCAACGGGTCCATACCGTCAGTCGCGGGTTAGAGTCATTAGAGTTTTTCCAATCCGTTCGCACGCGACCCTCATCCGTCGAACGGCCAGTCGCCCGTGAGCCGCATCCCCTCCGCGTGCCCCTCCGCCTCCAGGTCGGCCGCGACGTCCGCCGGGTCGCGGCGGTCGACCGGTCGTCCGGTCAGTTCGACGACGAGTTCGGTCAGGAGAACCGCGCTCTCCCGCAGGTTCCGCCGCTCCAGTTTGTCGATGGTGTCGGCGCGCGTGTGGCCCCACCCCCGTCCGCGCTCGTCGCTCTCGCCGGAGACCATGTAGCCGGGCACGCCGCGCGCGACGAACGGCCAGTGGTCGCTGTGGGGAACCTGTTCGGGAACGACCTCGATGGGGTGGCCGGTCCGGTCCGCGACCGCGCGGGCGGCATCGGCGAGGTCGGCGAAGCCGTGGGTCGAGGCGTGGAGCGTCCGCCCGCGGAGCAGGCCGTCGAGGTTGACGACCGCCCGGATCCGGTCGGTCGCGCACCGCTCGGCCTCGTGGGTGGAGCCGACGAGTCCGACCTCCTCGGCGCCGAAGACCACGGCCCGCACGCGGGTAGCGAGGTCGGCCTCGCGGTCCGCGAGCGCCCGCACGACCTCGACGAGCGTGGCGGTTCCGGCCCCGTTGTCCATCGCCCCCTCCGCGATGTCGTGGGCGTCGACGTGACTCGTCAGGAGCACCTCCTCGTCGGTGTCGGGGCCGACCTCGGCGTGGAGGTTGGCGCTCGTCGCGTCGGGGGTCGCACAGTCGACGGTCACGGCGGCCTCGTCGCCCGCGAATCGGCGGTCGAGGCGCGCGCCGACCTCGCGGCTCACGCCGACCGCCGGGATGGCGCCGAGCGGGCCCGACACGCCGCCGACGCTCCCCGTCGGGGCGAGACAGCCCTCGACGTGGTTGGCGAAGACGAACGCCGCCGCCCCGCTCTCGACCGCGCGGTGGTACTTCTCCCGTCTGTGGACGAACCGGTCGACGTGGTCGGGAACAGTCGAGGAGACGACGACCACGGCCCCCGTCAGGTCGCGCTCGAAGTCCTCGGGAAGGCCGTGGCCGAGGTGAACGAGGTCGCCGGTCGCGCTGGCGGCGGGGCTCCGCGGGAGCGCGATGCACTCCTGATCGGTCCCGCCGACGGCGAGTGTGCTCGTGCCGCGCTCCCAGCCCTGGAGGGGGAACTCGTCGACGCTGACGTCGCGCGCGCCGGCCCGTGCGAGCGCCTCGCCGGTCGCCTCCCGGCCCGCCCGTTCGCCGTCCGTCCCCGCCATGCGGCTGCCGACGTCGACGAGTCGTTCGAGGTGCGTCCAGCCGACGTCGCTCGTGAACGTCCGTCCGATCCACTCGGGGTCCATGCCCCCCGGCGACGGGGGGCCGTCGCCTCAAGGTTACGGTCGGGACGTACGGAGCCGGCGGATGCGGCGAACGGGCGTCTCCCCGCGACGGATGACGAGTGGGCGAGCGACGGGCGTCGAATCCGCCGGACTGCGGCGAGGGGACACTCGCGTTCCGGGGCGACAAGGCCTTTTACTCCGGTACCGGTACGTAGAGTCATGACCGGGGTACGCGTGGCGGGGGTCGGGTTGACGCCGTTCGGCCACCATCCGGAGCGCACGGGTCGCGACCTGTTCGGGGAGGCTGCCGTCGCCGCCGTCGAGGACGCCGGCGTCTCCCGCGGGGAGGTCGACGAGTTACACTACGGCAACTTCATGGGGGCGCTGGCCGAGCGTCAGGGCCACCAGGGACCGCTGATGGCGGAGGCGGCGGGGCTCGACTGTCCGGCGACGCGGTACGAGAGCGCCTGCGCGTCGGCCGGGACCGCGGTCCGTGCGGCGGTGCGAGCGATCCGTGGCGGCGAGGCAACGGTCGCCGTCGTCGGCGGCATGGAGCGGATGAGCAACGTCTCCGTCGCGGAGGCGACCGAGGCGCTGTCCATCGCGGCCGACGAACTCCACGAGGTCCGCGCCGGGATGACGTTTCCCGGCGCCTACGCGCTCATGGCCCGGGCCTACTTCGGGGCGTTCGGCGGGGACCGCGAGGACCTCGCCCACGTCGCCGTGAAGAACCACGACCACGCGCTGGAGAACGAGTACGCCCAGTTCCGGCGCGCAATCACCGTCGAGGAGGCCCTGGACGCACAGCCGGTGGCCGAGCCCCTGCGACTCTACGACGCCTGTCCCATCACGGACGGCGCGGCAGCGCTGGTGCTCGTGGCCGACGACTACGCGGCCGAGCGCGGCCTCGACGCGCCGGTCGCGATTACGGGAAGCGGCCAGGGCGGCGACCGGCTCGCGCTCCAGGACCGCGAGTACCTCGCCCGCACGCCGGCCTCCGCCGACGCGGCCGACGAGGCGTACGCCGACGCCGGCATCGACGCGACGGACGTCGACCTCGCGGAGGTCCACGACTGCTTCACCATCGCCGAGGTGCTGGCGGTCGAGGCGCTCGGCCTCTACGAACACGGCGAGGGAATCGGCGCCGCGCGGCGGGGCGAGACGACCGCGGGGGGCGACCTGCCGGTGAACCTCTCGGGGGGGCTGAAGGCGAAGGGCCATCCGGTGGGCGCCACGGGCGCCTCGCAGGTCGTGGAGATGACGCGCCTGCTCCGGGGGGATCACCCGAACAGCGACGCCGTGCCGGACGACGCGGTCGGCGTCACCCACAACGCCGGTGGGACGGTCGCCAGCGCCGTCGTCCACGTGCTGGAGGTGACGGGATGAGCCGCGAGGACCGCGACGGCGGCTACGACGACTGGCTGGCCGCCATCGACGCGGGCGAGGGGTACTACCTCACCTGCGAGTCGGGCCACGGATCGCTCCCCCCGCGCCGGGTCTGCCCTCACTGCGGGGGCGAGGTGGACCGGCGCGACCTGCCCGCGTCGGGGCGCGTCGAGACGTACACCGTCGTCCACGTCGGGACGCCCGACTTCGTGGGTCAGACGCCCTACGTCACCGCGATAGCCGACTTCGGCGACGTCTCGATTACGGGACTCGTCAGAGGCGTCGACACCGGGGACGTCGAGGTCGGAATGCCCGTCGGCGTCGACGTCGGGACGAACCCCGAAACCGACGACCGCGTCGTCGTCCTCAGACCGCGGTAGCGGGTTGTACGTCCGGGCGGTCGTCGGTTCCGTCGCCGGCGGTGACGCCCGTCGCTACCCGGACCTGCGCGGCGAAGGCGTCGGGGAACTCGACGTGTGGCAGGAGGAGCGCATCGTCGAAGACGACCAGGCGGGCGTCGCTCCGCTCGGCCATCTCGCGCCCGTCGGCGAGCGGCGTCACCTCCGCCTCGCGGCCCCAGAGAAGCGTGGTCGGGACGTTGAGGTCGGCGAGCGACGCCGCCAGGTCGACGTCGGCGTCGAGATGCCCGCTCACGAACGACGCCACGGGATACCGGGCACCGGGCTGGTGGGCCGTCCGCCACTCGTAGTCCGCCCACGCGGGCGAGAGGTTCTCGATGTCGTAGTAGCCGTGGTCGGCGTTGAAGTAGCGAATCGCGGGCCGGGAGACGACGAGGTCGTAGAGCGCTTCGCCGACCAGTGGCGCCCGCAGGAGCGCCCGGAGCAGGGGTCTTGGCGGGTCGGGACCGGCGACGGCGGTCGGACAGACCAGGAGGAGCCGTTCGACGTCCACGGCGGCGTCGGCGGGCGCCTCCACGCCGTCCCCCCTGGCGGCGACGACGGCGTACGTGGCCGTCAGTCCCGACGCGAGCACCGACGGCGAGTCGAACTCCGCGAGGAACGCGGCGACGAAGTCCTCGTAGAACGCCGCCGAGTAGGCGAGCGGCGGCCGATCCGAGCGCCCGAACCCCGGCAGGTCCGGCGCGATCACGTGGTGGTCGGTCGCGAGGTCGGCGAACACCTCGCGGAACTCGCCGCTCGACCCCGCGGCGTTCACCCCGTGGAGACAGACGAGGGTCGGGTCGTCCGGGTCCCCCGCCTCGGTGTAGGCGACGTCGATACCCCGCCAGCGGAAGGTGTGATGGACGCCGTCGAGCGGCGGTTCGAGCGCGCCGGCGCTGCCCCGCAGTCCGCGCGTGACGGCCGCAAGCGTTCCGACGAGGAGCGCCGCGTAGCCGAGCAGGCGTCGGAGTCTCATGGACGACGGTACAGTCGCGAGCGACGTAAGCGCATCGTCGCCCGGAGTGGGAAGGGAACGGACGCGGACCGCCGGCACGCGAGGACATCGACCCGCACTGCGGCTAGCCGGCCGGCCCGTCGCCCTCGCTTGCCCGCCGTTCGCGGACGCAGTCGGCGACCGGGGCGAGCACCTCGTCGGCCAGCGCGTAGGGATCGGTCTCGCCCTCGAGCACCGCCTCGGCCAGCGTCTCGACGCCGCCGCGGCGCTCTAGCTCCTCTTCCACCAGGCGGCCGGCGTCCTCGCGGAGCAGCCGTCGGATCGCCGCCGCGTGACGCCGGCGGGCGCGCTCGCGCAGGCGGCCGGTCCGCGAGAGCCAGTCGCGGTGCTCGTCGAGGGCCGCGAGCAGGTCCTCGACCCCCTCGCCGCGGGTGGCGACCGTCTCGATGACGGGCGGCGACCAGGGTTCCTCGGCGGCGTCCTCGGCGCTCGCGTCGGCACGGCCGACCGCCGATCCGCCGCCGCGTCCGGAACTCGCGTCCGGGACGCCGTCGACGCTCGCGCCGGCGCCGTGGTGGCCCGGCTGGCCGCGCGCGCCGCTCTCGCGGCGCTCGATCATCTCGCGGAGGTCGGCCGCCGTCCGGTCGGCCCCCTCCACGTCGGCCTTGTTGAGGACGAACACGTCGCCGATCTCCAGGATGCCGGCCTTGAGCATCTGGACGTCGTCGCCCGACCCCGGCTGGACGATCACGGCCACCGTGTCCGCCGTCCGGACCACGTCCACCTCGTTCTGCCCGGCGCCGACGGTCTCGATGACGACCCGGTCCTTGCCGAAGGCGTCGAGCGCCGTGACGGCGTCATCGGTCGCCGTCGAGAGGCCGCCGAGCCGTCCCCGGGCGCTCATCGACCGGACGAACACGTCCATGTCCCCGACCGTCGACCCCATGCGGATGCGGTCGCCGAGCACCGCGCCACCGGTGAAGGGCGAGGAGGGGTCGACCGCGACGATGCCGACCGTCTCGCCGCGGTCGCGGTACGCCTTCGCGAGTTTGTCCACGAGCGTCGACTTGCCCGCCCCCGGACTCCCGGTCACGCCGACGACCGACGCCGACCCGGCGTGGGGGTGAAGCGCCGATACCAGATCCCGGTAGCCCGGCGCCCGGTTCTCGATCCGCGTGATGACGCGGGCGAGCGCCCGGTGGTCGCCCGCGAGCAGGTCGTCGACGAGCGCCGGACGGTCGTCGGTCGCTCCCGACGCCTGACCGGCGCTATCGCCGTCCGCCCCGCCGGTCATCGTCGCTCCGGGGTGTGCTCGCGCACGAACTCGACGGTCTCGCTCATCGGCGTCCCCGGGCCGAACACCTCGGCGACCCCCAACTCCTTGAGACGCTTCTCGTCGTCGTCGGGGATGATGCCGCCGACGAGCACGAGGGTGTCCTCGAAGGCGCCGTACTCCTTCAGCCCCTCGATGACCTTCGGGACGAGGGTGTTGTGCGCTCCCGAGAGGATGGAGATGCCGAGGACGTCGACGTCCTCCTGGACCGTCGCCTGGACGATTTCCTCCGGCGCCCGGTGGAGGCCGGAGTAGATGACCTCGAAACCGGCGTCCCGGAAGGCCTGTGCGATGACGTGCGCGCCCCGGTCGTGACCGTCCAGCCCGACCTTGGCGACGAGACACCGGATCGGCCGCTGTGCGTGCTCCGCGTCCGCGCCCATAGTGGCGTTTCGCCGCGCCGTCGTTTTACTCTGACGGAGGTTGAGCGGCCCACCCGCTCGTGCCGTCTTCCGGCGTCCCGACGAGTCCCCGAGTCGGGGCTGGTGGAACCGTGGTCCACGGCGTCCCGACGAGTCCCCGAGTCGGGGCTGGTGGAACCGTGGTCCACGGCGTCCCGACGACCCGGCCCGCCGCCGGAGGCGCCGCTACACGTGCTCGTCGAGGAACTCGACCACCGCCGTGTACGCCTCCACGCGGTTCTCCAACTTGCTGAACCCGTGGCCCTCGTCGGGGAAGATAAGTTCCTGCACGGGCACGCCCGCCTCCTCGCGGGCCGCCTCGACGATCTGCCGGGCCTCGTCGACGGGCACGCGCGGGTCGTTCTCGCCGTGGAGGACGAACAGTGGCGCCTCGATGCGATCGATCCGGTTGATCGGGCTGATCCGCTCCAGCAGGTCGCGGTCCTCCGACAGCGACCCGTACTCGGCCTCGCGGAGCGACCGCCGCCAGTCGCCGGTGTTCTCCAGGAACGTCACGAAATTCGCGATGCCGACGACGTCGACGCCGGCGGCCCACAGGTCGGGATGCTCGGTGAGCGCCGCGAGCGTCATGTACCCGCCGTAGGAGGCGCCCATCACGGCGATACGGTCGGGGTCGACGGCCGGATGGTCGGAGAGCCACTCCGCGCCGGCCCGCAGGTCCGCCACCGCGTCCAGCCGTCCCTCGACGTCGTCAAGGGCGGCGTACTCGCGGCCGTAGCCCGCCGACCCGCGGACGTTCGGCTCGAAGACGGCGTACCCCTGCGCGAGCAGGTACTGGGTCACCGGGCTGAACGACGGCCGCCGCTGGGACTCGGGGCCGCCGTGGACGTCCACCACGACCGGCGTCTCGCCGTGCCCCGTGTCGGCCGGGGGGAGCGAGAAGAAGGCGGGGACCTCCAGGCCGTCGGTGCCGGGGTACCGGACGAGTTCGGGCGCGACGAACGTGTCCCGCGGGATGCCGGCGGTCCCGGCGTCGGTGAGACGGGTCAGTCCGTCCCCTCCGACGGCGTGGACGTTCGCGTTCTCGGTCCGGCCGGTGGCGGTCAGGGCGACCCGCTCGCCGTCGTCGTCCCACGCCACCCCGCCCGCGACGCCCTCCGGGAGTTCCGGCGTCGACGCGTCGACGACCACGCCCCCCTCCAGGCGGCCGAGGGTCAGTTCGGTGTAGCCGTCGACGTTCCGCGAGTAGGCGATACGGCCGGTGTCCGGGTCCACGGAGACGCCGTCGACCTCCCACTCGCCGCCCGCGACGACGACCTCGAAGCCGTGGTCGGCGTTCCCGCCCGCGTCTGCGTTCCCGCTCCCCCCCTCGTCCCCGTCGTCGGGAACAGGCCCGTCGGCCGGGACGCGCTCCAGTCGCAGGGTGTCGCTCGCGCGGTCGGTGACGAGGTAGAGCCACTCGCCGGCCGGCCCCCACTCGACGCCGCCGTAGCGCGCCTCCACGCCGGCCGGCGTCCGGCGGCGCCGCTCGTCGGCCCCGGGGTCGAGGACGTACACGTCCTGGTCGAAGCTGGATCGGGACTCGACCAGGGCGAGGCGGTCCCCGTCGGGGCTCCAGCCGGCGACGTCGAACCAGCCGGTCGTCTCGTGGACGCGCTCGTCCGCCCCGTCGCGGTCGGCGACGTGGACGTCGAACGCCGACTCGTCGCGGCGGTTGGCGGCGAACGCGAACCGCTCGCCGTCGGGCCGCCACCCGCCCCACCGGTGCTTGGCGTCGGGAGTGGCGGTGAGGTCCGTCGTCTCGCCGGTCGACGGGTTCCCGAGGAGGATCTGGACGCGCTCGTTGCCTCCCTCGTCGCGGCCGAAGGCGAACTCCCGGCGCTCCGGCGACCACTCGACGAAGGTCGCGCGCTCGTCGCCGAACGTGTGCTGTGTGGGCCACCCCGTGGGTTCGTCGACGGTCCAGACCTGCGGGACGCCGGTCGTGTCGAGCAGGAAGGCGAGCGTGCCATCGGGGGCGAGCGAGGCACCGCGCGCGCTGCGAACGTTGAGGTACCGCTCGACGCCGAAGTCCGGGATGGAGTCGGTCACGGCTCCCGTACCGACCCGGGGACGGTTAACTCCGCCGGGCGTAGCGAGGACGCGACTCGGCCCGCGGAGAACCGGGCGGCCGGCAGGGTATCGGGCGGCTGACGGGTGATCGGGGAGGAGGCGGAGACGGTACCCGGACCTCAGAGCATGTCCTCGGACCGCATCGCGTCGATGACGTCGTCGACGAGCGCCTCCGCCGACTCGTAGGGGAACTCCTGGTGCTCCGCGATCGCGGCCGCGAGCTCCATCGCCGTGTAGCTCCGGTCGTCGACCTCGAACGTCGTCATCGGACCGTCCGGGAGGATCGGGACGAGCTCCATCTGGTCGTCGACGGGGAAATCGGCGTCCCCGAACGCGTCGAGGAGCTGCTCGCGGAGGTCCCGTTCGGCGCGTGACGTCATACGCCCCCGTGGTAACGAGAGTCCGAAAAGGGTTCCGGAACCGCCGCCGCGGCGCCGGGGGCGCTCCGAACCGGTGGATTCAGTACGGGGGATTGCCAACCGGCGGGCATGAGCGAGACGGACCTCTCTCGGCGGGCGCTGCTCCGGACCGCGGCCGCGGGCGGGGCCGCCGCGGCGGGAGCGACCGCGGCGGCCGGGACGGCGACGGCCCAGCCGTCCTTTGGCGGCTGGATGTCCGGTGTCGGGAACTACGGCACGGTGGTCGACGAGACCGGCTCGGACTCGGTGACCATTCAGGTCGGGGTGGAGGCCAACGGCGGAGCCTTTGGGTTCGGCCCGGCTGCGGTCCAGGTCGACCCCGGGACGAAGGTCGTCTGGGAATGGACGGGGGAGGGCGGCCAGCACAACGTCGTCGCCCAGTCGGGGGCCGACTTCGAATCGCAGTTGAGCGGCGAGGCCGGCTTCACCTTCTCTCAGACCTTCGACTCCGAGGGCGTCATCAAGTACTACTGCCAGCCCCACCAGTCGCTCGGGATGAAGGGCGTCGTCGTCGTCGGTCCCGTCCCCGGCGCCGGCGAAGGCGAGGGGGAGGGAGCCGGTGCCGGCCCGCAGGTCCCCCAGAGCGCCCTGACGCTCGGGGTCGCGACCACGGTCGCGATGATCGCGACGCTCGGCCTCGCGTTCGTCTTCATCAAGTACGGCGGCGGAACGGAACCGGCACAGGAATAGACGCTCGACCCGGTGCGGGGATTCCCGTTCTGCTGGGTTGCCGTTTCGAGCGCCGGCCCTCGGCTGACTGTGGGGAATGTGGACGCACGGGCGCCGCCGCCGGGAACGCCCATCCCGCCGCGTAGCGGACGGTGTGGATCTCGGTTCATCCCGCCGCCGCGGACCGGACCGTGCGGGGTCGATTCCGGGGAAGAGGGGATAGAGCGCCTCTATTCGGACGCAACCTGGAGGCCGGTGATCTCGAATCGAGCACCGCCCTCCGTGCTCTCCGCGATGCGGACCTCCCAGTCGTGTGCTTCGACTACCTGTTTGACGATGCTCAGTCCGAAGCCAGTCCCCTCCGCCGACGTCGAGTATCCCGCCTGGAACACGTCATCGCGTTCGTCTGCCGGTATGCCCCGGCCGTCGTCCGCAACGTAGAACCCGCCCGCCACGTCCCCGACCGTGACCGTCACGCCCTCACCGCCGTGTTCGAGGGCGTCGCCAGGCGGAGCCTGGCTGCCCGTGGAGCCGTGCTCGACGGCGTCGTCGGCCTCTGGCCGACTGCCCGTGGAACCGTGTTCGACGGCGTTCCGGATCAGGTTCTCCAACAGCTGTTTCAGCCGACCACGATCGGCCCGGATCGTCCGTTCAGTTTCGATCACGAGCGTTGCGTCGGCCGTCTCGACGTTCGCCCAGGAGTCCTCGACCGTCGCTGCGAGGTCGACCGCTTCCAGGCCGGTGGCGGTGTTGCCGCCCCGTGCGAGCCGCAGGAGGTCGTCGATCAGGGCCTGACTCCGGTCGAGCGCAGCAGCCACGTCATCGAGGTGCGCGCTCTCGCAGTCTTCCCGGGCCAGTTCGAGTCGGCCCTGGGCCACGTTCAGGGGGTTTCGTAGATCGTGGCTCACGATGCTGGCGAACTCCTCGAGGCGCTCGTTTTGCCGTTCGATCTCGCGTTCGTGCTCGCGTTGCGCAGTTACGTCTTTGGTGACAGCGATCACCGCCTCGAGATCGCCGCCATCGGTCGTGAGCGGAGTGGCGTTGATCGACAGCCATCGACGCGTGCCGTCGGGCCATTCGATCCCGTGCTCGTAGTCGAATACGGGCTCGCCCGTATCACGGACGCGTTCGAACGGGAGCTCCTCGCTCGGAATGGGGTCGCCGTTTTCGTCGATGATCCCCCACTCCGGATCGTCGTAGGTGCGGTCGGTTATCTCCGAGCGCGTGAGTCCGAGGACCTCCTCGGCGTGGTCGTTCGCTCGCCGAATGGTCCCATCGGGTGCCACGATCGTAATAGCAACCGGGCTGGTCTCGAACAACCGCTCGACCGTCTCCCGTTCCGCGCGAAGCGTCGCCTCGCGCTCGATCCGATCGAGTGCCGTCTCGGCGTACGCCGCGACCGTTTCCGCGAGTGAGACGTCGATGGCATCGAACGCACCGACCTCGGTTGCGCCGACGATGATCACCCCGTGATCGCCGAGTGGCAGGAGAATTTCGCTCCGTATCGGCGTGTCCGGATTGTAGGCGTCGGGCGCTGCCGAGACGTCATCGTACTGCTGTACGTCGCCGGTTTCGAACACCCCCCACGCGAGGCTCTCGTCGGCACGGAAGGCCGGAACGTCACCGACGACCTCGGTGGTCTGTTCGGTCCACGCCACCGGACGGAGAACGTCCTCGTCCCCGTCGTGGAACCAGACCGCGTTCATCCGCATGTCGAGGATCTCCGACATCGACGTGACCACGATGTCGGCGATCCGTTCGTCGGTGGTAGCCCGGGAGAGGGCCTGGGCCGTATCGTGGAGGCCCTCGATCATCCGCTTGCGTTGTTTGCGCTCGGTAACGTCGCGGACGGTCGCGACCACGTGCTGACTATCGTCGGCGTCGATCGGCGAGACCGAAATCTCGCAGTCCTTTGGCTCGCCCGCCTTCGTCACACATCGGAAATCCGCCCTCCGGCCGCCGTCCTCCGTTCGCACGCCGTCGAGAAATTCGCGATACTGTTCCATGTCGTCGGGATGAAGGTCCGAAATCGCAACCGAGGACACCAACTCCTCCCGCGAGTAGCCGAGCAGTTCCTCGGCCCGCGGGTTTGCGTCCACGATCACGTCGCGATCGGGATCGAGGATCAGGATGGCGTCGTTGCTGGCCTCGAAGATGGCCTCGAACCGGCCCGTCGTCGTCTGCAACTGTTCTTCCCGCGCCCGGTGATCGGTCAGGTCACGAACGGTGCAGACGAACTCGCCGCGGTCGGTTATCGCGAGGTTGTGGTCCTCGACGAACGTACTGCCATCGGCCCGAAGCCCGGTCGTCGTTCCGTGCCAGTGGCCCGTTTCCTCGACCACCGGAAGGATGTCTTCGCGGATCTCCCTGGCGTCCTCATCCCGGTAGATCAGTTCCCAGTGTTCGCCGATCATGTCCCCGGGATCGTAGCCGTACAGGTCCGCGTAGGCCTCGTTGACGTAGATGAAGTTCCCATCCGCGTCGAGAATGCTGATGCCCTCCTGTGCGGTTTCGATGGCTTCGAGATGGCGCTGTCGCTCACGCTGTGCACGGGTCCGTTCGACGGCGTTTTCGATACGATTAGCCAGCACCGTGTACTGGTCGGTGCCGGGGCCCTTCTGGAGGTAGTCAGTCACACCGGCGGAGATGGCGTCGCTGGCGACCTCCTCGCTACCCTTGCCCGTGAAGAGAATGAACGGGATGTCGGGATGGGCCTCGCGAACGGTTTTGAGAAACTCGATCCCGTTCCGTCCCGGCATATCGTAGTCGGAGACCACACAGTCGAAATCGCCGCCGGTGAGTCGATCCCACCCGTCGCTGGCGCCCGTCGCCGTCTCGACGGTGAATCTGTCCCCCTCGCGTTCGAGAAGGGTCGCTGTTAGGTCGGCAAAGTCGGAATCGTCGTCGACGTGAAGCACCCGAATCGTGTCATCCCATCCCGTCATACATGGTCGATGCTAGATCGTGGCGGTCATATGTATGTGATCCCCCACACCCTCCGTGCCGAGCACGACTGTGCGGTTCCGGGCTCCGACAGCGGTACGACGGGCCAACTATTACGGTGGCTTTGGGTGAACGGCCGGCCCATGAGCGATAGTCGCGGCCGTGTGGATGCCGGTGCGGACGCCGAGCGACGGGACGGGGCATCCGTCCCGACCGGGCTTCTCGGCGAGGGCGTCGAGACCTTCGAACGGGTCCTGACCGGCCGGTCCCCCGGGCCGTTGGCGGTGTGTGGTCCGCCGTTCGGTGGTCGCGAGCGAGTACTCGAACGCGCTGCCGACCGACTCGGAACCGACCTCCTGCGTCTCGGGCCCGGCGATGGTGCCGAGCCCCTCCTGTCGGCTCTCGGGGACGGGCCCGTGGTCGTGGACGGCTGTCAACACCTCTACGAACGCCGTATCGGTGGCTTCGAGCCACTGGACAGGGTGCTGCGAGCCGTCGTCGAGTGTGACGGGGTGGTTGTGACGGGGTGGAACAGCTATGCGTGGACCTATCTCGCACGGGTCCGGGGCATCGACCGGACGTTCGCGGCTCGAACCGAGATAGAGCCGACCGCGGCCGCCGACCTGGCGGCGCTCGTACTCGAGCGCTACGACGAGGTGCCGGCGTTCGCGCCCGACGAGGCCGATCCGGACGGGCTGTTCGCCTCCCGGCGCTACGTGATCGGCTGGCGCGGCCACGGTCTCTCGGTGTCGGTTCCGGTCCCGAATCGCGCCGCGGTCACGGCGTCGCTCGCCGACGACAACGTCGACCCGCAGGACGTGGTCTTCGAGCGCCTCGCAGCAATTTCGAAGGGCAACGTCGGCGTCGCGACGGCTATCTGGGAGGCCAGTCGGCGCGACGAACGCCGTCCGAGCGACATCGTGGCCTCCGGGACCGACCTCGATCTCGACCGTGAGGAGGCCTTCTGCCTGCGCATCGTCCTCCTGAAAGAACGCGTCGAACGTGGGGAGTTGACCCGGATCGTCGACGATACCGAACGCGTCCTCGGGCGCCTCCTCCGCGACGGCGTTGTCTCCACCGCAGACGGCGTGGTACAACTCGAACCGACGGCCGTCCCGACCGCCGTCACCGAGACCGAACGGAGGGGGCTACACTGACACTCCTTCAGGCGGGCGTCGGCGGCGTACGGGTCGATCCGGTGATCCTGCTCAACAGTGCCCTCGTCCTGCTGGTGACCTATCTCGTCGCTCGCGCCGGTACCGCTGCCATCGCGGCGCTCGCCGAGCGCGTCCCGCGACGCCGCATCGGCATCAAGATGTTCATCCCGGTGTTCAAGTTCCTGATCTACGGCGTCGCGGTGTACCTCATTGTGGGGCCACTCCTCCAACTCTCGACAACCCAGGTGCTGGCGGTTTCGGGGCTGCTCGGGGCGGCGCTCGGCTTCGGCCTGAAGGACCTGTTTGCGGGTGTCATCGGCGGTCTGGTGATCATCACGGAGAAGCCCTACCGCGTCGGTGACAAGGTCGAAATCGGCGACCATTACGGCGAGGTCACGGGCATCGGACTCCGGGCGACGACGCTGACGACGCCGGACGATACCGCAGTTCGCGTCCCCAACGCGAGGCTGTTCAGCGAGAACGTGGCCAACGCGAACGCGGGCGCCCCGGAGATGATGGTCGTCGTCGAAGTCGCGGTTGCCCCCAGCGCCGACGTCGGACGGGCGGCCGATATCGTGGAGGAGGCGCTGATAACCTCGAAGTACGTCTTCGTCGACGACAGTCGCTCGGTCGCGGTCGTCGTGGAGGACCAGGGCTATTACCGGACGATCAAGGGGAAGGCCTACGTGGCCGACCTGCGCGACGAGTTCGCCTTCGCCTCCGATATGACCGAACGGAGCCTGGTCGCGTTCGAGAAGGAGGGCATCGAGACCCCCGACCCGGCCGTCGGAAGAGCGACGACGGAACAGCCCTGACCGCCCCAGGGTCATGTCGACGAGCGGGGATCGGCGTGGCGGCTGGGGCGTCTGGAGCGTGATTCGATCCACGCCACCGGCGGGGAGGGGGCCGTCAGGGCGCGATACGCGCTCCGTGTGCAGCAGACTTCCGGTAACGCGTAGGGGACACCGGGCTTAACTCCGGGAAGGTCGAACCACGACCGTGTCCAGGCCCGCGTTCCGCACGGCCGCCCTCGGTCTCGGCGGCGTCACTGCGGCCGTCGGTGTCGCGCTCGGATGGTCCCGCCGTCGCGCGCGCGGCGTCCCCCTCTCCTCGCTTCACGGTGATCGTCACATCGGCCCGACGTGGCCCGACCGCAGGGACCTCCGCGGCGACAGGGTCCCGGGTGAGATGAACTCGCTCGGGGACTACGCCCGACCCGGGTTCGACCCGAGCGCCGTTCATCCGGACGTGCGCGCACTCTACGAGCGGACGACCGACTTCGAGATGAGTCTCGCTGCGACCTGGCACCACCCGTTCCGGTTCGGTGCGTCCCTCGCTAGCCGGTGGACGAGTCGGATCGAACAACTGAATCTCCCCGGTCCCGGCGGCGATCCGAAGCGCGTTTCGAGCGATCTGTTCGTGCTCACCGAGCCAGCTGCGACAGCCGACCCCCGCGACGACCCGCGGCTGTGGGTGCGGACGGACGACGACACCGGAGAGGGAGTGTTCGTCGCCATCTACGCCAGCCACGTCACGGACGGCGAACGCTTCGTCAACATCGCCGTTCCGCTTCCCGGAGTGAACCTCGCTACTGTCCTCCGCATGGACCACTACCGGGGCGGGGTCGAACTCACGACCGACTGTGCCGACGGCGGGCTGTATCTCCACGCCGACGCGGGGCCGTTCGGGCTCCCGGCCACACAGCGGTTCCGCGTCGCACCGGCGCAGGACCTCGCCGCTCCCTCGCCCCCGAATGGAGCAGCCCGAGTCGAGGCGGACGTTCTCGCAGAGCAGCGTATCCGCCTGTTCGGACTGCCGCTCGTGACCGTCCGGTACGCTGCCACGCGGACGTGACAGGGACCGTCGTCCAGGTGGTGTCGGCGCCGACGAATCCTGATGCGGACCCCCCGTTCGGAAGAAGCCGGCTCGATCCGTACAGGTTCTAGAGCGGCGTGCTGAATACAGCGGAGGGACGGGGCAGAGTAGCGGGACTCGCCCACGTACTCGGATCAGTCCAGGTCGAACTCACAGTAAGGACAGATCCTGGCCCTCATCGGAACCGGTTTTCGACACCCCGGACATTCGATATCCTCCGTAGCCTCTGACTGCGGTGCTTTGTGCATGGACCCTCCCCCGGTCCGATTCGGCCTCCTCCTGCATCAAACAACCGTATTATTGATTATAGATCGGCCGGGGATCTTTCGGCCGGAAGCGAGAGACACGCACTCGCCCTGCGACACTCGCCGCCGGAACGACGACGCGGCGTAACAGTCCCGTCTGCCGACGGCGGGCGCGTTCAGCCGCTACTCGCCTATCGAACGAAACGGCAGGCGGAGGTATCCGATGCAGACACCGCCGTCCGTCAGTCGTGGCTCGCTCCGGGACGCTATGCCCTTCGAGATTGCCGACGTGCGGGCCCCGCTCGACTCCTGATGACCGGTCGAGCACGGGCGCAAAAGCAGACAACCCGGCCGCACGTGAGCGCGGCCCGTGGTCATCGGGTTTCGAGTTGGCAGGGTTCCCGAGAGCGGCCGGGTGGGCAGTGGCCGCCTCCGGGCACCCGGAATGACGGCGAGCTATCATAAAAAGCCATCCCGCCGACTCTCGAGGGAGAGGTTCGCGTGCCACTCACCGCCCGCGCCCCGTGCAGGGCCATCTGTGACTCGATGGCCGCGGCCACCGCGTTCGTGAGGAGTGCTTTGGCAACCGTTCGACGGCGACCCGGCCGCAGTACCACGGGATGGCGGCATCGACTCGAGGGGCGTCCGCCCGACCGATCCATCCCGCGACGCGGCGCGTCAGCGGCGGCGGAACGGGGCCGACGGAGGAGGTGCGGGGGCGGCCGGCGGATCGCCGGACGACCGGAGGGGCGCCGGCCGTCAGGGGGGCCCGGCAGGCGCAAGCCGGCGACAGATGGCACGGGTCACGGGCCCGCCGCCGTGCATGGTCGCGGAGCATGGTGGTACGGAACGACGGACTGGACGACCATGCGCCCGGTATTCGGATGCCAACACTTCTCAATCTTGTGGCCGGTTGACACGCCGGAGCGGTCAGCGGCTCCAGATGACCTTGATGTCGCCGTCGAGGTTGCCCTGGTTGTAGGAGCGCTGCAGGACGATTTCGATGGCGTTCGCGTCAGTGCCGGCCGGAATCTCGTAGTAGAGGTTGCCCGACAGGGGTTCGCCCGGTTCGAGCGCCCGGTCGCGGTGATAGAGGTCGGGATGGTCGAGGGGGACGTCCGGGTACGTCTCGCCGTCCGCCCGGAAGGTGAACTCCTTGGGGAACGGCGCGGTTCGCGCCTGATCGGTCGGGTTCGCAACCGTGAGGGGAACCACGGCCCACTTGGTGCCGCTCGCGTCGGCGGCGGTCGGTGGCGGCGGTGTCGGCGTCGGCGTGGCGGTCGCAGTTCCGTTTTCGGCGCCCTCCGGCTTCTCGCTCCGGAAGGTGACCTGCCCAACGGTGACCTGGAGACCGACCGGCGAGGTGTAGGTGAGCCCGTAATCGAGAGGGAGGGGAAGGGACTCGACCGTCCACGTCAGTCCGAGCGCGTCGAGGCGGTAGGTGTCCGTCCGGAGGAACTTGTATCGGAACGGCGGACTACGCCAGGTCTTGGTCTCCCCCGGACCGACCTCGAACGCCACCTCTCCCTGGAGTTGCTGCCACTCGTCGGTGCCGTCGACCTTGACGCTGAGGGTCGACCGGAAGGTGCGCGTCGTATCCGTGACGTTCCGGACGGAGAACCCGAACACCCAGACTTCGTTCAGCCGAACCGTCTCGGTGCCCTGGCGCTTGGTCACCTCGAACGCCTCGGAGACGGAGGGTGTCGTCGCCCCGGACGTGGACGTGGTCGTCTCCGTTCCGGTCCGGGCGGTCGTCGACTCGCCCCCGGACCGCGAACAGCCGGCGAGCACCCCGCTCGCCCCGACCCCGAGCGCGGCGAGGTACCGACGTCGTCGCATGGAACCCCGTCGTGTCCCGAACGATAAGTATCTCCTGTTCCGCCACCGCGTCGTGACGCCCTGCGATGCGTGGGGCCGCGCGCCACGCGGACCGTTAATGGGGCATTAACGCCAGGTGAAACACGGTAGAGGATTTATCCCTGCGGGACCCGAATCTGCGGGCCATGTCGGATAGAGGGGGCTGGCGACGGACCTGTCGGGCGCAGTCGGAGACAGTGGGCGTCGTCCTCCTGTTCGGCCTCGTGATCACCGGGGCCTCCATCGTCGTCGTCCTCGGATCGAGCGCCATCGGGGAGAGCCAGGACGAGGCGACCATCAACGGCGCCACCCAGACGATGAGTCAGTTCGACTCCCAGGCGAGCCTCGTCGCCCATGGAGCGGTCGAGAATCGGGAGGTCGACGTCCCGACCGACCGGAGCGGTCCGGGGGGGACGACCGTCGACCCCGACGCCGGCCGCCTCACCATCGAGGTTACCGGGGACACCAGTTTCAGCCGAACGATCACGCTCGGCGCCGTGCGTTACGACCAGGGGGAGACGACGGTCGCCTACCAGGGCGGCGGCGTCTGGCGTCACCGGGACAACGGTACGGTCATGGTCTCGCCCCCCGAGTTCCACTACCGCGCCCAGGGCGGCGGCGAACCGACGCTGACGCTCCCGCTGGTGACCGTCAGCGGGGAGGGCAGCGGCAACACGGTTCGGCTCAACCAGGCCGGGAACACCGAGAGCATCATCCCCCAGTCGGGACTCAAGAACCCCATCCGCGACAGCGAGGTCAACATCACCATCAGCAGCCGCTACTACCAGGCCTGGGGCCAGTTCTTCGAGGACCGCACCACCGGCGATGTCACCTACGACCACGCCGCCGACAACGTCACCATCCAGCTCGTGGCGCCGGCCAAACCGGCAAACGTGGACGGCGCAGTCGTCTCCGGCGCCGGGGTGCTCCAGTTGCAGAACACGGGCGCCATCGACTCCTACGACTCCGACGTCGGGGACTACCAGAGCAGCAAGGGCGCGAACGCTCCGGTCGTCGTCGAGGGCGACTTCGATCCCCAGAATTCGATTACTATCAAGGGGACGGTGGATGCCGGCGGCAACGCGGAAATAACGAACTCGATCAACGTGACCGGTAGGATCAGGATCAACGGCACGAGCGATCCGATCCAGAACAGTCCCACGTTCGGGGGCCCGTACCACACCGGCGACGATCTCCACGTCGACGGCAGTAGTAACCTCGAGTTCCAGGACGACGTCTACGTGGGCGGGGACGTGACAAAGCTCGAGAAGGGCGGCAGCAGTCCCGTGATCGACGGGGGGACGCTCTACGTCGGCGGGAACGCAACGATCCAATCGACTATCGACGGCGACGTCATCGCCGGAGGCAACGTGACTATCAAGGACGGGGCCACGATCACCGGGAGTGTCGAGGCCGGTGGCAATGTCGTTCTAGATCAGAAGTCGGTCACAGTCGAGGATGACGTGATCGCTAACGGTCACCTCAACCAGACCGAGTCGGGCGGGAGCGAGTCGGAGGTACTCGGCGACGTCACGACCGGCGGGGAGGCTCAGGGGGACGACTCCGGTGAACCCGGATTCATCGGCGGGACGACGAGCGAGAACGGGGCCGCCGATCCCGCAACGCCCGTCCCGCCCGAGGAACCGGTCATCACCCAGTTACCCTCTTCGAAGAGCGAAGTGACCGAGGAGGAGTCGGACCTCTCGGGATCGAACGACAACGCCGGCACGGTCGCAGACGGCGAGCAGATCACCGACACCGAGTGTTCGCCGAGTTGCACGCTCCCGCCGGGCGAGTACTACGTGGATTCGGTGTCGCTCGACGGCGGAAACCTGACGTTCGATACCACGAACGGGGGCGTCAAACTGTTCATCGCACAGGACTCGACGATCCAGGGGCAGTCGACGCTCGAGGTCCTCGGCGAGGCGGAGGTCCAGATATACTTCGGCGACGGGACGGGGCGCTCCCTCACGCTCCAGGGACAGACGAATGTCGTCAATCCGGGGGACAAGGCACCGCGATTCTGGCTCTACACGCATCCCAACGCCTCGGTGACGCTCCAGAACAACGCGACCGTTCGCGGCGTCATCTACGGCGCCGGCGGCAACAGTTCGGGGACCAATATCACGTTCCAGAACAAGGCGACGGTGTTCGGGGCGATCGCCGGCGACATCACCCAGACGTCGAACAACAACGAACTCCACTACGACGAGGCCCTCCGGACCGTCAGCGCCTTCGAGGGAGCGACCACGACCCCGAAGGTGACGTACCTCCACATCAGCGTCACCGAAGTGAAGGTAGAGTGAGGCCCTCGCGTGCGGTGAGCGTCGGCCGCCGTCGCGGTGGGATGCGAATCCGAGAGCCGGCGACGCCGGCCGCTCACTCGTAATCGACGACGATCTGCGTACTGCTAACGACGACGCGGGAGGTATCGAACGTGCAGGTGACGGCCTCGCCGCCGCCGTGGGAACACGGATCCGAGTCCGGGAGTTCGTCGTCGAGGTAGCGGTCCCACGCGGCGGCCCGCTTCTCGGTCGTCTCAATTTTCATCGTCACCGTCGTGTCGTCGGTGTCGTTGATCACCGACCGGGAGGTCGGCGTGGTCCGGACGAGCACCGTCGTCCGCCCACCGATCCGATCGTCCGAGACGTCCGTATCGACCAGCGGTATCGCGGTGCGGTTCGGCGTCGATCCGTCCGGCAGGACGAAGGTGGGTTCGCGCACGAAGACCGCGCCTCCCCGCCCCGACCGGAGGACGGCGGTCGACTCGTAGACGATCCGCGTGTCGTCGAACTCGTAGACGATGGGTTCGATCGTCCGGTTGGTCGTCACGCCGTCGACCGTCACGCGGACGACCGTCTCGTTGCCGGTCGTCAGACCGCCGCCGCCGAGACGGATCTCGGTCGCGCGCGCAGGGGCACGCCGGCGCTGGATGTCCTCGATGTTGTTGGCGAGCACGTCGAACGCGAGTTCGGTGTTCTCGATGTGTGCGGTGCTACGGGTCTCCTGGAGACCGCCGAGGCCGACGACCGAGACGATCGAGACCGAGGCGACGATCAGCGAGAACACGAACACGAATCCGATCACGTCGCTGACGCCACGGGCATCGTGGCCGGAGCCGGACTCGGGATCGCGGCCCTCAGACATCCGAACGCACCTCCAGTCGGCTGCCGGTGTACACGACCTTGATCGGTCCACCCTGGATGCTCGTCTCGATCACGGCCGTCCCGTTCGACAGCGGCACCGTGACCGTGTTTGACGCCTCCGCGCCGGCGACCGCGGGCGAGAGGACGAGTTCGGCGTCGCCGCCCGTGTCGTTCACCTCGATGTTGTATCCCGCCCCGGCCACGTTCCTCGGCAACCGCTGCTCGACGACGAGCGTCGAGGGGTCGGCGTTCGTTGATCGCACCAGCCGATCGGCGGTCTCGATCGCACCCGCGGCCTGCTGGCCGGCGATCGAGAGGCCTTCGCGCGTCGTCTGGTCGCGCTGGCCGTCGATGAACGTGCCGGTCGAGAGCAGCAGTCCGCTGACCATGAGCGTCGCCACCGCGAGCAACAGGACGTACCCGAACGCCGTGGAGACCGCCCGCTCGTTGCTACGCATCGGGCTCACCCGGAGCGGCCCGGACGTCCGCGACGTATCTGGCGTCCGGCGAGTAGTAGACGGTCTCGGCGGTCGCGTCGTAGACGACCTCCTGCGTAGTGATCCCGCCGTCGCCCGCGTAGTCGGGCGAGAGGGGGGCCGGTTCCTCGACCGTGAAGTCGTACTGGCCGGAGACGTTGCCGGCCCCGGCGTTCCTGAACTCGACGGTGTACGGCGGGTCGACGGACTCGAAGAAGTCGAGCGCCTCGCAGTGCTCGCCCGCGACCCGCGCCGACGTGATGTTGATGTCGGTCCGGGAGCCGGTCGCGTCGGTGCAGGTTGCCCCGGACGGGTCGACCCTGACAACCGTTTCATCCGGGGATACGCTAATGTTCTTATAGATGTACACCGTCCAGACGTCGGTTCCGTCATCGACGCGGAGGTAGAACACCTCCGACGGCGAGTTCAAACCGATGTCCTTCAGCCCCGACCGACTCACGTTCATGGAGAAGTATCTGAATCGGTTCTTTTTCGCGGTCAGTTGCCAGTGGGGGTCGTCGTCGTTCGGGGCCGTGAAGTTGCCGTCGGTCGACCGGAAGACGTGGGTGCCCTCGTCGGTGTCGACGAGGGTGACGTTCGCGACGGTCGCGCGTTCGGCGTGATAGGCCCGGAGCGCACTCCGGAGTGTCGCCACGCCCTGCTCCACCTCGGCCTCGCGGTCCGAGAGGCTGGTCCCGTTCGCGTTGCCGGCGACCACCGCTTTGCCGACGCCGCGCCGAACGTCGCCCTGATGGCCGGTCGGTCCCTGCCCGCCGACGACCACGTTCTCGCGGTTCGCGAGGTTCTCGACGTAGACCGAACTGTTGAGCACCAGCGCGAGCGCCACGAACGCCACGGCCATGGCCAGCGCCCCGATGAGCAGTATCTGGGCGCGGTCGTCGCTCAGATGCGCCACGCCGTCACCTCCACCCGGAGGACGTTGTAGAGCGGGCCGTCGCTGATGTCCTCGGCGTAGAAGGCGGCCGCGCCGGAGCCGACCGGCGTGTCGGTCGGGTCCCCGCTCGGATCGTACAGCACGTCGTCGTCGGCGAGCGTCACCGTCACCGAGGTCCGGACCGCGTTGTCGCTCGGGCGGCCACGGTAGACGAGCCGCTGGACGTCGGTCGTGTTGTCGTCGCGCCGGTGGAACACCCGGACGTTCACCGCCACGCCCGGCCCGAACGTCTCGTTGACGGCGGCGCCGAAGTCGTTGGGCGGGACGTGGACCGCGTTCGGCGTGCCGGCGATGCCACAGGCGCTGACGTTCGGATCGGCCGCGTACGCCTCGTCGGTCCGTGCACAGTGGAACTCGCGCTTGCCGTCGTCGTCCGCGTCCCCCCAGAACAGCACCGCGCGGCGGAGCGCCTCCGACCGGGCCGTCCGTTCGAGGAGGCCCTCGCCGATGGCCTGCTGCTGGTTCTCGACGTGCTGGCTCGACGTGCTCGCCGAGAGCGGCGTCACGGCGGTGACCTGCAGGGCGAAGACGACGCTGGAGACGAGCAGCAGGGCGGCGACGACAGCCTCCAGCGTGTGTGCCTGGGCCCGCACGCTACCACACCCTCACGGTCATCGTGGCGCCGACCGTCTCCACCGCGACCGAGCGCCGCGAGACGGACATCGACGAACTGGTCCCCGTCGAGCCGGCGCGGAACGTCACGTCGCAGTCCGCGTCGCCCTCCGGGACGAACGGCTCGTCGCCGAGGACGGCGTCCTCGTCGTAACAGACCACCTCGTCGTCGCCGTCTGCGTCGAGGTCGGCCAGGAACTCGACGCGCACGTTCCGGTAGTCGGGGAGCCCGAGCTGGCCCGTCAGCGACGCGCCGGCGTCGTAGCCGCAGGCGGTGTCCTCGTCGGCGAAGAACCCGACGGTGCAGTCCGCGTCGAGCGTGGCCGGGGTCGAGCGGCTCCCGAGCAGTCCCTCGGCCAGCCGCGTCGCCGCCCGGTCGGCCGCCACGGTTCGCTCCCCGGCGCCCCCCTCGAACGGCGCGGTCATCGAGGGGACGAACGCGACGACGAACACCACCGCGACCACGAAGATGCCGGCGCCGATGGCGAAGTCCAGGGGGGTCTGTCCCCGATCTGTCGGGCGGTTCCGCCCCGGGCCGCTCATCCGACCACCACCCACACCGCCAGCGCGAGCGTCTGGAGGATGACGACGAACTTCACCCCCGACCGGAGGTCGGCCGTCCGGATGTAGCCGCTGATGAGCCCCGAGAGCAGCGCCTGGAGGGTCACCGCGTGGAAGAACAGGAGCGAGAGCTGGTTGGTGTCGATGTTGCCCCCGAAGTCGGCGCTGGAGGCCGCGGCCTCGCTCCCGCCGCCCCCGCCGGTCTGGGAGGCCAGCCCGGCCATCACGTCGAGGAACTGCGTCTTCAGGATGGCCATCACGCCGAGCAGCGTGATGTAGGTCATGAGGATGATGGCGACCTGCATCCGGGTCCGGGACTTGCGCTCGCGCTCGATGTCGTCCTGGTTCTCGCTGGCCTGGGCCGCGGTCGTCAGCACGTCGGTGATCTGCGAGGACGCCTCCTGGGCCTTGCTGATGAGCTTGACCGTGCGGGCGAGCCGCGGGATGTGGTACTTGTTGTTGAACTCGATGAGCGCCTCCCGCAGGCTCATCCCGTAGTTCACCTTCGAGTACATGACCTCGAACTCCTCGGCGAGCTTGCCAGAGGAGGTATCGGAGACGGTCTGCATCGACTCCAGCAGCGTCTGCCCGGTGTCGTTGGCGCTGGACAGCTTTCGCAGCGTCTCGGAGAGTTTGCCCGTGATTGCGCTCCGGGACCGAACGTTCCACTCGTAGAAGAACGCGAGCGGCACGAGGACGACGTAGCTCGGCACGTAGTAGTAGATGAAGGTCCCCCAGACCGGTTCGGCCTTCAGCCCCGACCAGGTCGTCGGGGCCGCCGCGGTCACGAGCGCGGCCGCGAGGAGGGCGATCGCCGCCGGGACCGTCAGCGCGAGCGTGAACAGCGGGTGGTCCCTGAAGAAGAGATGGGGCGCCTTCAGGAGCTGGAGCGTCTGGTAGGTGCCCTCGCTGCTCTTGATGCGGTCGAAGACGCTGAAATCCCCGACGTAGCTCTCGACCAGGCCGAGGTGACGCAGTCCCGACTGGGTCGTCTCCTCCAGCCGGGTCGTCCCCCCCTCGTCCGGCCGGAGGTAACCGTCGCCCGGTTCGTCCTGCTTGACCGTCGAGACGAGGACGAGGAAGCCGATCCCCGTCATCGGAATCAGGGCGTAGACCGTCCCGAACAGCAGCTCTATCTTGGCGTTTCCGAGCATGCTCATGATGACCAGGATGATGATGAGAAGCAGGGGGAAAAGCGAGAGCGTCATGTACATCTCCCCGAACAGCTCCAGGGTCTCCAGGGTCATCTCCTGTTGCTGCTTTGCCGTCCGCATGTGCTTGTCCTTCTTGTCGCTGAGGAACTGCTCCATGTCGCCGCCGGAGTTGACGATGGAGAGCATGTCGGTGAGGAACTGCGAGAGTTCGTCGCTCGGGGTCACCATGGCCTGGTTTCGGATGGCGTTGCGGTAGTCGATCCCGAAGTACTCGGTCTCCTGGACGATGCTCCGGAACTCCTTGGAGACCTCGCCGTAGGTGTCCTCAGCCTGCGCCATCGCCTCGAGAATCTCGAGCTGATTCAGCCCCCCGACCGACAGCGCGTACATGAACGAGACCGCGTCGGTCAGCAGCATGTTGATCTCCCGTTCGCGCGACGACGCCCGCGAGTAGGGGATCGCGACGAGCGTGCCGAACCCCATGCCGAACCCGGCGGTCCCGAGGACCAGTCCCGAAACCGCGATGGCCGCCGGCACGCGCAACGCGTTCAGGATCTCGACCGCCCGCTCGCTCGGGATGGTCGCCCGTGTACTGATCATCTCGGGGGTCAGGATTCCGAACTCGAACAGGGCCCAGCCGAGCGCGGTTCCCGCCGCCCAGAGAACGGCGCCGGCGAGGACGCCGATGGCCAGCGCCCGCGAGAGGTACATCTCGACCGTAGCGCCCATCCGCGCCTGGGTCAGCTTCGTCTCGACGCTGTCGACGAAGTCGCCCTCCTCGTTGAACAGCCGCCGGTACAGGGGGTAGAACGCGTCCGCCAGGCCGCCGCTGACGTCCCGTTCTAGCGTCGATCCGGTGTCGAGGCTCATGTCACTACTCCTCGCCCTCGCCGCTTACCTCGCCGAACCCCCAGTCGTCGAGGTCGTCGTCCGACTCGGTCCCGCCGGACTCCCCGCCGTCCGGGTCGGTATCGGGTCCGGACGACTCCGCATCCCCGCCGGTCCCGGACGACTCGGCGACGTCTGACGATCCGTGCGTTCCCGAATCTCCGGAGTCGGAATCGGCGCCGTCGCCAGCGCCGGTCCCGGCCCCGGTGCCGGCATCCCCCCGCTCGTCGGACGCCGATCCCTCGGGCCCGGCCCCCGACTCCGAAATCCCGTCGAAGGCGTCGGCGAACGGATCGTCGGCCATGCGGCCCTCGTCGGCGTCCTGCCCGGACGCCCGATCGGCGTTCGCCGTTCCGGCGTCGGCGTTCGTCCCGGACTCGACGTCGGGGTCGTCGACGGAGGCGTCCCCGGTCGAGTCGGCCTCCGGCACGTCGGTCTCGGTGGGAGACAGGTCGACGTTCGCCGGTCCCGATTCGCCGCTCGACGCCTCGACGTCCGCCCCGGACGTCGACTCATCACCGGACGCCTCGGCCTCGAATCCCTCGTCACTGGACGCCTCGGCCTCGGACGCCGACTCGTTCCCGGACACTTCGACGTCCGTCGCGTGGTCCACGTCCGCGAGCGCGGTCGCGACTTCGCCCACGTGGCGGTCGCGGTAGTCGGGGAACAGTTCCTCCTCGGCCCGTTCGAGAATCTCCCGGGCCTGTTCGGCCTCCTCCGGCTCCGGATCCGGCCGGGGGACCATCGCCTCCTGCTCCGGATCGATGTCGATGAGCACCGACTCCATCTCCCGGAGGTCCTCCAGGCTCCGCTCTAGCTCGTCCTTGGCCATCAGCGCCAGGATGGTCTCCTGGTCGTTGATGAACGCCTGGAACGTCGCCGCGACCTGCGTGTAGGTGTTCAGTCCCCGATCGACGAGGTAGGCGAGGACCACCCGACGCTTGAAAATCTCCTGGTCGAGGCGCTCCTGGGTCCACCCCCGGTCGAACTTGATCCCCTCCAGCGTGTTGGACTGGCCCATCTGGAGGAACTCGTCGGTCTCGGCCTGCCACTGGTAGACGTCCTGGACGT
>JBDGQA010000085.1:0-33042 GCA_042219325.1 Haloferacaceae archaeon | reverse complement strand
GCCGGCGGGTCGTCGTAGTCGGTCTGCTCGGCGAAGTCCAGGGCGTCGAGCGCCTCGTGGGCGCCGTCCATCACGTCGAGGTCGGAGTCCGATCCCATGATGATCCCCACGTCGGGCGTCTCGTCGGGGACGGACTCCCGGTCGGCCTGTGTGCGCAACTCGTCGATCAGGTCCTCGACGGTCGTCACGCGTGGTCACCCCCCGTCTCGCCCCCGGTTCCGTCGCCGCTCGCGTCCGCCGTCTCGCCGCCCGTCTCGCCGTCCGCCCGGAACGTCACCCCGTCGCGCAGGTCCCGCGCCCGGTCGATCAGGGACACGGCGTCGTCGTCCGGGCCGCCGGCGAGCGTCAGGTGGCCCATCTTGCGCAGCGGCCGGGCCTCCCGCTTGCCGTACCAGTGGAGGTGGGCGTCGGACGCGAGGACGCGGTCGACGCCGCGCAGGCGCGCCGGCCGGGGACTGTCCACGTCGCCGAGCAGGTTCGCGGTCACGGTCGGCCCGCGGCGCGCCGTCGACCCGAGTGGCCACCCGAGGACCGCCCGGGCGTGCTGCTCGAACTGCGAGGCGACCGCGCCCTCGATGGTCCAGTGCCCGGAGTTGTGCGGGCGGGGCGCCACCTCGTTGACCAGAATCTCGCCGTCGGGCGTCTCGAACAGTTCGATCCCGTAGACGCCCCGACCCTCCAGCAGGTCGAGCACCTCGGACGCGACGGTGCGGGCGCGCTCCCGCACCGCCCCCGTCGTCCGGGCCGGCACCACCGTCTCTCGGAGGATCTCCTCGCGGTGGACCGTCTCAGTCACGGGGAAGGCGGCGGTCTCGCCGTCGCCGACGACGCCGACCACGGCGAGTTCGCGCTCGAACTCGACGAACGCCTCGGCCATCGCGCCGCCGTCGCGGGCGCCGACCTCGTCGAGCGCGGCCGCGAAGTCGTCGTCGGGCCCGACCGGCAGGTTCCCCCGGCCGTCGTATCCGCCGCTCCGGGCCTTCAGCATCACCTGGCCGAACTCCTCGACCGCCGCCGCGAGGTCGCCCTCGTCGTCGACCCGGCGGAAGGGCGGAGTCGGGATGCCGGCGTCGGCGTACGCCTCGTTCTGATGGAGTTTGTCGCCGATCAGCCGGAGGGTGTCGGGATGGGGCTGGACCGGCGTGTCGACCGACGCGAGCAGGTCGGGGTCGGCGAGTTCGATCTCGTAGGTGAGGATGTCGCTCATCGCGGCGAGTTTCCGGACCGCCTCGGGATCGTCGAAGTCGCCGATGATCTGCTCGCAGACGCGAGAGGCTGGGCAGTTGGGCGTCGGGTCCAGGACGACCACGTCAACGCCGAGCGGCGCGGCCGCCTCGGCGAGCATCCGACCGAGCTGGCCGCCGCCGACGACGCCGAGCGTCGGACCGGGCAGGCTGATCGTCACGGGCGTCGGTAGCTCCGGTCGGCGCATAAACGTTACCAAGCCCGGCGTCCGGCGCCGCTCCCGTCGGGGTGCAGTCCGCCGTCCGGACGCCGGTCCCGCTACGCCGCGCCCCGATCCGCGCCGGCGCAGTACGTCCCGACGTTCGCCGCCGCGAGCGCGTCGCGGTCGACGAAGACGACGATCCGCTGGGCCCAGAGACGGAACCGGTGCTCGCACGCGGCGTATCCCGGGAGTTCGGTGGCCACCTCGTCGCGGTCCCAATCGTACGCGATCACGACCGGCGGCGGGTCTGCCGGGAGTGACGCGTCGGGCGGGATGCTCGTCGTCTCGGCGCCGTACCGTTCGAGGTACCACGGCAGCGGCAGGCGGCTGTGCCAGCTCGGCCCGCCGACCGGCGGCTGGCGCGCCGAGGACTCGTTTTGTACGTAAAACCGCGTGTTCGACCCGCCGGGGGGCGTCGAGCCGACGAAGAGCACGTCCGCCGCCGGGCCCTCGTCCGTCCGCTCGACGACCGCCTCCACGTCGTGCAGGGTCGCCTTCAGGTCGTTTGCCGGCTGGGCGTACTGGAGCACCTCGCCCTCGGCGTCGCTGGCGCTGTTGGCGTACGTCGCGTTGGCCCCGGCGACGCCCGTGGCCGCCGCGAGCACGAGCAGGGCGGCGACGAGCGGCCCGGCCACGTCGTCCCGGTTCGGGGCGAGCGAGAGGTCCGCCCGTCGGTAGATGTGGGCGACGCCCACGGCAGCCGGAATCGCGAGCGGAACGACCGCGTGGACGACCGCCCACGGCGCCCGGATGTCGGTCGCAATGGGGTAACCGATGACGCTGACCGCGCCCCAGTAGGTCGCGAAGGCGACGAGGTCGCGGCTGCCGCCTGCTCCATCTCCCGCTCCTGCTCCTGCTCCTGCTCCCGTCCCCGCTCCATCTCCCGCTCCTGCTCCTGTTCCTGTTCCTGTTCCCGTCCCCGCTCCCGCTTCACCCACGGACCCGTACCCGTCGGCCACGAACCCGACCGCCGCGAACGCGACGACCGCCGGAGCGCCGTACGCGAGCGTCTCCAGGAAGTCGTAGAGGAAGGGGAAGTACGGGTTCGACTGGTGGCCTCCGCCGAGCCAGGTGCTGTAGAACGCCTTCCACGACCCGACGGTTGCGGCCTCCAGGACCCCGGGGAGGGTCGCCGGGGCCGCGAGCGCGTTCCAGAGGTCCGGCCGCGGGGCGTAGAAGAGGACGATCACGGCGAGGAAGACGACGACCGCGCCGGCCGTGTGGCCGACCGCGAGGGCGACGCCGCGCCCGAGGCTCCCGCCCCACCGGCGCAGGCGTGCGCCGAGGTCGCGAATCCAGCCCCACAGGACCGCCCGGGGTGCCGTGCCGGCGGTCGTCGCCCGGAACAGCCGGTGGTCGAGCAGGAGGACGCCGGCGCCGAGAAAGCAGACGACGTAGACGAGGGCGTTCTCCTTGGCGGTGAAGGCGAGGGCGATGGCGCCGGCGGCCGGGTAGACGAGGCGGACGTCGCCGCGGGCCAGCGCCCGGACCACGAGCGCGAGGGCGACGAGCGCGAACCCCCCGACGAGCACGTCGTTGCGCATGAACCGCGAGTAGTAGACCAGCAGGGGGTTGCCCGCGAGTACGACCGCGAGCGCCACCGTCTCGTCGTCGCGCAGGTGGTCGCGAAGGGGGAGCGCGACCAGCGGGAGCAGGCCGCCGACGAGCGCGACGACCAGGCGGGCGGAGAAGTCCGTCGGCGGCACGAGCGCGAAGACGTAGTCGTTGACGATCGGCAGGAAGGGACCGTGGATGATCGGCCGGTAGTGGAACTGGCCGCTCTCGTGATAGCGGAGGATCCAGTAACCCACCCGCCCCTCGTCCCAGTGCATGACCCGGGCGCCGAGGCGGTAGAGGCGGAGGGCGAGCGCGAGTGCGACGGCGGCGAGGACGCCGATGGTCGTCCGGTCGACCGGGAGCGCGTCGACGTCGAGCGGGAACCGGCCGGGCTCGCCGGAGCGGCCCGGCCCGGCGTCGGGAGCATCGGCGGCGCCGCGACCGTCGCCGGTCGACACCCGTCCGTCGGCGCGCGACCCGTCGTCTCCCTCCCCGTCGCCGTCGGCCATCGCCGTTCCGTCGGCGCCCGGTCCTTACGACTCTTGTGTTCGTGACGGACGGTCCCCGGGAGTGCCGGTCGGGAGGGAAATCCGTCGCTCCCGGCCGCGGCGGGCGCGCTCGGCGCGTCTCCGGGGCTCAAAACCTGCGTTGACGACGGGCGTCCGGCGGCAGGCCTTTGTAGTCCCCGGCGGACGGCCGGGCATGGTCAGACTCGGACTGGTGGTGGCCCAGTACAACGCGTCGGTCGCCGGGCCGATGGCGGAGGCGGCCCGGGAGGCGGTCGGCGAACACGACGCCACGCTCGTCGAGACGGTCGCAGTGCCGGGGTCGTACGACACGCCCCTCGCGGCCGACCGTCTCGCGCGCCGGGACGACGTCGACGCGGTCGCGGTCGTGGGGGCCATCGTCTCGGGCGACACGGCCCACGACCGGGTGATCGGCCGGGCCGCGGCGGACGCGCTGGCGGACGTGAGCCTCGACCGCGACACGCCGGTGACCTTCGGCGTGAGCGGGCCGGGGATGAGCGGCGCCGAGGCGCGCGAGCGAATCGAGAAGGGAGCGGAAGCGGTAAACGCCGCGGTCGAGTTGGTGGGGGCGTTACCATGAGCGGACAGGAGTTCGCGTTCGACTTCGCCCGGCGGGTGGAGCGGGTGGAACCGAGCGCGACGCTGGCCATCAGCAACGCGGCGGCGGAGCTGGAGGCGGAGGGCGTCGACGTGGCCGATCTCTCGGTCGGGGAGCCGGACTTCCCGACGCCCGAGCCCGTCCGCGAGGCCGGCAAGGCGGCCATCGACGCCGGCCACACGGGTTATCCCCCCTCGAACGGCATCCCCGCCCTCCGGGAGGCCATCGCGGAGAAGCTCCGGGGCAACGGCATCGACTGCGACCCCGGAAACGTCGTCGTCACGCCCGGTGGCAAGCAGGCGCTCTACGAGGTCTTCCAGGCGCTGATCGACGACGGCGACGAGGTCGTCCTGCTCGACCCGGCGTGGGTCTCCTACGAGGCCCAGGCGAAGCTCGCCGGTGGCGACCTGACCCGGGTCGACCTGACGCCCTACGACTTCCAGCTCGAACCCGGCCTCGACGACCTCGCGGCCGCCGTGAGCGACGAGACCGAACTCCTCGTCGTGAACTCGCCCGCCAATCCCACGGGTGCGGTGTTCTCCGACGACGCCCTGGCCGGGGTCCGTGACCTCGCCGTCGAGCACGACGTGACGGTGATCAGCGACGAGATCTACGAGCGCATCACCTACGGCATCGACGTGACCTCCCTCGCCACGCTCGACGGGATGGCGGACCGGACGATCACCGTCAACGGCTTCTCGAAGACCTACTCGATGACCGGCTGGCGGCTGGGCTACCTCTGTGCGTCCGCGTCCCTCGTCTCGCAGGTCGGGAAGGTCCAGTCCCACTCGGTGTCGTGTGCTCCCAACTTCGTCCAGCACGCGGGCGTCGCGGCGCTCGACGGGGCCGAAGACGCGATCGGGGAGATGGTCGCGGCCTTCGAGGACCGCCGGGACCTCCTGACCGACCTGTTCGCGGACCACGGGGTCGACGTCCCGGTCGGCGACGGCGCGTTCTACATGATGGTGCCCGTGGCCGCGGACGACGCGGCGTGGTGCGAGGCCGCCATCGAGGAGGCCCACGTCGCCACCGTTCCCGGGAGCGCCTTCGGCGCGCCCGGCTACGCCCGCGTCTCCTACGCCGCCGCCGCGGACCGTCTGCGGACGGCGGTCGAGCGGCTGGCCGACGCGGACCTGCTGTAGTCGCTCGCCGCGTCCGGTTGGCCGGCCGTCCCGTCGTCCCGAATGCCGGACGCGCCGGCGGCGCTCGACCTTTTATACATGCGCGGGCCCAGACGGGAGTAGATGCACACGCGGGACCTCCCGCTGTCGGCCGCCGTCCGAGAGCACCTGGCCGACCGGGGAATCGACGAACTGTACCCGCCGCAGGCGGCGGCGGTCGATGCCGGCGTCCTCGACGGCGACAACGTCGTCGCGGCGGTGCCGACGGCGAGCGGAAAGACCCTGATCGCCACGCTCGCCACCCTCACCGCCGACGGCCCGGGGCTGTACATCGTCCCGCTCCGTGCGCTGGCCCGCGAGAAGTACGAGACGTTCGACGCCCTCCCCGGCGTGGACGTCGCCATCTCGACCGGCGACTTCGATTCGCCGGCGGAGGAACTCGCCGGGCACGACGTGGTGGTCGCGACCGCCGAGAAGGTCGACTCGGCCATCCGCAACGGCGCGACGTGGGTCGACGACCTCGCCTGCGTCGTCGTCGACGAGGTCCACCTGCTCGGGACGGACGACCGGGGGCCGACCCTGGAGGTGACCCTGGCGACGCTCCGCCGGCGGACGCCGGACACCCAGGTCGTTGCGCTCTCCGCGACGGTGCCGAACGCCGACGAGGTGGCCGACTGGCTCGACGCCGCCCTCGTCGAGTCGTCGTGGCGCCCCGTCGACCTGCACGCCGGCGTCTACGCCGACGGGCGGGTGACCTTCGACGACGGCACGACCCGCGACGTGGCCGTCCCGCGGGCGGCCGATCCGGACACCGACGCCGCGACCGAGGCGACGGCCGCGCTCGCCGCCGACGCCGTCGACGAGGGGGGCGGGGCGCTCGCGTTCGTCCGCTCGCGCCGCGCGGCCGAGGACCTCTGTGACCGCCTCCGCGACGGGGGGTTCGCGGGCGCGCCGGACGCGGCCGATGCCGTCGCGGACGCCAGCAGCACCCGGACCGGGCGGGCGCTCGCCGACGGGATGCGCGACGGCGTCGCCTTCCACCACGCCGGCCTCCGAACCTCCCAGCGACGGGTCGTCGAATCGGCGTTCCGAGACCGACGGCTCGCCGTCATCTGTGCTACGCCGACGCTGGCCGCCGGGGTGAACGTCCCCGCGCGGCGGGTGATCGTCCGCGACCAGTGCCGGTTCACCGGGACCGAGATGGCGTGGCTCCCGGTCCTGGAGGTCCAGCAGATGTGCGGCCGGGCCGGCCGCCCCGGCCTCGACCCGTACGGGGAGGCGGTGCTCGTCGCCGACGAGGGCGAGCGGGCGGAACTCCAGGACAGGTACCTGGACGCGACCCCCGAGCGCGTCGAGTCGCAACTCGCCGACCCGACGGCGCTCCGGACGCACGTCCTCTCGCTGGTCGCGTCGGGCGTCGCCCGCTCGCGGTCTGACCTGGTCGACGTGTTCGGCGCCTCGTTTCACGCCCACCAGGCCGGCGCCGCCGATCTCGACGCCGCCGTCGACGGGGCGCTCGACGATCTGGCGACGATGTGGATGCTCGACCGCGATGGCCTCGCCGCGACGGACCTCGGCGCGACGGTCTCGCGCCAGTACGTGGCCCCCGAGACGGGCCGACTGCTGGTCGACGGCCTCCGGATCGCGGCCGATCTGGACGCCACGGCGCTCACGGTTCTCGAACTCGTCTGCCGGACGCCGGAGGTCCGGACGGGCTACCTCGGCGAGCGCGAACGCGCCGACGTCTACCGGTTCGCTGCCGACCACGCCGACGAGTTCACGACCGCGATGGGCGAGGTCGACGCGTTCGAGGACTGGCTGGCCGCGGTCAGGACCGCCCGCGTGCTCGCCGAGTGGGCCGACGGCGCCGACGCGGATCGGCTGGTCGACCGCCACCGGATCGGCCCCGGCGACCTGGAGTCGCGGGCCGAGCGCGCCGGCTGGCTGCTCGGCGCGGCGGCGGCGATCGCGGACGTGATCGGCGTCGAGGTCCCCGCGCTCCGGGAGACGCAGGACCGCCTCGACGCGCGAGCGGAGGCCTCCGGTCGGCGCCCGCTGTAGCGTACTTCACGCCTGCTGCACGCGTATTCCGTGCCTACTCCAGCGCGGCCCGCAACCGCTCCTCGTCTTGTGTCCCGACGAACCGCTCGACCTCCTCGCCGTCCGCGAAGACGAGGAACGTCGGGATGCTCCGGACGCCGTGGTCGTGTGCGAGCGCCTCCGCCGCCTCGATGTCGACCGTGGCGACGGTCGCGTCCGTCTCCGCCGCCAAGCGCTCGACGACCGGCTCCATGGCCTGGCAGGGCCCACACCAGTCGGCATAGAAGTCGACGAGGACCGTCCCGTTGCGGTCCACGAGGTCACCGAGGTCGTCGGCCCCGGTGATGGACACCGGCGTGTCGGACGATTCCGCCGCGTCCCCGTCGCTCGACGTCTCCGGACTGGCTTCGCCCATCTCCGCTTTGTCTGCCATATCCCTGATAGACGCCGCCGGTACTTACCCGTTCACCGGTGATGTACGAGCGGGAAACGACCGCATCGTGGAGGGGTCGGTCGGACGACAGGTTCCGGCCCGGTGCGGGTCGGCGGCGGCGGTCACGGACGTTCCCCTCCGCCGTCGCCCGATGGTCGCGTCCGCCCGTCCCCGTCGCCCTCCCCGCGCTCGTAGGCGCCCTGCTTCCGGAGGCGACCGACCCGCTCCAGGACCGCGGGGGTGCGACAGACGCCGCGCGCGCCGGTCGCCTGCGGGACCGCGCAGTTGTTACAGGAGGCACAGACCGCCGCCGGGTCGTTCTCCCCGGTCCCGTTTCCGGAGTCGGAATCGAGCAGCCGCGCCGGCAGTCGCGGCTCGGCGTAGAACGGCCGGCCCATCCCGACCGCGTCGCAGGCATCGCCGAGCAGGCGGTCGATCCGACCCCGTTCGCGGACGCCGCCCTCGCAGAGCACGGGCACGTCCACCACCCGCCGGACCGCCCGGCAGAGGTCGGCGTTCCACGCCGGGTCGAAGTCGTAGACGAGCGACTCCAGCCAGTTGCCGAGCGCGACCAGGCGCGCGCGGGTCCGGGATCCGAACGCCGCCGCGTACCCCTCGGCGTACCGCTCGTCGGCCCACGCCTCGGCGGGATGGGATCCGCGCACGATGCTCATGTCCCAGACCACCGATCCGGTCACGGGAACGACGGCGTCGTAGCCGTAGTCCGCGAGTCGAGCGCAGATTCCCACAGCGTCGGCCCGCGAGAGCCGACGCCGGACGAAGGGCGGCGCGGCCGTCTCGGCCGGGACTTTCGTCAGCAGGGGTACGTCGCCGGCCCGGGCCCGCACCTCGTCATGGAGGAGTTCGAGGAACCGGCCCCCGTCGCCGAACTCGTCGTCCCGGCAGTTGTAGAACGGCGAGAGGAACTGGTGGACGATGCCCATGTTCGCCCCGGCGATGTGGACGGCGTCGTAGCCGGCGTCGACGGCCCACCGGGCGGCCCGGCCGAAGTCCGCCGCGAGGGCGTAGACCCCCTCGGTCGTGAGGACGCGAGCGTCGTACTCGAGGAAGCCGACCCGGTCGAGGAGGCGGAGCGGCCACGGGGGGCGGGACACCGCCAGCTGTTCGAGATCCGGGTGGTCGGCCCGGTAGCCCGCGTGCCAGGTTTCCATCGACCGGAGCCCGCCGTGTTCGAGCTGGATGGCCACACGCCCGCCGTGCCCGTGGATGCGGTCGGTCAGCCGCTCCAGCCGCGCGACGAAGGCGGGGTCGTGGACGCGGGTCATCGCCGGCGCCGCACACCCGCCCTCGCCGCGGACGACCGTGGCGCCCTGACAGATCAGACCGGCGCCGGCCGCCGCCGCGGGCTCCAGTTCGGCGATCAGCCGGTCGACCGCGTCCGGACCGTTGCCGGCACACTCGAGGAGCGGCGCGCGATAGAGTCGGTTCGGGACACGGACCCCGCCGAGGTCGAACGGGTCCTCGAGCCGGACCATGCCCCCGCGTGGGCCCCCGACCGCAAAAGGGGTCGGGCGGGGCGGCGTCCGCTCGGGGGGAGGCTACCTTCGAGCGTATCCGTCCCGCGCCTATCCCCGTCCCCGTCACCGCCGGTGGGTCGCCGCGTCAACGCTGGTCGCGGACCTGCGCGTGTGTGTGGTGGTAGAACTCGGCCGCCGGGCCGCCCTCGTGCTCGACGGGCGCGACGCAGGCCCGCCGGTAGCGCTCGCTCTCCCGCAGGTTGACCATCAGCCCCTCCTCGTGGACGGAGACGGAGTCGTACGTCGCCTCGCAGACCGGGCAGACGGCCGGTGGATCGTCGGGAACCTCCATCGTCCGCGCTTGGGTCGCGGGGGACAAAAACCCGCGTGCCGTCGGCGCGCCACCCGCACCGAACGGCTCTTGGTCGCCCCGCGCCTGCTCCGGGTATGCCGAGTCGGGAACGCCTCGCCGCGGTGGCCGAGCGGGCGGCCCGCGCCGGCGGCGAGTACCTCCGCGACGAGTTCCGGTCCGGCGACCTCGACGCCGACCACGGCGTCGACGACGTGCGGGCCGCCGCCGACCGCGCGGCCGAGCGGCGGGTGCTCGACGTCGTCGAGGGGGCCTTCCCCGACCACGGAATCCACGCCGAGGAGTCCGGGCGGCGGGCCGGCGAGGAGGACGGCGCCCGGTACGAGTGGGTGGTCGACCCGCTCGACGGCACCAACAACTTCGTGTCCGGCATCCCGGTCTTCGCGACCGCCGTCGCCGTCCGGGAGGCCGGGGACCCGGTCGCCGCCGCGGTCCACGAACCCCCCGCGGAGACGCTGTACCGCGCCCACCGCGGCGGCGGGGCGACGGCGAACGGCGCGGCGACGTCCGTCGGGGAGCCGCTTCCGTTCGCCCGGGGGACCGTCGCGCTCGTCGTCGGCCTCGGTGCCGTCCGCGACGAGGCGGCCCTCGCCCGGGCCCACGACGTCGAGCGTGCGCTCCGGGATCGGTGCAAGCGCGTCCGGGAGACGTGGGCGCCCGCGGTGGACTGGACGCTGCTCGCGTCCGGGCGGATCGAGGGGGTCGTCGCGCTCCGTCCGGGGCCCTACGAACACCACGCCGGGACGCTGATCGCCACCGAGAGCGGCGCGGTCGGGGGCTGGGTCGACGATGCCCCGGAGTGGTATGCCGCCGCCCCCGACCGCGAGACGCGCCGCTCGCTCGTGGCGGCCCTCGAGTGAGACAGGGACGTCCCGTGTGGGGGCATGGTGGGTCGTCCACCGATGCTGTCGGTACGTCCCTGCCAATCGGGGACGGGGATCGGAAATAATCGTTTCGGTGGCGGGACCGAGCGGCGGTCGGATCGGCGATCCGGACGTGACTGGTGTCTGCGAGCGTTCCGGGGGCGGACGCGACCGGCGGCCGTCCGGACGAACGGAACGCTCAGGTGCTCCCGGACCGGACGGCGCGACATGACGCCAGAGGACCTCCGCGCCGACATCCCCGTCTGCGAGCGCGGCGTCTACCTCAACACCGGCGCCTCCGGCCCGGCCCCCCGGCGGGTCGTCGAGGCGACGACCGGGTTCGTCGAACACCACGAGTACGAGGCCCCGATCGGCGAGGGTGCCTACCGCGTCGCCTACGAGACGTTCGACGAGGCCCGCGCCGCGGTCGCCGCCTTTCTCGGCGCCGACCCGGACGAGATCGCGCTCACACAGAGCACCGCCGACGGCATCAGCCGTGTCGCGGCGTCCCTCGACTGGAATCCGGGCGACGTCGTCGTCCGGACGGACCTCGAACACGCGGCCGGTGTGCTGCCGTGGTGGCACCTGCAGCGGCAGGGCGTCGAGACGCGGGTGCTGGAGACGGAGGCGGGGCGCGTCGACCTCGATGCCCTGGCCGACGCCGTCGCCGACGCCCGACTCCTCTGCCTGAACTCCGTGACCTGGAGCCACGGGACCGAACTCCCCGTCGCGGAGGCCGTCGAACTCGCCCACGAGGCCGACTGTCGCGTGCTCGTCGACGCCGTGCAGTCGCCGGGACAGCGGCCGATCGACACCCACGCGTGGGACGCCGACTTCGTCGCCGGCGCCGCCCACAAGTGGCTGCTCGGCCCCTGGGGGGCTGGCTTCCTCTACGTCGACGCCGACCGCGCGGGCGACGTGGTGCCGTCACAGGTGAACTACCGGAGCGTCGTCGACCCGGGAGCGGCCGAGCCCCGGCTGAAGTCGAGCGCCGGGCGCTTCGAGGTCGGGACGACGACGCCGGCGCCCGCCGCCGGCCTGGTCGAGGCGCTGTCCGTGATCGACGAGGTGGGGATCGGAACGATCACCGGCCGGATCGAGCGGCTGACCGACCGGCTGAAGGCGGGCCTCGACGACGCGCTCCTGAGCCCCCGCGAGTACGAGTCCGGGCTCGTCACGTTCCGGCCGCCGGACGGCGAGTCGCCCGAGAAAGCCGTCGAACGGCTGGCCGACGACGGAATCGTGATCCGGTCGCTGCCCTACCCCGAGGCGCTCCGGGCGTCGGTCCACGCGTTCAACACCGCCGGGGACGTGGACGCGCTTCTCGACGCGCTCTGAATCGTCGAGCCGCCGGAATCCCCGGGCGATACCCGGGCGGCCGCCGGCGTCCCGGTGGCGGTTCGCTCGTCCCTCACTCCCGGACGGGGGGCGCCCGTGTCGCTGTAAAGCCTTTTGCCGCGCGGCCCGATAGCCGAGTCCATGAGAGGGATCGGCCGCGCCCGGCGGGGGTCGTCCGACCGTCGTGCGCGGCGGCCCCGTGGGGGATACCCGCGGTGAATCGGCTCGACCCGCGCGTGCAGGCGGTGTGGGCCGGGCAGGCGGCGCTCGTGGCCGTCCTCGTCGCGCTCGTCGTGTGGGTCGCCGGTCGGACCGCGTTCGCGTTCCCGCTCGTCGTCCCGGCGGCCGTCTTCGTCGCGGTCCTGGCCGCGGGGATCGCGCTCGCGGTGGCCCGCTACCGGCTGTGGCGCTACGAGGTGCGCGACGACGCCATCTACCTCGAACGGGGGGTGTTCACCCGGGTGCGCACGGTCGTGCCGTTCGTTCGCATCCAGCACGTCGACTCCTCGCGCGGGCCGGTCGAGCGGGTCACCGGGCTGGCGAGCACCGTCGTCTACACCGCCGGGTCGCGCGGCGCCGACGTCTCCGTGCCGGGACTGACGCCGTCCGGCGCCGACGACCTCCGCGAGCGCCTCAAGCGGCTGGCGATCCGGGCCGAGGGCGAGGACGCGGTATGAAGCTCTCGCCGGTGACGGTTCCCTACCGGGTGGTCCGCCGCGGCGCGAGCCTCGCGTTCACCGCCCTCTTCTTCCTCGCCACCGGATCGTCGGTCGTCGGCGGGATGGTCGGTACCCTCGCCGGGGTCGGCCTGGTCGGTCTCGGTCTCCTCGCACTCGGCGTCTACGAGGTGGCCTACTGGCGGCGATACGAGTACGAACTGACCGCCGACACCTTCGACATTCGCTCGGGCGTGATCTCGCGCCGCGAGCGGGAGATCCCCCTTCGCCGCATCCAGAACGTCGACATCAGCCGGTCCGTCGTCCAGCGCCTGCTCGGAATCGCCGCCATCGACCTGGAGACTGCCGGCGGCGGCGGCACCGAGGCGGCGGTCCGGTACGTGTCGTTCGCGGAGGCAAAGCGCCTCCAGCGGGCGATCGCCGACCGGAAGCGCGGCGCCGAACCGGCCGCGGAAGCCCCCGTCCACGACGGCGACCTCCTGTTCGCGCTCTCGGACCGGGAACTCGCCCTGGTCGGCGCGCTCTCGTTCGACCTCCGGGTGCCCGGCCTGCTCTTCGTGCTCCTCTCGGGGTCCGCGACCGCGGTCCCGACCGTCCTCGGCGTCCGCCTCGGCGGCACGCTCGCGTTCGTGGTGCTCGGGGCCGCCGTCCTCCTCGTCGTCCTTCTCGTCTCGTGGGGTGCCGGCGCGGTCGTCGCGGTGCTCAACTACTACGGCTTCCGTCTCACCCGCGTCGGCGACGAACTCCAGTACGAGCGCGGCCTCCTCAGGCGGTACGACGGGTCGATTCCCCTCGACAAGGTGCAGACGCTCACCGTGGCCGACAACCCGCTGAAGCGCCGGTTCGGCTACGCCTCGCTGTACATCGAGACCGCGGGCCACGTCCCCGGGCCGACGGACCGCGGCAGCCAGGGGTCGCAGGTCGCGGTCCCGCTCGCGCGGGCGGAGCGGGCCCGGGACCTGGCCCGCGAGATCGAGCCGTTCGGCGACCCGGCGATCGAGCGGCCGCCCGGACGGGTCCGCCGCCGGTACGTGGCCCGCTACCTGCTCGGCCTCGGGGGCCTCGTCGGCCTGCTGTACGGCGTCGAGACGGTCGTCGACGCCGGCTTCCCGTGGTACGCCCCTCTCGCGCTCCTGCCGGTCCTCGTCGGCGCGGCCCACCTCAAGTGGTGCCACCGCGGTTACTGGCTCGGCGACGACCACCTCGTCACGCGCAACGGGGTGCTGAAGCGCGAGACGAAGGTCGTCCCCTACTACCGCGTCCAGACCGTCATCGACTCGCGGACCCTCTTCCAGCGTCGGTGGCGCCTCGGGACCGTCACGGCCGACACCGCGGGATCGCTCTCGCTCACCGGCTCCGACGCGGCCGCCGTCGACGTGGACCAGGGGGTGGCAGACCGGCTCCGGAGGACGCTGGTCGACCGGCTGCGGACCGCGCTGGCCGAGCGCGGGCGGACCCGGGGCTGGCAGTGGGGCGACGTCGAGCCGGCGTCGAACGGGAGCGCGACCTCCCCGGGGACCGACAGGGAACCGACCGCGGCCGCCGACGAAGCGAGCGACGACCGGGGCGGAGGGCCGGTCGACGAGGGACCCGGCCCGGCCGAGTAGCCCGACGGGCCCCGGACGGCGGTCCACCGGGGTCCGCCGGGCCGCGTCCGGCCGTTCCGGGACCGAGCGCGTCAGTCCGTCCGCGGGACGGCGTACGCGCCGGCGGCGAGCAGGGCGACCGCGAGGGCCGCGAGGACCGCGAGCGCAGCGAGTGCACCCGCCACGTCGGGGCTCCCGTCGGGCGCGTACGTGACCGCGCGGACGCCGCGGGCGAAGTAGGTGAGCGGCGAGAGGTCGACGAGCGGCAGGAACCAGGCCGGGAGGAGGTCGGGGGTGACGAACGTCTCGGAGAGGAAGAGGAGCGGCAGCGCGATGGCGTTGCTGGCGGCGATCACCCCGTCCTGCGAGTCCGCGATCCGGCCGAGGACGGCGCCGAGCCCACAGAAGAGCGCGACGCCGAACGCGACGAGCGGCACGAGCACGAGGAGCGCGGGCGTCACCGCGATGGTCGCCCCGACGAGCGCGGTCAGGCCGAGCAGGAGCGCCGCCGCCAGCCCGATCACCGCGACGTTCACCAGCGTCCGCGCGAGCAGCCACTCCCAGCGGCGCAGCGGCGTGGTCGCGAGCTTCTCGAACCGGTTGCCCTCGCGGTGGCGCGTCACGGTCGAGCCGACGCGAGAGAGGGGAGTGAAGAGGACGACGACGGCCAGATACCCGGGGACGTAGTAGCCCGCCGGCCGCGCGAAGAGGCCGCCCCCCGTCGGCCGGGTCTGGACGAGCGCGCCGAAGATGCCGACGATGATGAGGGGGAAGGCGAAGGTGAAAAACACCGCCGTCCGGCGGCGGACGAACGACCGCCATGCCGCGCCGACCTCCGCGCCGACCCGGCGGCGCCGGCTCACGCCCGCTCCCCTCCGTCGGCGTCGGGGGTGTGCGTGCCGTCGCTGCCCGTGGCGCGCGCACCGTCGGCGACCGTGTTCGCGACGGCGGCCGCTCCCACCCCGCCCTCGAACCGCTCGCCGGTCAGCCGGAGGTAGACGTCCTCTAGCCCGGGCTGGCGCCAGGCGAGCGCGTCGTAGGCGACGCCGGCGTCCTCCAGCGCCTCGACGACCCGACCGATCTCCGCCGGTCCGACGCCGCGCACGACGAGACCGCCCGCCGTCCGCTCGACGGCGACCCCGTCGAGCGGGATCAGGTCGGCCTCCACCGCCCCGAGCGCGTCCGGAGCGGCGTCGGTCTCGACCTCGACGCGGCTCTCGCCGCCGTACTCGGCGATCAGTCGCGCCGGGGGCCCGACCTCGACGAGGTCGCCATCGGCGAGCAGGCCGACGCGGTCGGCGAGGCGCTCGACCTCGGCCATCGAGTGGCTGGTGAGAAACACCGTCGTCCCGCCGTCGGCGAGGTCGGCGAGGAGGTCCCGGAGCGCCCGGCTCCCGGCCGGGTCGATGCCGGTCGTCGGCTCGTCGAGGAAGAGGACGTCGGGTTCGTTCACGAGCGCGGTCGCGACGCAGACCCGGCGCTGCTGCCCGCCCGAGAGGTCCTCGTACCGGACGTCCGCGTCCCCGGCGAGGCCGACGTCGGCGAGAACGCCGTCCACGTCGCGGGCGTCGTCGTAGAGGCCGGCGTAATAGGTCACGAGTTCGCGCGCCGTCAGTCGCCCGGCGGGGGCGAACGACTGGGGGAGCAGACCGATCCGTGCGGCGTCGACTGCCCCCGGCGGCGCGCCGAGCACCTCGATCCGCCCGTCGACGGGGGTCGTCCCCGTGAGCGCCCGGACGAGGGTGGTCTTGCCGGCGCCGTTCGGACCGATGAGGCCGAACACCTCGCCCGCGGCGACCGACAGCGAGACGCCGGCGAGCGCGGTCACGTCGCCGTAGCGCTTGCGGACCCCGTCGACGACGAGCGCGTCACTCATGATCCGGGGTCGGCCCCGTCGCTCGGTAAGGATTTCGTTCGGCGGTCGCGGTTCGCGCCGGCCTCCGGCCGCCCCCGACGACCGCGCCGGCGCCGCGGTCAGACCACGAGCGAGTCGACAACCACGGCGAGCAGGAGCGCCCCGAGATAGGCGTTCGAGGCGTGGAACGCCCGGAATGCGGCGTCCTCCGTCCGCTCGTAGTGGAGTCGCACGACCGCCCAGAGGAAGACGCCCCCGAGCGCGACGCCCGTCACGACGTACAGGACGTCGAGGGGCCCGGTGAGCGCGAGCGCACCGGCGGCCGCGAGCGTCGCGCCGAGGTACCAGAGGGTGTGCTTGTGGGTTTCCGTCTCGCCCCGGACCACCGGGAGCATCGGGAACCCGCCGCGGGCGTAGTCGTCGCGGTACGCCAGCGCGAGGTTGTAGAAGTGCGCGGGGGTCCAGAGGAAGATGAGGGCGGCGACCGCGAGGCCGCCGAGGCCGACCTCGCCGGTGACGGCCGCCCAGCCGATGAGCGCCGGGAGCGCGCCGGCCGCCCCGCCGATGACCGTGTTCTGGACGGTGTTCGGCTTCAGGAGGAGGGTGTAGACCACGCTGTAGAAGACGATGGCCGCGAGGCCGAGGACCGCGGCGAGGAGGTTGACCGAGGCGAAGAGGGCGAGCGATCCGAGCGCGAGCGCGGTGCCGAAGGCGAGGGCGTGGGAGACGGGAATCAGGTCGACGGCGAGCGGCCGATCGCTCGTCCGGGACATCCGCCGGTCGACGTCGCGCTCGAAGACGTGGTTGAACGTACCGCTCGCGCCGATGGAGAGGACGCCGCCGCCGAGCGTCGCGAGGACGACCCGCGGCGAGAGGTCGGGGCCGGCGGCGAGCGCCATCGCGGCCCCGGCGACGAGACAGAGCAGCCACATCAGGCGGGGCTTGGTCAGGCGGACGTACGCCACGAGGGTCGCCCGCAGGCGCGCGACCGGGTCCTCGGGGACTGTGGGCCGGTCGACGTCCTCGACGGGGGGGAGATCGGGGTCGAGGTCAGCGGGGCCGATATCGGGGTCGTCATCGGGGTCGCCGGCGGTGTACTCCAGGGTCCACGCGAGCGCCGCCACCAGGCCGCCGAAGATGCTCAGGCCGAGGCCGAGGTGAGCGGCGGTGAGGGTGCGGCTCGCGGGCGAGGTGGCGACGACTGCGCCGAGCGCCGCCTGCGCGGGATAGAGCAGCGCGGCGAGGGCGACCGCCGCCCGGACGCGGGGCCGCCGGCTCCGGTCCCGGGCGGCGATGACGGCGACGGCCGTGACGAACAGACCGACGACGACGGCTGCGAGGCGGTGGCCGAGTGCGAGCGCCCCCGCGGCCGTCGTCGGCAGCGTCCAGCCGTCGCCGCAGGCCGGCCAGGACGTACACGCCGCCGCCGCGTCGGTCACGGCGGTCGTGGCGCCGACGAGGAGGAGGAGATACACGCCCATCGCGGCCGCGGCGAGCAGGCCGGGAAACCGGTCCGGGATCGGGTTCCGGATCACGTGCGCGGGGCTTTGGAGTCGGGGTATTTAGACTCCGCGCTTCTTCCCACCCGGCGGGAGGAGGGGGCGGTTCCCGCCCCACGTGCGCGACGACCGCCTCGCGGTCACGGAACGGGGGGAGCGGTCCGGCCGTCACTCGGCGTTCGACTCCCCGTACGCCTCGAGGACCCGGTCCACGATGGCGCCGGTCGACAGCAGTTCCGCCTCGTCGCGGCGCTCCCTGGCCGACGCCCGCCGGACGTCGCAGTCGACCCCCCGCTCGTCGAGCGCCCCCCGGATGGCGTCGGGATCGTGGTGTTGGTCGTAGCCGAGGACGATGCAGTCGGGGCGGAGCTCCTCGATGGGAATGAAGATGTCCTCCGGGTGGCCGAGGCGGGCGTCGTCGACGGCCCCGAGCGCGTCGACCATCTCGCGGCGCTGGCGGTCGGGCAGGACCGGCCCCGGCTTGTGGGTGACGTTCTCCCGGCGGGCGACGATGACCGCGAGACGCTCGCCGAGCGACGCCGCCTCCTCCAGGTAGTGGACGTGCCCGGGGTGCAGGAGGTCGAAGGTGCCCTGGGCGACGACCAGCCCGTACGGGGATTCGCCGCTCATAGCTCCGCGTCGATGTCCTCCTGGGTGAAGTCGAAGAAGTCCTCCGGGTCCGGCAGGTCCACGTCGAGCACGTCGAGCGACCGGGCCTGGCCCTCGCGGTCGAACGCGCGCCAGTCGCCGCGCTCGTAGGGCGCGCCGACGATGATGTGGACCGTCCCCTTGCCGAAGGTCCCGAGGTCGGCGTCGCTCGGCCGGAGGACGCCGTTGGGGTGGGAGTGGACGGAGCCGACGGCCCGGCGGTCGTTGGGGATCATGTCCTCGCGGACCGTGGCGCTCCACGGGTTCGACTCCGTGCCCGGGACGACGAGCACGTCGGTGACGACGAGCCCGTCGCGGTCGAGGCCGAACTGTCGGGCGTCCTCGCCCCGGAGCAGGCCCATGTACTCGTCCGGGTGGGTCTCCCGCGACGCCTGGAGGACGAACGAGAGCGTGTCGGCGGCGATGCCGACGACCTCGCGGGACCGGAAGAGACGCATACCCGCTCTCGGGTCGGTCGACAACTAAGCGTTCCGGTCGGTCGCGGTCCGCGCCCCCGCCGTCCGGTCACCGGCCGCCCGGCGCACCTCGCTCACGGACCGACTCTGTAAGGCTTATCACCGGCGTCCGCCAAGGAGATGTATGTCCACTGACGACCCCGACGGGTCGACTGCGGCCGACGAACGACCCGTCGTCTACGACCTCGCCCCCGACGCCACCGTCGAGGACCTCGAGGTCGGCGCCCGCTACCACGCGGTCGTCAACGGTGTAGTCGAGTACGGAATCTTCGTCGACGTCTCCGACGACGCCTCCGGCCTCGTCCACGAGTCGAACCTCGACGGGGAGTACGAGGTCGGCGACGAGCTAGTCGTCCGCCTCGAAGCGATCCGGGAGAACGGCGACCTCGCGTTCGAGACCGTCGACGTCGGCGACCACCGCACCGTCGAGGTCGCCCACGACCCCGATCTGACCCCGGTGACGGCCCTGGAGGCCGGTGAGCAGATCACGATGGAGGGCCGCGTCGCCCAGATCAAGCAGACCGGCGGACCGACCGTCTTCCGGGTCGGCGACGAGACCGGCATCGTCGCCTGCGCGGCGTTCGACGAGGCCGGCGTCCGGGCTTACCCGGACGTCGAACTCGGCGACGTCGTCCGCGTTTCGGGGGCCTCCGAGGAGCGCGACGGCGACCTGCAGGTCGAGGTCGAATCGCTGACCCGCCTCGAGGGCGAGCAGGCCGCGGAGGCCCGCGAGCGGATCGACGACGCGCTGGACGAGCGGGCCGAACCCCACGACGTGGCCCCCCTCATCGACTGGCCGGCGCTCGAGAAGCTCCGCCCCGACCTCGAAGAGGTCGCGCGGCGCCTCCGGCGCACCGTCCTCGAGGGACGGCCGATCAGGGTACGCCACCACGCCGACGGCGACGGGATGTGTGCCTCTCTGCCCGTCCAGCTCGCGCTCGAACAGTTCATCGAGGAGGTCAACGAGAGCGACGACGCCACCCGCCACCTGATAAAGCGCCTGCCGAGCAAGGCGCCGTTCTACGAGATGGAGGACGTGACCCGGGACCTCAACTTTGCGCTCGAAGGCCGCGCCCGCCACGGGCAGCAGCTCCCGCTCCTCCTGATGCTCGACAACGGGTCCACCGAGGAGGACGTGCCCGCCTACCGGAACCTCGCTCACTACGACGTGCCCATCGTCGTCGTCGACCATCACCATCCCGACCCGGAGGCGGTCGAACCGCTGCTCGACGCCCACGTCAACCCGTATCTCCACGACGAGGATTACCGGATCACGACGGGGATGATGTGCGTGGAACTGGCGCGGATGATCGCCCCCGACGTGACGGACGACCTCCGGCACGTCCCCGCCGTCGCGGGACTCTCAGACCGCTCCGAGGCCGAGGCGATGGCCAACTACATGGGGCTGGCCGAGGGCGAGGGGTACGACCGCGCGGACCTCTCCGACATCGGCGAGGCGCTGGACTACGCCGCCCACTGGCTGCGCTACAGCGAGGGCAAGACCATCGTCGGCGACGTCCTCAACGTCGGCTGTGACGACGAGGAGCGCCACCGCGAACTCGTCGACTTCCTCTCCGATCGGGCGGAGCGCGACGTCGAGCGGCAGCTCGCGGCCGTGGAGCCCCACGTCGAACACGAGCGCCTGGCCTCCGACGCCCACCTGTACCACGTCGACCTCGACGAGTACGCTCATCGGTTCACCTACCCCGCCCCGGGGAAGACAACCGGCAAGCTCCACGATCGGAAGGTCGCGGAGACCGGCGAGCCCGTCATCACCATCGGCTACGGACCGGACTTCGCCGTCCTGCGCTCGGACGGCGTCCGGCTCGACATCCCCGAGATGGTCTCGGAGCTGAACGAGGAGGTCGCCGGCGGGGGCGTCTCCGGCGGCGGCCACCTCGTCGTCGGCTCCATCAAGTTCGTCAAGGGGATGCGCGGGGAAGTCATCGACGCGCTGGTCGAGAAGATGGCCGGGGCCGACCTCGACGAGGAACTGTCGAGCGCCGCCACGCTGGACTAGCCGAACCGCACTCGCCGCCGGAGGAACGCCACGGCGACGCCGACGGCCAGGGCCGCGGCGAGGGCGAGTCCCGCCGGCGGGAGCCCGGCCCCGCCCTGCCAGTCGGCCTGGAACGCCTGCCGGTAGTACCTGGCTGTGCCGCCGCCGTCGAGCGCGAGTGCCACCTCGCGGTTCTCCCGCGTCGAGACGTTGTTCCAGTTGAGGCTCCCGACCACGACGGTGTCGTCGGCGATCACGCCCTTGGCGTGGACCGTCCCGTAGCGGCCGTTCGGCTCGGCGACCCGCGCCGAAAGCGGGAGGTTCCGACGGGCGGCGCGGTCGTTCAGCCGTTCGACCAGCCGCTCGTTCTCCTCGCGTGCGTACCACGCCCCCGAGAGGAGGACCCGGACCTGCACGCCGCGCCCGGCCGCGCGGAAGAGCGCCCGCACGAACGGCACGTCGAGGCCGCCGAGCCCCGGTTGAAGCACGTCGACGCGCCGCTCGGCCCCGTCGACGATTCCGACGACCGCCCGCTCGGCGTTCCCCGGCGCCGTGAGAACGCGAACGCGGCGGGGACGCACCCGTTCGGGATCGATCCGCGATGGATACGACCCCTCCGCCTGCGGTACCGCCTCGAAATTTCGGTTCCGGCGGACGGCCGTCCATCGGCGGGCGTCGTGGGCACCGAAGTCCCCGGCGAACAGGTCGGCGAGGTTGGCCGCGACCGCCGGGTCGGCGACGCGGACGCCCCACCCGCGGTTGTCCCGACCGCCGACCCCGGAGGGCTTCCAGTTCTCGGTGAGGACGAGCGACCGGTCGTCGACCACGGCGTACTTGGCGTGGTGGAAGCGGAACCGGGCCCGCGGTCCGCCGACGACCCGGACGGCGACACCGTTGCGGCTCAGGCGGTCGAGGACGGCCGCCTGACGCCGTGAGACGCCGCCGACCGGCGCTCCCTCGACCAGCACCCGCACCGTCACGCCGCGCCGAGCGGCGGCGACGAGGGCATCCGCGACGCGGCGGGAGGTGAGGGTGTAGCCGGCGAGCAGGAGTCGGCGGTCGGCCGCCCGGAGCGTCTCGACCGGGAGGGCGGGCGCGTCCGGGAGGACGAACGCGGTCGCGTTCGCTCCCGCGACACTTCGGACGGGCCGGGGGTCGAACCCGAGCGGGCGCCACCCGGACCGCGTCCGCCGTTCGGCCTCCGGGGCGTCCCCGTAAGCGAGCGTATCGACCGTTTTCCCGTCGCGGCGGAGGCGCAGGCGCTCGCCGCCGTTCGAGAGCGCGAGGTCGGCCACCACCGCCCGCCGATCTGTCAGGTTCCGGGCCGCGTCGGGGTCGGCGGCGAGCGCTACCGGTCCGTCTACCGCCGGGACGGCGACGGCGTCCTCGCCGTCCGACAGCGTGAGATTCCGGACCCCGTCGGGGGCGACGACGACGTGCTCGCCGGCGTCGCCGTCAGCGACCGGGTTGGGATAGACGGTGACGATTCGCGGGTCCGCCGCCGGTGCCGGGGACGGTGCAGCCGTCGTGGGCGCGGGGACGGCCGCAAGCGTGACGAGCGAGCACAGGAACGCGGCGAGCAGGCGTCGGTGCCGGGCGGGCACGGGATGACTGGTCACGTCCCGGTACAAGAGGATTCGTCCGCCGTCTGCCGCGAGTTTTAATTAGGTGCTATCTGTTTTTCCCCGTGAGCGGCAGACGCGCCGTCGGATCCGTCTCGGGCATCCGTCCTCGACCAGCACGGATCGGTCCGATCCGCAACGCGTCGCCCCTAGCGTCACGCATGACCGATATTCACGAACGACTCGATCGACTCGAATCACTCGTCGACCGGCAACAGCGGACGATCGAGGCCCAGAGCGAACGCCTCGACGCGATGGCTGGTAACGGAGACGCGCCGGATCCAGCGGGAGAGAGGGGGAGCAGTTCCGCCGGGGTCGCCCGTCGGACCGCACTGAAAGCCGGCAGCCTGCTCGCGTTGCTGGGACTCGGGGTGGGCACCGTCGGCGCCGACGCGCAGGGGCAGGTCGGAACGGCTTCCGACCCGCTTCGGGCGCTTTACACCGCGGATCTGGTGCTAGACGCCGGCGGATCGGGGATCCGATCGGACGGCAGCGTCAGCGTCGACGTCGACAACGACGCGGATTCGACCGGGGAGACGTTCACGGTCACCCACAACGCCGGGAGCGGGCTGTTCAGGGTAACCGAGGGCGGCCCGACAGAGGTGCTCGCGGGGAACCTCGCGGTCCCGTCCGGCCGGTCGCTGATCGACGGGGGCGGCAACAGCCATATCACGCTGAACGGCGGCGGACCCCTCGGAATCGACCGGAACGTGCGGATCAACGGCAGCAATAGCATCCGGGACGCGAGCGGCAACAGCCACCTCACCGTTACCGACGGCGGCCCGCTCGCGGTACACCGGACGCTGGACGCGACCGGCGTCATGACGTTGCTCGCCAACGGGTCCGGCACCGCGCTGCCCGGGACGACGACGGACGGCGAACTTCGGCTGTTCGACGACACCGACGCCATCGATCCCAGCGGTCGCATTCAGTTCCAGGCGAACGGTACGACGTTCACCGTCAACGCCGACGCCGGGCACACCTATCGCGACGAAACCACCTTCGCCGAGGCGATGGATCAGCCGCCGCTCGGTCCCGACGAAACGCGGTGCCCGGTCACGGGCGAGCGCTTCGAGGTCGGTGATCCGATCGTGCAACTCGTCGACCAGCGGAAACGCCAGCAACGCGACGACCGTGAGTGGGACGAGATTCACGCTGTCCCCCTGAGTCTCGGCGCCGCCCTCGACCGGTCGGAAACCATCGCGGAGCAACGGGCGCGGATCGAGGACCTCCGTTCGGACCTCGAAAAGCGGGAGGCCCGCATCGAGCGCGTCGAAGCCGAGAACGAGCGACTGCGCGAGCGCACCGAGGCGCTCGAAGCCCGCCTGGATGCCGTCGAGACCCGAGTCGGCCCGGACGGCACGACGCGGGAAGTCGCCGATGACTGACGGGTCGACGTGGGCGAATCGACAGGGATCTCTCGTCGTCGGGGCGTTCGTCGCGTTCCTCGCCCTCGTCGTCATCTGTCCCGCGTCCGCGGCCGCGCAGGCCGCCACCCCGAGTCTGGACTGCGTCGGGTCGGGCGGGGGTGCCGCATACGTCACTGACTCGGGCCTGACGGTCTACGAGAACGACTCCGCAATCGACTTCGGCAACTTCACCGATGCCGAAACGGTCGACTACGGGAACGTCTCGCTATCGGCGACCGGGACCGCCGACGTCCGGCTCGAGGACGGCACTGGCAACCGGACCTGTCTCGGGGACGTCAACGCCGGTGCCACGCCCATCACGGTCGACGCCGACGACAAACCGGCGGTGGAGATCGCCTCGAACGCCTCGGGGGTGGTCTATCGCAATCCCGTCTACGACCGGGGGAACGACGCCGTCGACCTGGCCTACAACGGATCCGGGACGCTGAACCTGACAATCGAGTCGACCGGTCTCGCCGAGGGCCGAACGGTCGTCGCCGAGGACGCCGACAGCGGGACCGAGCTCGCACGCGGCCGGGTCGGCGCCGGCGGCGCCGTCGCGCTGACTCTCCCGGCCGGCGACCGTCGGGCCGACCTCCGACTGGCGTCCCAGGACGACGACGGCGGGAGCGGCGGGTCCGACGGCCGACAGCGGAGCGACGTCGTCCGGAACGGCCGGGCGCGGATCACGTTCGGCATGGAATCCGACGTGCGCGCCGTCGTGGTCGGCGGCCTCCCCGAAGGGAGCGAGGTCACGGCCCGGTGGCTCGGGCCGCTTCCGGACGACGTCCCCGATCCCGACGTGATCACGATCACGAGCGTCGAGATATCGGCGCCGGATCCCCCATCCGGCGGGGCGACGCTCGAGGTGACCCTTTCTCCCGACCTGCTCGACCGACATACGATCCCGGCCGAGCGGATGACGATCCAGCGGTACGACGTCAAGGCGGGGGCGTGGCAACGGCTGTCGACGTCGGCCGCCCCCGCGGAGGACGGCGCCCGACTGACTGCGACGACCGACGCGTTCTCCGTGTTCGCGGTCACGGCCCGTCCCGCCGCGACCCGAACGCCGACCGGGACCGAGACGCCGACCGGGACGGCGGGGACGGCGCCGAAGGGAACGACGACCGAGCGGAGTCCGACGCCGGGGCCGACGCCGAGACCGACGTCGACGTCGGCACCGACGACCTCCAGGCGTTCGGTCGCGTCCGACGACGGAGCGGGTACGAAGCCGACCGGCGGCAAGGGCCACGGGTTCGGCACCGGTGTCGCGGCGCTCGCACTTCTGGCGGCGGCGCTGCGCGCCGCCACCACCGAGTGATCGACCACGGCTCCGGCCGTCGTACGTCCTTCCCTGACGCACGCGTGGCGGCCGCCGGAGCCTTTTTGTCGGTCGGTCGGCCGGGACCCGGTATGGTCGCGGTGGCCGAGACGCTTCGGCTGGCGGGGACGGCGCTCGGCGCCCTCGGCGGCGCCTTGCTGTTCGTGGAGTTCTTCCAGCGCCCGAACTACGTCGAGTACAACCCGGAGTTCGACGACTACAACCTCGACGTGTCGCCCGCGGACGTTCGCGAGCACACGTGGGCGGGTCGGATCGGCGGGTTCTGCGTCGCGGCCGGGTTCGCGCTGCTGTTCGTGGCGACGCTCGTGGGGTGAGGAGCGGACGACGTCAGCAGGGTGGGTGAGAACGAGGTGCGGTCGAGCGAGGCTGCGGGCCGGTCGCGTCAGGCCGAGGCCTCGACGGCGAGGGCCTCGGCGGCCTGCTCGGCCTCGTGCTGGACGAGGTACGAGCGGTCGTCCTCGTACTCGGCGACGGCTTCGAGCGCCTCGCGGGTACCGATCTGACGGAGCGCCCACCCCGCCGCCGCCCGGACGGACTCCTCGTCGTCCTCGGCGATCCGCTCGGCGAGCGGTTCGACCGCGCGGGTGTCGCCGAGGAGCCCGAGCGCGCGGGCGGCGTACGGGCGGACCTCGTCGCTGAGGTCCTCGGCAGGGGCGAGCTTGTTCGCGAGCGGGGCGGTGGCCTCCTCGCTGCCGATCTCGCCGAGCGCCCGGAAGGTCACCTTCTGCAGCTGCGGATCGGAGTCGGCGTCGACGTACTCCACGAGCGTCTCGACGGCCTCCTCGGCGGCCATCTTCCCCAGCGCGCGGATGCCCGGCTTGTCGCGCTTGCCGGCGCGGGCGTGCATCTCCTCGAAGGCGTCCGCGTCGCTCATCCGCGTGAGCGCCTCCAGGCAGTGGCGCTCCATGAAGTCCGACTGGAGGTTGTCGAGGGCGAGCAGGACCATGTCGACGTTGCCCTGCTGCTCGTGCTCCTTCAGCGCGGCCCACTCTGGCGGGTAGTCCTTGTAGTGGCCGAGCACGTCGTAGAACCCCTCGGCCTCCAGTTGCTCTCGCGTCTCGAGGTCGTCCCACTCCTCGGCGGCGTCGAGGGCGTCGGCCAGGGCATCGGCGGCGTCGACGAGCGCCGCTATCGTCTCGGCGTCCTCGTCGGGGTCGAGGTCGGCCGCCTCGACCGCGTTCGCGACGGCCTCGATGGTGCCGACGGCTGCGGCCTCGTCGTCACCCTCGACCGCGAACGACTCGTCGAGCGCCGCGCCGGCGTCCTCGGCGAGCGTCCCGACCGCGTCGGCGACCTCCCCGATGCCCTGCTCGGTCCAGCGGGTCCCCTCGACCGTCGAGACGGTCCCTCCGAGTGCCTCGACGACGTCCGAGGCGTAGGGACCGCGGGCCTCGTCGAGGTCCGCGCGGAGGTCGTCCAGCCGGTCCGCGAGCGCCTCGGCGGGGTCCTCCTCGTCCTCGTCCTCGGCCTCCGGCAGGTCGGCCGATTCGAGGTCGTCCGCGATTCCGTCGAGCGTCGCCTCGACGTCGTCGAGGTCGGCCTCGGTCTCGGCGGCCTCGAGGGCCTCGGCGGCCCCGTCCAGGCGCTCTTCGAGCCCCTCGACGGTCACCTCCGTCTCGATGTCCGCCTCGTCGCCCGTCTCGTCCGCGTCGGACGCATCCGACGCGTCGTCACCCTCCGTCATACCGCGCAATCGACGCGTGGCTCACGAAAGCGTTTCTATTGCGGTTCCGGTCGTCGGCCGGGGGGCCGTCCCTCGACCCACGAATAGGTTCCGTAATAAGGAATAATATTTAATTTATAGGGAAGTATATTTCCTATATTTGAAGAGTTAAGTGCCGGGCAACCCAACGCACGAACGAGATGAGCACCCAGAAGATCGTCCGTGAGGAGTCCGGCACCGTCGAGGCAAGCGAGGCGCTCCAGCTCGATCAGGACAAGACCGAGCAGATCGTCGACGCGCTCCAGACCGACCTCGCGGCGACGTACGTCCTCTACCACCAGCTGAAGAAGCACCACTGGAACGTCGAGGGCGCCGAGTTCCGCGACCTCCACCTGTTCCTGGGCGAGGCCGCCGAGGAGCTGGAGGAGGGTGCCGACGAACTGGCCGAGCGCGTCCAGGCGCTCGGCGGCGTGCCCCTCGCACGCGGCGCCGAACTCGAGGAGCACGCGCCCGTCGAACCCGAGGACGACGACGTCTTCGACATCCGGACCTCGCTGCGCAACGACATGGAGATGTACGGCGAGATCATCAGGACGATGCGCGAGCACGTCGAACTGACCACCAACCTCGGCGACCACGCCACCGCCGAAATTCTCCGCCAGCAGCTCATCGAAGTGGAGGAGCAGGCCCACCACATCGAGCACTACCTCGAAGACGACACGCTGGTGCTCGACGCGACGACGAGATGATCGATCCGCGTTCCGGAACGCCCGTTCCGCCGTCCGCCCCCTTTCGTGCTACCGCCGCTACCGCTCGGGCTCGACCGTGAGGTCGCTCGCTATCCAGCCGTCGCAGTTACCCTCTTCGGTGAACACGACCCTGTCCGGCGTCGTTCGGTGTGCCGACACGGCCGGGCCCTCGCTCCCGGCGTCCGTCGCATCCTCGATCGTCTCCATACCCGGTTTAGACCAACCTAAATTAAAATAGGTTTCGGTTCGCCTAGAGACTGCCCGGGCTCCGGGGTCGGAGCGACCCCCGGACGGGTCGCTCCGTCGCCGACGCTCGCGGTCGAAGGCTTTTCTTCGCGGCCGCCGAACCCGGCGCATGAGCGGGCGCGACGACCGGGACACCGCGGAACTCCTCGACGAACTGGCGACGACCCTGGAGGCGCTCCGCGCCGACCTCGACGACGGGGAGCGTCGGCGGCGTCGCCCCCCTTCCCCCCGGGAACTGCTCCGCGTCACCGAGGAGTACACCATTCCCACGGTCGTCGCGACCCTGGAAGCCGCCATCGCGGCGCTCGAACTCCTCCGGGCCGTCCTGCGTCTCGCCGATCCGGACCGATCCGTCGCCGACGGCGTCGAACGACCGGCGGCCGATTCCGTCGGCCGTGCGGGCGAGTCGGCGGTCGCGGGCGCCGAGCGCGCCCTCGCGGAACTCCGGCGGACCCTCTCGGCGGCCGACCGCCCCCGGGAACCGGCGGCGCGGGACCTCGTCACGGAGGCGCGGGACCTGAGCGCTGAAGTCGAGAGTCGCCTTCGGGAGGCCCGGACGGAGAGTCGTCCCTCGTCCGGGCGCGACGCGGCCGACGAACGGGGCGGCGTGCGCATCGAAGTGGAACCCGGCGATTCGGCCGACGGAGGTGCTGTCGGGGACGACGTCGACGAATCGGCGGCGTCGGACGCCGAGGTCGACGTCGACGTCGACGCCGAACTGGAGTCGATCCGCCGGGAGGTCCGGGGGGACGCGGACGAACGGGAGGGAGACGCGGCCGACGAGCGGAGGCGAGACGCAGCCGACGAACAGGGGACGGACGAGTCACCGCGGCGAGCGGGCGAATCCGGCTCGGACGATACGGCCGGCGAGGACGCGGGCGACGGGGCGGGATAGTCCCGACGCGGTCCGCTACTGCTCCTCGGCGTCGACCGCGTCGGCCGCCCGCGCGATGAGGTCGCGGAGCCGCCCCTCGGCGATGTCGACACGTCCGGCGAGGCGAACGGGATCGGCCGCGGCCAGGTCGGCGGCGGTCTCCACGCCGGCCGCACGGAACCGTTCGGCGTAGGCGGGGCCGACGCCGTGGATCGATTCGAGGTCGTCCGCGGCGTCGGCGGCGTCCGCGGATGTGGGGCCTTCGCTCCCGGTACTGTCCTCGGCGTCCGCTGCCGTCTCCGACCGCTCGGCGTACCACTCGGCCACGCTCGGCCAGAGGTCCGCGTGGGAACTGCGCGACACGGAGAGGCCGATGTGGCCCGTGGCGAACTCCATCGTCGTCACGTCGTCGCTCGGCACCCGGTCGTTGAACGGCGTCGAGGCCTCGGGGGGAACGAGGTGGTCGTACTCGCCGACCACCTGGAGGATGGGGAGGTCGAGCGTCCCGAGGTCGACCGCCTGGCCCCCGACCTCCAGGTCGTTCTCGTAGAGCGCGTTCTCCTGGTATATCTTCCCGATGAACTCCCGGTAGACCGCGCCGGCGACGTCGATGCCGTCGGCGAGCCACCGCTCCATCCGGGCGAACATCTCGACGAACTCCTCGTCGTCGAGGTTCTCGTAGAGGTTCACGTACTTCGCGACGTAGTTGTCGACCGGGTCCATCAGGGCGAAGCCAACGTCGAGGAACTCGGCGGGGACGTTCCCGAACGTCTCGGCGACCGCCTCGGGGTCGTAGTACGCCTCGTCGCCCCAGAATTCGAGGACGCCGCCGTCCCCGTCGAAACAGAGGCCGGCGGCCATCAGCCCGAGCGTCCGGACCTTCTCCGGGTGGAGAGCGGCGTACATCGCGCTCATCGTCCCGCCCATGCAGTATCCGAGGAGGTGGACGTCGTCGACCCCCTCCCGCTCGCGGACGACGTCGGCGCAGTTGTCGAGGTAACGGTTCACGTAGTCGTCGAGGCCGAGCCCCGTATCTAGCTGGCTCGGCTCGCCCCAGTCGATCAGGTAGACGACGAATCCCGCCTCCAGCAGCCGCCGCACGACGCTCCGGTCGGGCTGGAGGTCGAGGATGTACGGTCGGTTGATGAGCGCGTAGACGACCAGGAGCGGGACGTCGTGTTCGCGCTCCGCGCCGACCGCGTCGGGGTCGTACCGGTGGAGCTCCAGTTTGTTCTCCCCGTACACGACCTCGCTCGGCGTCGTGCCGACCTCGACCTCCGCGATGGTCTCGATACGGTCGGGCGCGACCCGCCCCCGGTCGACTGCTCCGGTCGCCCGTTCGAGCAGCCGCTGGTTCGCTTCCAGGGGGAGGCTGAACGGGTTCATGCCGTCCGGTCGAGCAGTTCGTCGAGTTTCCCCTCGACGGCGTGGAGTCGTCGCTCGGTTTCGACCAGCCGCTCGCCGACCTCGCGGACGTCGCCGACGGTCGCGAACCCGAGCGCGTGGAGGGTCTCCTGGCTCGCCTCGTCGAGTTGCCGCCGCAGGTCCAGCGCCTCGTCCAGGCTCTGCCCCGTCGCCGCGGCGAACGCGGTCGTGCTCATCGTCTCCTTGAAGGCCTCGTTGGCCGCCTGGAGCCAGATGTCCCGGAACTCCTCCGGATCGATCTCCTTGCCTTCGACGGCATCGCCGAGTCGCTCGGCCGACGTCTCGGCGGCCTCCATCCAGGCCTCGTAGACCGCGAGCGAGCCCTCCGCCCCGTCGCGGAGCCACTCCTCGTCGGTCGATGCATCGACGGACTCCAGCCACGCCTCGACGAACTCGCCCTGGGCCGCGAGGCTGTCCTCCACGGCCGCCGTGTACGTCTCGGTCATCTGCTCCAGGAACTGTTCCATCTCGTCGCTGTCGAACTGTTCGGTCATATCGGGTTCGTAGGGGGAGCGACGGGCGTCGGCTACGCCTCGTCGACGTCGATGTCGACGCCTTCCTCGGCAACGGCCTCGGCGTCGGCCTGGGCCGCGAGGAGCGCGTCGAACGCCGTCTCCACGGCGTCGCGCTGGGCGTCGGTCAGGTCCGCGGCCACGTCGTCGGCCTCGTCGACGGCCCGCTCGACCGCCGTCCAGGCCTCGTCGTTGGCCTCCTCGACGGCGGCGAACGCCTCGTCGACGGCCGCGCGGACCTCGTCGACGCCCTCGGCGTCGGTTTCGGCGGCGGCGTCGAGGGAGGCGTCGACGGCCCGGCGGGTGAGGTCGACGCCGCTCTCCTGGGCGGACCTGGCGGTGTCGAGCGATTCGACGGTCGCCTCGGTTGCCGTCCGGGAGAGTGCCAGGCCGCCGAGGGCGGCGGTCCGGGCGCCTTCGATTGCGGTGCGTTGCAGCTCGAACGTCGCGGCGTAGGGATCGGGTGCGGACATGGTTAGTCTGTGTCGATCGGCACGACGACCGTCTGGACGATGTCGCCCTCGTCGATGTCGAGAGCCTCGCGCTCGGCGTCGGGGATGCTGATCCGCCCCCCGCTCTGGACCCGGGTCTTGAACACCGCTGCGCCGGTGCCCATCGACCCGAGCCCGCCCATCCCGTCGAGACCCGTCGGTCCCGTCGAGAGGAACCGCTTGAACAGCTCCATCTGTCGCTCGACGGCTTCCTCGCCGGTCCCACCGGGAAACATCGTCGCCGGCCAGGCCGGGGGGCCATCGTCCTCGGTCATCTGTGTCGGGATGACGACCTTCGAACGGATAAGCGTTACTCTCTATGGAGCTGAAAACCATTTGCTACCATCAATCTCCGAGGAGGGTCGGCACTCCCCGCCGGAGGCGCAAGCCCTTTGACCCGGAGCGCCGTTGTCGGGGCGTATGAAGGGGCGAGGAGCATGAGCGGGCGAGCGGGCTACGATCCGACGGCGCCGACGCGCGCGTTCGCGACCGCGTGGCTGCGGTCGAGTCAGCAGTTCACCCGCGGCGTCGAGCGGGCCGTCCGTCACGTCGCGGCCGCGAACCGCGCACTGACGCCGATGGGCGACGGGGGACCGGACGCCGGGAAGGGTCGCCGTCCCGGGGCGGAGTCGGTCGCGTTCACCCGTTCCGAGTGGGAGATCGAACGGACCGTCGACGACTGGGAGGAGCTGGGGGTCGGCGACCTCGTCCGGTTCACGAAACGGATCGACGAGGCCGACGTTGCCGCGTTCGCACGCGCGAGCGGCGACACCAATCGACTCCATCTCGACGACGAGTTCGCCGAGGACACCCGGTTCGGCCGGCGGATCGTCCACGGGACGCTCGTCTCGGGGCTCATCAGCGCGGCGCTCGCCCGCCTCCCGGGGCTCACCGTCTACATCTCGCAGGACCTGGAGTTCGTGGCGCCGGCCGACGTGGGCGACCGGCTGACCGCGGTGGTCGAGATCGTCGAGTCGATCGGCACCGGCCGCTACCGGCTGACGACCGTCGTGGAGAACGAGGACGGCGACCGTCTCGTCGACGGCGAGGCGGTCGTGATCGTCGACGCGCCGCCCGAGGAGGCGTAACGGGCCGCGCCGCGGAGGGCGCGGGCGGGAGAGCGAGTCGTCGCCTCCCCGCTAGGATCAGTCGACGGGTTCGAACCGGTAACCGTCCCAGTCCTGGCTGTCCGGTTCCCGGATGCCGGCCGCGGAATCGCGCAGTTCCTCGACGTGGACGGGTCGGACCTCGTCGCCGATCTCGACCCCGTCGGTCGTCAGCCCGCCGATCGCCCGGACCGGCTCCCCCTCGACGTCGAACTCGACGATCGCGAGGGGGTTGGGCTCCCTGACGCCGGGCGGCGTCGCCGTCGCGGTGGTCCAGGTGACCACCTCGGCGATGTACTCGCTGAGGTCGACGGTGCCGACCGGCTCCCCGCCGCCGGGGCCGACCGGGTGGCCGGGGTAGGTGATGCTCCCGTCGGCGTAGCGGTAGGCCTCCATCATCCTGCGGCCTCCATGAGGGTGGTGATGACGCAGTTGCCAAAGCCGCCCACGTTACAGCACAGTCCCACGTCGGCCTCGACCTGCCGGGGGCCGGCCTCCCCGAGCAACTGGAGGTATATCTCGTGGGCCTGTGCCACGCCGCTCGCTCCGAGCGGGTGGCCCTTGGACTTGAGGCCCCCGGAGGTGTTGATCGGCAGGTCGCCGTCCCGGGCCGTCACGCCCTCGTCGATGGCCTTCCAGCCCTCGCCCTTCTCGAAGAACCCGAGGTCCTCGCTCTGGAGGAACTCGAGGATGGTGAACATGTCGTGGAGTTCGGCCACGTCGACGTCGTCCGGTCCCAGGCCGGCCATCTCGTAGGCCTCGTTCCCCGACTCGACCACGCCGCCCATCGTCGTCGGGTCGGCCCGCTCGTGGACGACGTGGGTGTCCGTCGCCCCGCCGATTCCCGGGATGACGACGTACTCGTCGGCGTACTCGCGCGCGACCGACTCGGGACAGAGGAGGAGCGCCGCGCTCCCGTCCGTGATCGGACAGAAGTCGTACAGCCGGAGGGGGTCCGCGACGATCGGCGACTCCAGCACGGTGTCGAGGTCGACCTCCTTCCGGAACTGGGCGTGGGGGTTGTCCACGCCGTTGCGGTGGTTCTTCACCGCCACCTTCCCGAGGCTCTCGCGCGGCGCGTCGTACTCGTC
>JBDGQA010000105.1:0-33880 GCA_042219325.1 Haloferacaceae archaeon | reverse complement strand
TCCTCTTCGACCAGATCGAGGCGAGCCCGGGCGAGACGGTGGTAGCACCGGGAGCGTCCTGCCGCACCCAACTCGGCGACGAGTACCGGGAATCAGTCCCCCACCCCATCGAGAAACTCGCCGCCGCCATCGACTGAGGCGTCCGACGGCCGACCCGCACGTGTCGACTGAACCGGGATGTCCGACGGCCGACCCGCACGTGGATCGATCGGCGGGCGCGTCGAACGCGCGACGCGACGGCTACTCGACGACGTCGACGCCGGTGATCTCGAACCGCGCCCCACCGTCCTCGCTCTCGACGACGCGCACGTCCCACCCGTGGGCGTCGCAGATCTCCTCGACGATGCGCAGCCCGAACCCGGTCCCGCGCTCGCTCGTCGAGTAGTCGACGTCGAAGACCCGGCCGCGCTCCGACTCGGGGATGCCCGGCCCGTCGTCCGCGACGTAGAAGCCGCCGTCCAAGTCGTCGACGGTGACGTGCGGGTCGTGTCCCGTCGGCCCGTCGGCTTCGGCGTCCGCTTCCGCCCGGTCGTCCGACGATCCGTGCTCCACGCAGTTCCGCAGGAGGTTCTCCAGCAGTTGCTGGAGCCGACTCGGATCCGCGCGGATCACCTGCGCCGCGTCGACGGCGATGGTCGCGCCGTCCGTCCGAACGTGTCGCCGGGACCGTTCGATGGCGTCGGCGAGCGCGACCCGTTCGAGTTCGCCGGTCCGTTCGCCCCCGCGGGCCAGCGCGAGGAGGTCGCCGACGAGTTTCTGGCTCCGGCCGAGCGCGTCGACCGCGCTGTCGAGGTGCTCGCTGTCACACTCGCGCCGCGCCAGCGCCAGTCGCCCCTCGATCACGTTCAGCGGGTTCCGCAGGTCGTGGCTGACGACGCCGACGAACTCCTCCAGGCGCTCGTTCTGTTCGCGGAGCCGCTGTGACCGGGCGACCCGGTCGAGCGCGGCCTCGGCGTTCGCGGCGAGGATCTCCGCGGCGTCGACGTCGGCGTCGTCGAACGCGTCGGGTTCGGTGCCGGTGACGCTCATCACGCCGTACTCCCCGATCGGAACGTACATGCTGCCGCCGGGGGCGCGGTCGATGTCGTCGTCGACAACGCCGACGTCGTCGTAGACGACGGTCTCCCCTTTCTCGAAGGCGAGGCCGGCCGTCGGCTGCCCGACGCCGTAGACCGGACGCGTGTCGTCAAGATCCACGTCGTCCTCGCTGATGGCGACCGGGACGAGTCCCTCGTCGTCGAGGAATCGGACCACGGTGAGCGGGAAATCGAGCGTGGTGCCGGCGGCCTCGGCGGTGCGTTCGGCGATCTTCCGTTCGGTCGTGGCCGCCATCAGTTCTCGCGTCGCCCGGTGGAGTCCCTCGATCCGGGTCTGGTAGTCCTTGCGCTGGGTGACGTCACGTGCGATCCCGACGACGCCCTCGACCTCGCCGTCGATCAGGAGGGGCGTGAGTCGGTACTCCAGGATCACGCGCCCGCTGCCCGGGAACTCGCTCTCGATCTCGCCACGGAGTTCCGCCCGCTCGCCGTCGAGGAGTTCCTGATACGGGTCACCCTCGGCGTCCGCCCGAATCTGCGGGATGAGGGTGCTCGACTCGCCCTCGAGGGCCGCCCGGGTGGTGTCGTAGAACCACGCCAGGCGGTCGTTGACAACCTCGAACCGGCCCTCCGCGTCGTAGATACAGGCCGCCTCCTGCATCGCGTTCACCATGTGCTTGTAGCGCCGGAGGTCGCGTTCTCGCTCCGTGCGCTCGGTGACGTCCTGCGCGACGGCCATCCCGGCGACGACGTCGCTCGCGTCGTCCCGGACCGGCAGCGTCTGGATCCGGTAGTGACTCCCCCGGTACTCCTGCTCGAAGGTGTGTGCCTCGCCCGCGAGCGCCCGCCGGTAGTAATCCGCCAGTTCGTCGGCGAGATCGTCCGGGAACAGGTCGTGGGGGGTCGCGCCCTCGAAGTCGTCGGGCGAGAGGCCGACTGCCTCGATCTCCGTGCCGCCCGCCAGCGTGTAGGTGAGGTCCTCGTCGAAGAGGAAGACGCCGCCGTCGGGGAAGTTCTCGACCAGGGTTCGGTACCGCTCCTCGGCCGCCCGGGCCTCGCGCTCGCGCTCGATCCGGTCCAGCGCGGCGGCCGCGTTGGCGGCGAGGAGGCGGACGAGTTCGACGTCCGCCGGGTCGAACTCGGCGACCTCCGTGCTGGCGATGCTGATCGTCCCGTGGTCGCCGATCGGGAGGTAGAGCACGGACCGGGCGTCGCCCCGATCGTACCCGTCGTCGAGGTCGCGAATGTCCCCGTAGAGGACCGACTCGCCCGTCCGGTAGGCCTCGCCGACCGGGGAGTCGTCGACCGGATAGACCGGTCGCTGCCCCATCTGGGCCCGTGCCGTGCTCGTGACGGCGACCGGTAGCAGGCGCTCGCCGGCCCCGTCGACGAGTCTGACGACGTTGAGGGAGTACCCGAGGATGTCGCGGGCGGCGTCGGCCGCGATCACGGCCGCCGCCTCCCTGTCCTCGGTCCCGAGGAGGTCCCGGGTCGCCTCGTGTAACTGTTCGATCGCCCGCTCGCGCTCCCTGAGCGACGTGACGTCCTGGTGGACCCCGACCATCCGCTCGTCGCCGCCGTCGTCCACGACCCGGCCCCGGGCGTGAACCCAGCGGACGTCCCCGTCCGCGTGGAACATCCGGAACGCCGCCCGGTACTCGCCGCCCTCCCGGACGGCGCGCTCGGCCTGCTCCCGGACGTCGTCGATGTCGTCCGGATGGACGCGTCGGGCGAACGCCTCGAACGTGCCCTCGAACGCGCCCGGGTCCAGGCCCATCACGCGCTCCAGAGTCTCGTCCCAGACCACCTCCCCGGTGTCCGGGTTCCACTCCCAGACGCCCGTGTCGGTCTCCTCGAGCGCCAGTTCGAGGCGGCGCCGCACTGCTCGGAGGTTCCGGGTCAGTTCCTTGCGGTCCGAGACGTCGGTGACGGTCGAGACGAAGCCGCCGTCGTCGGTGGTGGCGAGGACGTGATCCTCGGTGAACGTACTGCCGTCGGCGCGGAGTCCCACCGTCTCCCCGTGCCAGTGGCTGACCTCCCGCACGTGTGAGAGCAGGTCGCCGCGGACGTCCGCGACCTGCCCGTCCGGGTGGACCAGCCCCAGATCCCCGCCGAGCATCTCCTCCGGATCGTATCCGTAGAGGTCGGCGTACGCCTCGTTGACGTAGACGAAGCGACCGTCCTCATCCAGAATGCCGATGCCCTCCCGCGCGGACTCGATGGCGTCGAGGTGGCGGCGACGGGCCCGTTCGACGCGCCGCCGCTCGACCGCGTTCACGACCTTGTTCGCGAGGAGCGCGTACTGGTCGGGGTCCGTCCCCTTCTGGAGGTAGTGGGTGACGCCGGCCTCGATGGCGTCGCTGGCGACCGCCTCGCTGCCCTTCCCGGTGAACAGGACGAAGGGGAGGTCGCCGTACTCCGCCCGGACGCGTTCGAGGAACTCGATGCCGTTCCGGTCGGGCATGTCGTAGTCGCTGACGACGCAGTCGATTCCGTCGCCCGTCCCCTCGGTACCGGCGTCGGCGAGTCGGTCGAGTCCCTCGGCGGCGCCCGTGGCCGCCTCGACGGCGATCCGCTCGTCCTCGCGTTCGAGGAAGGTCGCCGCAAGGTCCGCGAAATCGGGTTCGTCGTCCACGTGCAGAACCCGGATCGTCTCGGCCATGTGGGCGAGAAACCCGGTCGGCCGATAAAGTCGTTACGCAGCCGTCTCAGGTGTGATACTGCGTCGCCGGGCGGAGCGTGACCGCCGGAGCGACGACGGCGCTACGTCGACGGCTCTACGTCCCCTCGACCAGGCGCTGCAGGTGGTCCGGCGGGACCGCCCCGCGGGCGGCGTGGTCGCCGTACACGAACGTCGGGACGCCGGTGATCCCCCGTTCCTGCGCCTCGCGGAAGGCCGCGCGCAGGTCGGCGCGGACGTCCTCGTCGGTCGCCGCATCACGGATCTCCGCCGGGTCGAGGCCGATGTCGGCGGCGATGTCGGCGAGCACGTCGGCGTCGCCGATGTCGCGCCCGTCGACCCACAGCGCCTCGAAGACCGCCGCGTCGAAGTCGGGCCACCGCTCGGGGTGTTCCCGCTCGACGTGGCGGGAGGCGGCCTGTGCCGGCAGCGAGTCCACGTCAGTCGCGATTTCCTGGGCCATCTCCACGTCGTACTCCTCGCACAGTCGACGGACGTTCTGGCGGGCCCGCTCGTAGTAGGCCGCGTCCTTGCCGTCGTCGGCCGCGGGGTCGATCTCGCCGTCCGACCCGCGCTCGCGCGCCCGCAGGTCGAACGGGCGCCAGTCGACGGACAGGGGGTCGTCGCGGGACTGTCGGTACCGCGCCAGCGACTCCCGACCGAGGTAGCAGAACGGGCAGACGTAGTCGGAGTAGACCACGATTTCGTCGGGGTCGGTCACGGACGCCGATAGGGCGGAGCGATCCAAAAGGCCGTCGTTCGGGCGGACACCGATCATCACCAATAAGTACAACTCGGTGATAGGGCCATCCATGACGGACGACAGGCGACAGCGGTTGGCGGTCTCGCCCCCGGTCGCGCTCACGGTCGCCGGGAGCGACTCGGGCGGCGGCGCGGGAGTCCAGGCGGACCTGAAGACGATGGAGGCCCACGGGGTCTTCGGGACCTCCGTGCTCACGGCGGTGACGGCCCAGAACACCCTCGGCGTCGAGGGCACGCACGTCCTTCCGCCCGAGCAGGTGCGGGCACAGTACCGCGCGGTCGTCGACGACCTCGACGTCGGTGCGATCAAGACGGGGATGCTCGCGACCAGCGAGGTCATCGAGACGGTCGTGGACCTGTTCGCCGACTACGACGGCCCGGTCGTGATCGACCCGGTGATGGTGGCGGCCTCCGGCGACCGCCTGCTGAGCGAGGATGCCGAGGCGGCCTACGACGATCTGATCGCCGACGCGACGCTCGTCACCCCCAACGCCGACGAGGCGGAGGTGCTGACCGGGCGGGCGCTGGACGGCCCCGAGGACGCCCGAGCGGCGGGCGAGGACCTCGTCGACCTCGGCGCCGACGCGGCGCTGATGAAGGGCGGTCACCTGGGCGGTGACGTCGTCGTCGACACCCTCGTCACGCCCGACGGCGTCGAGCGGTTCGAGCACCCACGCGTCGACACCGAGGCGACCCACGGGTCGGGGGACACGCTGGCGAGCGCCATCGCGGCCCGCCTCGCGTCCGGCGAGGCCCTCCCCGACGCCGTCGGAGCCGGCACGTCGTTCATGGAGCGGGCGGTGCGGTACGGCCTCGACGTCGGCGAGGGGCCCGGCGCGGTCCACCACCACGTCGGCCTCCGCGAGGAGGCGGCCCGCCACCCGACGATGGAGGCCGTCGAGGACCTCGTCGCCGCGTTCGTCGAGCGGGACGTCCGGCCGCTGGTCCCGGAGGTGGGGATGAACGTGGCCGGCGCGACGCCGTACGCCGAGCGGGTCGGTGAGGTGGCCGCCGTCGAGGGGCGGGTCGCCCGGACGATGGAGGGCGTCGCCGCCACGCGGGGCGTCCGGATGGGCGCGTCGAGCCACATCGCCCGGTTCCTGCTGTCGGCCCGGGAGCGCGACCCGTCCCTGCGCTTTGCCGCCAACGTGCGGTTCGACGAGACGGTCGAGGCGGCGCTCCCGGACGCCGACCTCGGCGGACCGGCGGTGACGTTCGACCGCACCGACGAACCGGCGGACGTCGCGGGGACGATGGACTGGAGCGCGCGGGTCGCGTTCGAGGCCGCGGGGGGGACGCCCGCGGCGGTCTACGACCACGGCGCCGTGGGGAAGGAGCCGATGGTCCGCCTGCTCGCCCCCGACGCCGCGACGCTCCGCGAGCGGACGTTCGCCATCCTCGACGCACTCTGAGGCGGTATCGACGCGCCACGAAGCCGTCCACGCCCGCCGAGCGCGGACGCAAGACAGAAGTCCCGGCCTGTGGTTCCCTCTGCCGTCGCGGTCCGCCGGGGCGCGGGTAGGGGCCTTCGTCCCGACGGTCCGCGACGACACCGTTCTCCACCGGCGACTCACTCCTCGGCCGGCGGTCCGACCTCGGCGACGACGAGGTGGAGCGTCGAACTCGTGACGATCACCTCGGGGTCGCGGTCGTCGACGAGCGCGAGGCCCTCGGTCGTGACCAGCACGTACCCCACCGCGGGGTCCAACCGGAGGCGGTCGACCGGAACCTCCCGCAGCGGTCGGTTGGCGTAGAACGCGTACGACGAGTAAAACCAGTTGGCCCCGGCGTTTGGCTGGACGTACACCGTCTCGCCGGGCGGTACCGCCCGGTTCGTGCGCTGGCCGAGGTCGCGCATCGCGGTGTCGACCTCGGCCGTCGACTCGCCGAGGTGATGTCGCGCGGCGTCGGTGTCGGCCGCGTAGACCGCCGGCGACCCGATCAGGCCGGCGACCACGAGCGCCAGCGTCCCGCCGGCGACCGCCAGGCGGGCGAACCGCCCGGCGTCGAACGCCCACCCGCTCCCGCTCCGGACCGTTCCCGCGAGGCGATCGGTCGTCAGCAGCCAGGCCCCGGCGAGGACGACGAGGACCGCCAGCGCGGCCGTCCAGGCCGGATCGGGGCCGGGATCGAACGCGACGCCGCCGTTCGACCCCGGCCGGTAGAGGAGGCGGTCGGTCCCGGCGGCGACGGCCAGTGCGGTTCCCGCAATCAGAGCCGCCGCAGACGCGCGCTCCCCGCCCGCCGCGCCGGCGACGAGGCGTCCGACCACGACCGCCGCCGGCACGTACATCGGGATGAGGTACCACGGCGCGGTCCCCGTCAGTGCGAAGGGGACGAAGATCGTCGCGGCCCACCAGAGCGGGAGGGCGACGTCGATACGATCGGCAGCCGAGGCCGCCCGCATGTGCCAGCACCGCCCCGCAGCCACGGCCGACCCCGCGAGGAAGGGAAACCACCACGGGTGGAACCACACCTGCACCACGGTCGCGTACGGGTACTTGAGGAGGGGAACGGCCGTCGCGTAGTCGATCACCGCCATCCCCCCCGTCAGCCGCTGCCACACCTGTTCGACGAACAGTTCCTGGACGAGGTAGTCGCCGTAGACCAGGTAGGCGGGGACGACCCACGCCCCGACCAGGGCCGCGGCCGTGCCCCCTGCGACCGCGACGTATCGCCGGCCGAACCGGTCGAACCGGAGCGCGACCAGCGGCGCGGCGGCGACGACGAAGACCCCCGCGGCGAACCCCTTGGTCAGGAGCAGCGCCGCGAGGGTCGCGCCGAGCAGGGGCGCCGGGGGCGTCGCCCGGTCGGTGGCGCGGAGCCAGACGAGGACGACGACCGCCGACCCGAGGAACGTGTGGAGGAGGTCCGTGGACCCGAAGCGCGCGCCATTCGGCCCGAGGAGCACTGCAGGGGTCGTCAGGAAGACGGCGGCGGCGACGACCCCGGCGGCCGGCCCGTCGAGTCGACGCGCGACCGCGTACGCAAGGAGGGTCGCCCCGACCGCCGCGAGCGCCGAGGGAAGGCGGACCGCGAACTCCGTCGGCCCGAGGAGCCAGATGGAGACCGCCTCCAGCCACATGGCCAGCGGCGGCTTCTCCAGGAACGGGTACATGCGGAGCTGGTCGAACCCGGCGCTGTGGGGGACCAGCCAGTGGCCGTGTTCGACCGCGTTGCGCGCCGCGATCGCGTAGAACGACTCGTCCCACCACCAGAGCGGCCGCTCGCCGAGGCGGTAGAGGTAGACGGCGGCCGCGACGGCGGCGACGACGGTGCCGGGGGCGCCGAGAGTCGCGTCGGCGCGGCCGACCGCCCGCTCGACGGTTCGGCCGACGGCGTTCGTGCCCCGACCGACGGCCCGCGACGCTGGCCCGCCCCCGGTCGACCCCCCGGGGTCGGCGTCGGCACCCCCATCGCGGTCGGGGCCGGCGGCCGGTGCCCGGTCGTCGGCATCCGCGTCCGCGTCCGCGTCCATTCGGTTGGTCTCCCATCGCCCCCGTCCGAAAAACCCCCGGTCCGACCCACAGCGTTTTACCCCCGGACCCGCCGAGAGGCTGGTATGCCGGAGGGGATCGTCGGGGAGTTCTTCGCCTGCAAGTCCGAGGCCGACGCGGACGTGCTGGCGATGCAGGTGGGGGATTTTTACGAGTTTTTCGGCCCGGACGCGGAACTCGTCGGCGAGGAACTGGACCTGAAGGTCTCGCGGAAGTCCTCGGGGGGCGAGACGTATCCGATGGCGGGGGTGCCCGTCGACGAACTGACGCCGTATCTGCGGGCGCTGGTCGAGCGTGGCTACCGGGTCGCCGTCGCGGATCAGCACGAGACCGACGACGGCCACGCCCGCTCGGTGACCCGGGTGGTCACGCCGGGCACCCTGCTGGAGACGACCGACGCCGCGGCGCGCTACCTCGCCGGCGTCGTCCGTCACGAGGGGCGGTACGGGCTGGCGTTCGCGGACGTGACGACCGGCCGGTTCCTCGCGACGAGCGTCGCGGACGGCGACGCCGCCGCGGCGGAACTCGCCCGGTTCGCCCCGACCGAGGTGTTGCCGGGGCCGGACCTCCGGGGCGACGACGGCTTCCTCGACCGGGTGCGGGACACCGAGGCATCGCTGGCGCTCCACGACGCCGCCGCGTTCGGCCCCGGGCGGGCGCGCCACGCCCTGGGCGAGCAGTTCGGCGAGGGGACGGCCGCGAGCGTCGGTCTGGACGACGCGGCCGCGAGCGTCGCCGGCGCCGTCGTCGACTACGTCGCGTCGACGGGGGCGGGCGTGACGGCCGCGATGACGCGGCTGCAGGCCTACGAGCCGAGCGACCACGTCGACCTCGACGCGACCACCCAGCGCAACCTCGAACTCGTCGAGACGATGGCGGGGGAGGGGGACGGCTCGCTGCTCGCGACGGTCGATCACACGGTGACGAGTCCCGGCCGGCGGCGGCTCCGCGAGTGGCTCCTGCGCCCGCGCCGGGACCGGGCGACGGTCGAGCGCCGCCTCGACTGCGTCGAGGCGCTTGCCGGCGCCGCGCTGGCCCGCGAGCGGGTCCGCGAGGCGCTCGATGGCGTCAACGACCTCGAACGGCTGGCCAGCCGGGCCGCGAGCGGCAGCGCCGACGCGACCGACCTGCTCGCCGTCCGGGACGCCCTGGAGACGTTCGCCGCCCTGGTCGAGACCGTCGAGGGGGGCCGCCTCGCGGACTCGCCGCTGGCCGGCGTCCTCGACGGCCCGGACGCCGGGGCCGCCGCCGCGCTCCGCGACCGGATCGACGACGCGCTGGTCGATGACCCGCCGTCGACGGTGACCGAGGGTGGCCTGTTCCGCCGGGGATACGACGACGACCTCGACGACCTGATCGAGCGCCACGAGGCGGCGAAGTCGTGGATCGACGACCTGCCGGAGCGCGAGAAGGCCCGGACGGGCATCACCCACCTCACCGTCGACCGCAACCGGACGGACGGCTACTACATCCAGGTGGGGAAAAGCGAGACCGACGCCGTCCCGGAGGAGTACCGCGAGGTGAAGACGCTGAAGAACTCCCGGCGGTACGTCACCGACGAGTTGGCAGAGCGCGAGCGGGAAATCCTCCGCCTGGAGGAGGCGCGCGGCGACCTCGAACACGACCTGTTCGTTTCCCTCCGGGACGGGGTCGCGGACCGGGCCGCACTCCTGCAGGACGTCGGGCGGGCGCTCGCGGCGGTCGACGCGTTCGCCGCCCTGGCCGAGCACGCGGTGACCCGCGACTGGACGCGCCCCGAGGTGGTCGCGTCCGGGCCGCTCCGCATCGACGCCGGCCGCCACCCCGTCGTCGAGACGACGACCGACTTCGTCCCGAACGACCTGCGCCTGCAGGGGCCCGTCGACGGATCGGCCCCCGACGGCGCCGGCGCCGCCGACCCCTCCTTCCTGCTCGTCACCGGGCCGAACATGAGCGGCAAGTCGACCTACCTGCGGGGCGCGGCGCTCGTGACGCTCCTGGCCCAGGCCGGGAGTTTCGTGCCCGCCGACGCCGCGACGGTCGGCCTCGTCGACGGCATCTACACCCGCGTCGGGGCGCTCGACGAACTCGCCGGCGGCCGCTCGACGTTCATGGTCGAGATGGAGGAGCTGTCGAACATCCTCCACTCCGCGACCGACGAGTCGCTGGTGATCCTGGACGAGGTGGGCCGGGGCACGGCGACCTACGACGGCATCTCCATCGCCTGGGCCGCGACGGAGTACCTCTCGGGCGCCCGGGCGACCGCACCCACGCCCAAGACCCTCTTTGCCACCCACTACCACGAACTCACCGAACTGGCGGACCGCCTCGACGGCGTCGCGAACGCGCACATGGCGGTCGACGGCGAACCGAGTTCGCCGTCTGCAAGCGGGACGGAGTCCCGCTCTGCCGAGGAGCGCGACGGCGACGTGACCTTCCTCCGGACGGTCCGCGAGGGGCCGGCCGACCGGTCCTACGGCGTTCACGTCGCCGAACTGGCCGGGGTTCCCGACCCCGTCACCGACCGGGCCCGGGAGGTCCTCGACCGCCTCCGCGAGAACGAGGCCATCGAGGTGCGGGGCGCCGGCGGCGGGAGCGCGACGGGAGAAAAGACCGAACAGGTCGTCTTCGACCTCGACTCGGGGGGGTTCCGCGGCGCGTCCGGCGCGGCGAGCGCCGACGGGGGAGCCGGTTCTGACGGGGGCACGGGCGAGAGCGGGGGGACGACGGCCGATGGGACCGCCGCCGGCCCGTCCGACGGCCCGAGCGCCGACGACGGGCCGGGCGGGGACCTCGACCCGGCCGCCGCGGACGTGCTGGCCGACCTCCGGGCGATGGCCGTCGCGGAGACGCCGCCGGTCGAACTGATGGCGACCGTTCGCGAGTGGCAGCGACGGCTCGACGGGGACGATGAGTAGGCGGGCGGGAGAAGCGAGAACGGCAGAAGGGGACGGAGCCGACCGCCGTCGGCTCCCGGCTACGTTACGCTACGTTACTCCAGATCGGGACGGGAGAGTTCGGTCTCCTTCGACGTGAGGACCTCGAGCAGGGCCGGCTTGCCGTCCTCGATGGCCGCCATGCAGTTGTCGAGGCCCTCGGTGATGTTGTTGGGGTTCTCGACGCGCTCGCCGTGGCCGCCGAGCGAGTCGACCATGTCGGCGTAGTGGCCCGAGAACGGCGTGTCGTAGGACGCCATCTCGAAGTTGTTGAACACGACACCGAGGATCGGGATCTCCTCGCGGGCCGCCGTCTCGAAGTCGAGGCCCGTCATCCCGATGGCGCCGTCGCCCATGACGTGGACGCAGGTCTTGTCGGGCTCGACGAGCCGGGCGCCCATCATCAGGCCGAGACCGTACCCGAGCTGGGTGGTCTTGCCCCAGCCGAGGTACGAGAGCGGCTCCGTGACCTCGAAGAACGGCGCCATCATGTCCCGGGCGTTCCCGGCGTCGGCGGTGGCGACGATCTCGTCCTTGTCGAAGTACTCGTCGAGTTCGCGGACGACCCGGTAGGGGTTGATCGGCGTCTCGTCGGAGGTGAGCTTGTCCTCCCAGTCGGCCATCCACGCCTCGTGGATCTCCTCGATCTCCGCGACGACCTCGTCCCGCCGGCCGCGGGGCTCGCCGTCGAGGCGGTCGTGGACCTCCTCGTAGACGGCCTCGAGGGTCAGCTTGGCGTCGCCGATGAGGGCGTGGTCGGTCTCGACGTTCTTGTCGACGTCGCCCGCGTCGACGGTGTTGTGGATGACGGTCTTGTCCTTGCCGCTGTTGGGGACCGACATCCCGTAGGAGGTCTTCGTGAACGAGCAGCCGGCGCCGAAGAGGACGTCGGACTCGTGGAGGAAGTGGTTGAGCTCCCGGGGTTCGCTCTTGCTCGCGGCGCCCAGCGAGAGCGGGTGGTCCTCGGGGAAGGCGCTCTTGCCGTTGAGGCTGGTGGCGACCGGCGCCTCCAGCAGTTCCGCGAGGTCCTTGAGCGGCTCCCAGGCCTCGGCGTAGTGGACGCCCTGGCCCGCGTAGAGCATGGGCTCGTCGGCGGCGAGGAGTTCGTCGGCGACGTCCTCGACGACGTGCGGGTCGGGGGCACCCGACCGGGTGGACTCGCTCGGCGAGTAGTCGAAGTCGGAGACCTCCGCGTCGTGGACGTCGATGGGGAGTTCGACCAGCGCCGGCCGGGGACGGCCGTTGCGCGCGTTGTTGAACGCGCGGCGGATGGTCTCGCCGACCGCGTCGGGATCGGTCAGCTGCTCGGCCGTCTTGGTGACGGGCTGGTAGGTGATGAGCGAGCTGAACTTGGGGTCGGTGTTGGTCTTCGCGCGCGAGTAGCCGGCCGGGAGCGCCACCAGCGGCGCCGACTCGGCGTAGGCCTGCGCGATGCCGCCGACGGAGTTCTCGGTGCCGGGGCCGTGCTGGGCGACGAACGTGACGATCTCGTCCCCGGAGGTGATCCGCGCGATCCCGTCGGCCATGTGGACGCCGGTCCGCTCCTGGCGGACGACGATGGTTCGGATCCCGACGTCCTCGGCCGCGCCGGTGTCGAGCAGCGGGTGGCTCGGGAACCCGAAGAGGTACTCTACGCCTTCCGCATCGAGGGCTTCAGCGATGGCTTCTGTAACGTTCATGGACGCGTTCGGGCGGCACCATGACCCCCCGGACCGTAAAGGTACCTTATCGTCGGTTTTCGCCGCCGCCAGGGATTGACATTATCGTTCGTTGTGTTCGTCGATCCGTCCGCCGTCGGCTGTCGAAACGTTGAACACCCGGAGCGGAGAATCCCGTCGTATGTCCGACCGACCCAAGCTCGAACGGCTCTGCGTCCACGAGACGGTGTCGACGAAGATCCCGGCGGATGCGTTCGTCGACGCGTTCGCCGACCTCGACATCCCGGCGGAACTGGTTGGCGACGACGAGGAGTTCGACCGGACCGACGCGGTCGCCTCCTTCCGGCCCCGCGAGGCCTTCCTCGACGCCGCCTGGACCCACTGCATCCGCGCCGGCTACGACGAGTTCGACACGGAGGCCTACGAGGAAGAGGGCGCCCCGCTCACCAACAGCACCGGCATCCACGACACCACCGTCGGCGAGATCGCCATCGGCTACATGGTGTCGCTCGCCCGGATGCTGCACATCTACCGCGACCACCAGAACGAGAACGACTGGTACGAGCCGCCCTACGAGCGCCCGTTCACCGTCGAGAACGAGAAGCTCTGTGTCGTCGGACTCGGGACGCTCGGGCAGGGCATCGCGGAGCGCGCCGACGCGCTCGGCATGGACGTCGTCGGCATTCGGCGATCCGACGAGTCCGTCCCCGGCGTCTCCGAGATCTACGACCCCGATGACCTCTACGAGGCCATCGAGGACGCGCGCTTCGTGGCCGTGGCGGTCCCCCACACGGAGGAGACCAAGGGGATGTTCTCGACGCCGGAGTTCGAGACCATGCGCGACGACGCGTACCTGATCAACGTCGCGCGCGGCCCCATCGTCGACGAGGACGCGCTGGTCGACGCGCTCGACGACGGCACCATCGCGGGCGCGGGCCTGGACGTCTTCGAGACCGAACCCCTCCCGGAGGACTCCCCGCTCTGGGACTTCGAGGAGGTCATCATCTCGCCCCACCGCGGCTCGGCGACGAACCGCTACCACCTCGATATCGCCGAACTGGTCAAGGAGAACGTGCGGCGGTACCAGGCGGGCGAGGACCTGAAGAACCGGGTCGCGTAGCGGCGGCCCGTCCCGCCCGGCGCCCGTTCTCCGGACGGAGTACTGAAGCCGGTCGAGTCGGTAGGGTGGGTCGATGACCGGGGACGCCGACGCGCCGTCGATCCGCCGCCTGGACGAGCGAACCGTCGAGCGCATCGCCGCCGGCGAGGTCGTCGAGCGGCCGGCGTCAGTCGTGAAAGAGCTCGTGGAAAACAGCCTCGACGCCGGCGCATCGCGCATCGCCGTGGCCGTCGAGGGCGACGGGACCGACGGGCTCCGGGTGCGCGACGACGGCGAGGGGATGACCGCCGACGAACTCGAACTCGCGGTCGCCGAGCACGCCACCTCCAAGATCGGCGACGCCGCCGACCTCGACCGCGTCGGGACGCTGGGCTTTCGCGGCGAGGCCCTGAACGCCATCGCGGCGGTGTCGCGGACGACGGTCCGGAGCCGACCGCCCGGCGCCGACCGGGGGCACGAACTGACCGTCGAGGGGGGGGAGGTGGGAGCGGTCGAACCGGTCGGCTGTCCGCCGGGGACGGTCGTCGAGGTGGACGACCTCTTCTACAACACGCCGGCGCGCCGGAAGTTCCTGAAGACCGCCGCCACCGAGTTCGACCGCGTGAACACCGTCGTGGCGCAGTACGCCCTGGCGAACCCGGACGTGGCGGTGTCGCTCGACCACGACGGCCGGGAGACGTTCGCCACCGACGGGCGGGGCGACCGCCGGGCGGCCGTCCTCGCGGTGTACGGCCGGGAAGTGGCCGAGGCGATGGTCGAGGTCGAGTGGTCGGCCGACGGGGGGCCCGTGAACGCCGTCGAGGGCCTGGTCTCGCACCCGGAGACGACCCGGAGCGGCCGGGACTACCTTTCCACGTTCGTCAACGGTCGGTACGTCCCCGCCGCGGCGCTCCGGACGGCGGTCGTCGACGCCTACGGCGGCCAGTTGGCGAGCGACCGCTACCCCTTCGCCGTCCTCTTTCTCGACCTGACTCCCGACGCGGTGGACGTCAACGTCCACCCCCGCAAGACCGAGGTCAGGTTCGACGACGAACCCGCGGTGACGCGGGCCGTCGAGCGGGCGGTCAGGGAGGCGCTGCTCGACCACGGCCTGGTGCGCTCGACCGCACCCCGTGGCCGCGGCGCGCCCGACGAGACGCCGGTCGACCCCGACCCCGACGCGGCGGAGGGGCACGAGGCCGTCGGCGGCGCGGGAACGGCCCACGAGCGTGCGAGCGGCGTCGACCGCGGGCCGCGCCGGGAACAGCCGCCGACACCGGTCGAAGACGAGGACGGGGACGAGGAGGACGGCGGTGACGCGACCGGAGACGGGGCGGCGTCGAGCGAGGCGTCGTCCGGGACCGACGGCGCTCCGACGCCGGACGCCGGCGACCCGACGACCGGCCGGTCGCCCACGCCGCGGCGCTTCCAGGGCGACGAGCCGACGGGTCCCGACGCGCCGGACGCGGAGGGGCGGGAGGGGGAGGTGGGCGACGAATCGGCGCCGGCCGACGACGCGCTCGACCGCGGCGCCGGGGCCGACGACATCGAAGCGACGCGGGGGGAACCGGGCGGCGTCACGGGGCCGACCAGCCAGCGGACGCTAACCGGCGAGGAGGCGGGCCGTCACGAGTTCGACGCCCTCCCCCGGATGCGCGTGCTCGGCCAGGTCCACGACACCTACATCGTCGCGGAGACGCCGGACGGCCTGGTGCTGATCGACCAGCACGCCGCCGACGAGCGGGTGAACTACGAGCGCCTGCGGGCGGAACTCGGGGGCGAGACGCCGACGCAGGCGCTGGCCGAACCGATCGAACTGGAACTGACCGCCCGCGAGGCCGCGCTGTTCGAGGAGCACGCCGACGCGCTCGCCGCCCTGGGCTTTCACGCCGGCCGGACCGGCGAGCGGTCGGTCGCGGTACGGGGCGTGCCGGCGGTGTTCGACGCGGCGCTCGACCCGGAACTCCTGCGGGACGCGCTGCTCGCCCTCGCAGCCGACGAGGACGGCGGCGAGCGGACCGTCGAGGCGGTTGCGGACGACCTCCTGGCCGACCTCGCGTGCTACCCCTCGATCACGGGCAACACGTCACTGACGGAGGGGTCGGTGGCCGACCTGCTCGCCGCGCTCGACGACTGCGAGAACCCCTACGCCTGCCCCCACGGTCGCCCGACCGCCGTCGCGCTGGACCGCGACGAACTCGCCGAGCGCTTCGAGCGGGACTACCCCGGCCACGGCCGCCGCGACGACGAGTGAGCGGGGACGGGAGACGACGACCGCGCGGCGGTGGAACGTCGACCGGCGAGCGCCGACCGCAAACAAAAAGACCGGGCACCGCCCGCACGGCGAGGGGGAGCGCCGGCGGACGAGCGGCGACGACGCGGCGCCTCCGGCGCTCCCGACCCGCTCGTCCGATCCTTTCGTTTCAGGGGCCGTAACAATTATGAATGCCGAGAGTAAGTCGGAGGTGCGATGCCGGAATGTCAGAACTGCGGGGCCTTCGTGACCGAGGCGTACGTGAGAGTGTTCGCCCCCCAGGGGATGGAGCATCCGCGCGTCTGTCCCTCCTGCGAGGACAAGGTCCGGGACGGGGCCGACGTCCGTGAGGCGCGCAGCAAGCGGCACTGAGGCGGCGCCGCCGTCCCCGCTCGCCCCGGCGGCGCGCCCGCCGCCGGCGCGGTTTCGTCCTGTTCGGAATCTGGTATTCCGGTGGCCGGCCCGCACCGGTCCGGCCGTGGACGGGCACCGTCGTCTCCTGCCGCCCGACTTATCCCCCATCCCGTCCAACGGCGGTGCATGACCGACCTGGTGACCTTCGGCGAGTCGCTCCTCCGCCTGTCACCGCCCGCGGGGGAGCGGTTGACGACGGCCGACCGGTTCGACGCCTACGTGGGCGGCCCGGAGAGTAACGTGGCGGTCGCGGCCGCGCAACTCGGCGCCGAGGCGGTCTGGCTATCGAAGCTTCCGGACACCCCGCTCGGTCGGCGGGTCGTCGCCGGCATCCGGACGCACGGCGTCCGCACGGGCGTGGCCTGGGCGGCGTCGGAGGGGACCCGGGTCGGGACCTGCTACCTCGAACGCGGCGCCGACCCCCGGGAGCCCGCGGTGCGCTACGACCGCGACGGCACGGCGATGCGGACCGTGTCGGCCGACGACCTCCCGATGGGGGTGGTTCGGAACGCCAGAACCGTCCACGTGAGCGGCGTCACGCCGGCGCTGTCGGACCGGGCGCGCCGGGCGACGGCGACCCTGCTGGAGGCGGCCCGTGACGCCGGAACGACCACCGTCTTCGACGCGACCCACCACCCGGAGCTGTGGTCGGCCGACCGGGCCCGCGAGACGTACGAGGCCCTGTTCCGGTTCGTCGACGTGCTCGTCGTCCCCGACGACGACGCCATCGAGGTGCTCGGAACGAGCGACCGGCCGGTCGAGCTGGCCCACGGCCTCGCCACCGAGCACGACCTCCGGAGCGTCGTCGTGCTCCGCGGCGAGCGGGGGGTGCTCAGCTTGCACGACGACGAGGTCCACGAGCGCCCGGCGTTCGTCGCCGAGACGGTCGACCCCGTCGGCGCGACCGACGCCCTGATCGCGGGGTTCCTGACCGCCCGGCTGGACGGCGAGGGGATGGCGACGGCTCTCGACCGGGGCGCGGCCGCGGCGGCGCTCGCGCGCTCCGTCGCGGGGGACGTCCTCGTCGCCACACCCGCGGAGGTGGCGGACGTCGTCGAACGCGGGGCCGTGGCCGATTCGCCGTAGCCCGCCGTGGCCGGGAGCGGACCGCTCGGCGGCCGGGCGCGGGGACGACCCGTTCGGTAGCCAACTACGGGGTCACCGCCCCGGATGGCAACAACCTAAGTCCGCGTACGTGATACGGGCGATCGATGGCGTTCGAGTCGTGGAAGGCGCGGGCGGAAGAGCTGGAGGCGGAGGTGTACGCGCTCTACCTGGCGTTCCGTGACAGCCGGACGCCCCTCGCCGCGAAGGGCGTGATCGCCCTGATCGTCGCCTACGCCGTCAGCCCCGTCGACCCCATTCCGGATTTCGTGCCGGGCCTGGGCTATCTCGACGAGATTTTCGTCCTGCCCGTCGGGGTGGCGGTCGCCCTGCGACTCGTCCCGGACGACCTCATGGACGAGTGCCGGGCGCGGGCCGACGACGAAATCGACGTCGGGCGGGCCAGGTGGGTCGTGGCCGCCGTCGTGGTGCTCCTCTGGGGACTGGCCGGCCTGCTGGCGCTCCGTGCCGCCACCGGCTGGCTGTAGTCTCCCCACGGACCCGGGGCTAGCCGTCACTCCACCGGAACCTCGATCAGCGTCATGCCGTCCCCGCCGATGCCGGCCTCGAAGGCGTCGCGCAGGGCTTCCGGCGACTCGGGCCGGTGGCTCTCGATCCCGAAGCTCTCGGCGAAGGTCACGAGGTCGGGGTTCGTCAGCCCCGTTCCGAACACCTCCCCGGTGTGGGCCGCCTGCTTCTCGGAGATGAGCCCGTAGTCGTCGTCGACGAAGACGACGATGGTGTACCCACACCCGAGGCGGGTCGCGGTCTCGATCTCGGCGGCGTTCATCAGGAAGCCCCCGTCGCCGGTGGCCGCGACCACGTTCGCGTCCACCGCGAGGTCGGCGGCGAGGCCGCCGGGCACCGCGATCCCCATCGAGGCGAGCCCGTTCGAGACGATGCAGGTGTTCGGCTCGTAGGTCCGGAAGTCCTGGGCGATGGCCATCTTGTGGCTGCCGACGTCCGAGATCAGGACGTCCTCCGGGGCCATCGCCGCGCGCAACAGCGGGAGCACGTCCCGGACGGCGAAGGGAGCCCCCGCCGTGGGCCGCCGGTCGACGTCGTCGACGATGTGGGCGCGGAGGTCGGCGTACCAGTCCGTGTCGAAGGCCGGCGCCGTCGCCTCGCACCAGTCGGTCAGCGCCCGCAGCGTCCGGCCGATGTCCGCGACGATCTCGACATCGGGGTTGTACGCCTCGTACACCTCCGCGGGCTCGCTGTCCACGTGAACGATGGGGACGTCCCCGTGGGACCAGTCCGCGGGGTCGTGCTCGGCGATGTCGTAGCCGACCGTCACGAGGAGGTCCGCCTGCGCGATGGCGTTCGCGGCCTCGCCGTGGGCGCCCGAGTCGAGCGTCATCAGCGAGTGCTCGTCGGCGTCCGAGACCGCGCCCTTGCCCATGTACGTCGAGACGACCGGGAGGCCGGTCGCGGCCACCAGGTCGCGGAGCGGCGTCGCCGCCCGCGTGCGTACGGCCCCGTTGCCGGCGACGATCAGGGGCCGCTCGGCGTCGCGGAGCAACGACGTCGCCCGATCGACAGAGGCGTCGCCGGGCGCGGCGAACCGGACCCGGTCGCGGGTCGGGAGCGGGCGCACGGACGCCTCCGCCGCCGCGACGTCCTCCGGCAGTTCGAGGTGGGTCGCGCCGGGCTTCTCGTACTCGGCGAGCTTGAACGCCTTGCGAACCGACTCGTGGACGATGTCCGGATCGTTCAGCTGCGTGTTCCACTTCGTGACCGGCTCGAACGTCCCCACGACGTCGAGCGCCTGGTGGCTCTCCTTGTGGAGCCGTTCGAGGCCGCCCTGGGCCGTTATCGCCACCACCGGGCTCTTGTCGAGGTGGGCGTCGGCCACGCCCGTCAGGAGGTTGGTCGCGCCGGGCCCCAGCGTCGCCAGACAGACGCCGGCCTCGCCGGTGAGTCGCCCGTGGACGTCCGCCATGAACGCCGCGCCCTGCTCGTGGCGGGTGGGGACGAACGTCACGTCGGAGTCCCGCAGCGAGAAGAGCAGATCCTCCATCTCCTCGCCGGGGAGGCCGAACACGTGCTCGACGCCCTCGCGCTCCAGGCAGGCGACGAGCAGGTCGGAGGCCTTCATTCTATCCAGACCGTCTTGCGGTTGACGAACTCCCTGATGCCGGCTCCCGAGAGTTCCCGGCCGTAGCCGGACTCCTTGATGCCGCCGAACGGCACCCGCGGGTCGGACTTCACCAGCTGGTTGACGTACGTACAGCCGGCGTCGATCCGTCGCGCGACCCGTTCGCCCCGCTCGCGGTCCTCGGTCCAGACGCTCGCGCCGAGACCGAACTCGGTGTCGTTGGCCGTCCGGACCGCCGCGTCCTCGTCGCCGACCTCGTAGACGGCCGCGACGGGTCCGAACGTCTCCTCGCTGTCGACGGGACACCCCTCGGGCACGTCCGTCAGGACCGTCGGCGGGTAGTACGCCCCCTCCCGGTCGAGGGGCTGGCCGCCCGTGACGACCTCGGCGCCCGCCTCGACGCTCGCTTCCACCTGCTCGTGGAGGTCGTCGAGGAGGTCCCCCCTGGCCTGCGGGCCGACGTCGGTGTCCTCGTCGGTCGGGTCGCCGACCACGAGGTCCTCGACTTCCGCGACGAAGCGGTCGAGGAACGCGTCGTAGACGTCCGCGTGCACGACGAAGCGCTTGGCGGCGATGCAGGACTGGCCGCCGTTCAGGTTGCGCGCCCACGCGCCGGTCTCGGCGGCCGCGTCTACGTCGGCGTCGTCGAGGACGACGAACGGGTCGCTCCCGCCCAGTTCGAGGACGGTCTTCTTGAGGTGTTCGCCGGCCGTCGACGCGACGGCGCGCCCGGCGGGGCCGCTCCCGGTGAGCGTGGCGGCGCGCACGCGGTCGTCGGCGAGGACGTCCTCGACCCGGTCGGACCCGATCAGCAGCGACTGGAAGACGCCCTCGGGGTAGCCGGCCTCGCGGAAGACGTCCTCGATGGCGACCGCACATCCCGGGACGTTCGACGCGTGCTTGAGCAGGCCGACGTTGCCGGCCGTGAGGTACGGCGCGGCGAACCGAAACACCTGCCAGAGGGGGAAGTTCCACGGCATCACCGCCAGCACCGGCCCGAGCGGCTCGTGGACCGTCTTCGCCGTCGCGCCCGGCGGGCACGGGTGGTGCTCGGGGGCGAGATAGGCGTCGGCGTGCTCGGCGTAGTGGTCACACACCCACGCGCACTTCTCGACCTCGGAGCGGGCCTGCGTGATCGGTTTGCCCATCTCGTGGGTCATGATGTCGGCGTACTCCGCCTCGTTCTCCCGGAGGACGTCGCCCGCCGCCTCGAGCAACGCCTCGCGGTCGCGGAGCGGCCGGTCGCGCCACTCGGCGAAGGCGTCCGTCGCCCGGTCGAGGGCGGCGTCGACGTCGTCGCCGGTGTCCTCCTCGTACGTGTTCGTCCGTTCCCCGGTCGCGGGATTGATGACGTCCATACCCGGGTCGATACGGGGCCCACGCGGATAACGTCCGGCCCGGCTTCGAAACTGGTTCGAACGGTCTCACGCCGGCGGCCCGAACCGCTCCGGGGGCCGGCGGTGGTCGGTCGCCCGTTCGAAGGCGTACGCGAGTTCGAACAGCCGGGGTTCGGCGAACGGCCGCCCGAGCAGTTCGACGCCGACCGGGAGGCCGCCGTCGGTGAAGCCGGCCGGCACGACGAGCGCGGGCAGGCCGGTGTGGGCGGCAGGTTCGCAGTTCATCTCCCCGAACGGCTGGTGGGCGGGAATCTCGACGGGCGGCACGGTCGACGGCGGGTAGAGCACGGCGTCGAGGTCGTGCTCGACCAGACACGAGAGGACCGCCTCCCTGAGCCGTCCCCGCCGCCGGAGTCGTCGGAGGTATCCGGCGTGCTCGGACAGCGACGCGACGTCCACGTCGAGGACGCCGGCCTCGCGGATCCGGGCCTCGACCGCGGGCGCGACCGTCCCGGTGTCGACGACGTCGGCCAGCGAGTCGTGCGGCGTGTCCGTGCGTGCTGACAGGTACCGTCCGAAATCGCGGGCGAACTCGTACCGGAGCACGCGGGCGCTCGCCAGGCGGTCGCGGTCGACGACGTGAACGGGGTCGACGACCGTCGCGCCGGCCGCCGCCATCTCGCGGACGGCGGCCTCGACGACGCCCGTCACCGCCGCGGCGTCGGCCGGGGACGCGGTGGCCCCGTTCTGCAGTCCGAAGAACTGCCGCGCGACGCCCAGCCGTGCCCCGTCGAGTCCGTCGGCGTCGAGGTGCGAGACGTAGCCGTCCGCCGGGACCCGCCCCGCGCCCCGTGCCGTGACCGGGTCCGCGGGGTCGTAGCCGGCCATGACGTCGAGCACTCGGGCGGCGTCGGCCACGGATCGGGTGATCGGTCCCACGGTGTCCTGGGTCTCGCTCAGCGGGACGACACCCGTTCGGCTGACCAGTCCCCCGGTCGGCCGCACCCCGACGAGGTCGTTGAACGCGGGCGGCGACCGGACGGACGAGCAGGTGTCGGTGCCCGTCCCGACGACGGCCAGGTTCGCGGCGACGGCGGCGGCCGTCCCGCCGCTGGACCCCGACGGCCGCCGGTCGAGGTCGTAGGCGTTCCGCGTCGTGCCCCCGAGGGAACTGATGGTGTCGACGCCGAACGACAACTCCTGGAGGTTCGCCTTCGCGACGACGACGGCGCCGGCGTCTCGGAGCCGTTCGACGACGACCGCGTCCCGCGACGGCGTGGCGCCCGCGAGCGCGGCCGCCCCCGCCGTGGTCGGCATGTCGGCGGTGTCCTGGTTGTCCTTCAGGACGGTCGGCACGCCGTGGAGCGGCCCGACGAACCCGTCGCGCTCGAACCGGGCGTCGAGCCGGCGGGCGCGCTCCCGCGCGGCGTCGTTCGTCGTCAGTATCGCGTTCAGGTCGTCGTCGTAGGCCCCGATGCGCGCCAGGGAGCGGTCGACGAGGGCCTCGGCGGTGACGCGCCCGTCCGACACGGCGTCGTGGATATCGGCGACCGTCGCCTCGACGACGTCGAAGGGATCAGCGGCGGATGGAGGCATGGGATGGATCGGACGTGACCGTGATTTCCCGCTCCGTGACGCCCGGGACCCGGACCTCGTCGAGCGGTACGGGGGTCACCGAGACGGTCATCCAGCACCCCCCGTACTCGCCGCCGTCCTGCTCGGTGAGGGAGAACTCGAACGCGCTCGCGTTGCCGGTGGCGTCGAACACGACAGCCGTCCGGTCGACCGCATCGACGCCCTCGTCGCGGCCGATCTCGCTGTCGGCCCGTTCGACCGGCCCGAGAACCGTCCGGTCGTGGTTCACCAGCGACGCGTACGGCGCGCCCGTCACCGTCTCGACGAAGGACGGAAACGATCCGGTCGCTCGCCTGTACGACGGGGCGGTGAACCGCCAGGCCGTCCGGACCCCGCGGTTCGTCGCGGCGTCGTTGTGCTTCAGCGCCCCGACCTGTATCGCGACGACGACCCCCGGCGGGCGCTCGCACGTCGGGCGGAGGCCGGCATACCGGGTCTCGAGGTCCCTGTCGTCGGGTCCATGGGAGCCGACCGACGGAAGGCCCGTCGTGGACGGTCCGTCCGGCGTCGCCGCGCCGAGCGGCGTCCCGCCGATTCCCGCCGCGGCGAGGACGAGGACGGCGACTGCCGCCCCGATTCCGGCCCCGAGAGCGAACGTGTGGAGCGGGCGGTCAGACCCGGCGACCCCCGCCGAGGCAGGAGTAGCAGCGTCGTCTGCGGGCGGTGGGTCGTCGGCCGTCGAGTCGCCGGCGGCCGCATCCGGAGGTCGCGAGCCGTCGGTCGTCGAGTCACCGGCCGACCCACCTGACGCCGGTGAACCGTCGGTCGCCCGGTCGCCGGCGGCCATCGGCCGCCCGAAGTGCCGCCGGAAGAGGTCGTCGGCGGTCGCCCGGTCGAGGTCGTACCGGGCCCGCCGGTAGAGGTCGTCCGGGGCGAGAATCCCCGTCCCGGCGGGGGACTCCGCACCCGTATCGGCCAGGACCACGTCGACGGCGGCGTCCGTGTCCGCTTCGTCAGCGGCCGCCCCCGGGATCAGCACGCGTCGGGTACCGGGCGGGTCGTCCGCACGAACGGCCGTCACGACGGGGCCGTCGACGGAGGTGTCCCATCCCGCGGCGGTCAGGAGGCCGGCCACGAACCGGCGGCGCTCCGCCGGGGACCGCTCCCGGAACAGGCGGCCAAAGCCCGCGCGGTCGAGGCCCTCCCCACTGCGGTCGTCGGTCACGGCACCCCGACGGAACGACCCGACGGTATAGAAGGTTGTGCCGTGTGCCAACGAACCACAGAGCTTTGGGCCCTCCCCCGTACGCCGGTCCATGGCGACGTATCTGAAGCGCCCGGCAGCCGAGGAACGCGATGACGACCCCGTCCCGGAGCGGGTCCGCGAGATCCGCACGGCGGTTCGGGACCGCGGCGACGACGCCGTCCGGGAGTACACCGCCCGGTTCGACGGGGTCGAGCGTGACTCGCCGGCTCTGGGGGACGCGGAGCGGAACCGCGCGCTCGAACGCCTGGACGAGGAGACCCGGCGGATCGTCGAGCACAACCACAGCCGGATCGAGGCGTTCGCGGAGCGCCAGCGGGAGTCGGTCGAGGAGTTCGAGGAGGAGTTCGGCGACGGCATCGCCATGGGCCAGACGGTGCGGCCGGTGCCCTCGGTCGGCGCCTACGTCCCCGGCGGCCGGTACCCGCTCCTGTCCGCGGCGCTGATGACCGTCACGCCGGCAGCCGTCGCCGGCGTCCCCGACATCGCCGTCGCGACGCCGCCCGCCGGCGAGGACGGCATTCCCCACGCGGCGACGGTGTACGCCGCCGACCTCGCAGGGGCGGATCGGCTGTACGTCGCCGGGGGCGCCCAGGCCGTCGCCGCGCTGGCCTACGGCACGGAGACGGTGGCCGCGGTGGAGAAGGTCGTGGGCCCGGGGAACGCCTACACGACCGAGGCGAAGCGGCAGGTCTACGGGGAGGTGGGCATCGACCTGCTCGCCGGCCCGAGCGAGATCTGTGTGCTCGCGGACGGGACCGCCGACGCCGACCTCGTGGCGGCGGACCTCCTCGCACAGGCCGAACACGACCCCCACGCCCGGCCGCTGCTCGTCAGCACCGACCGCGACCTCGCCGAGCGAACGGTCGCCGCCGTCGGCCGCCAGCTGGACGACCTCTCGACCGCCGACGTGGCCGGCGCGTCCTGGGAGAACGAGGGAACGGTCGTCCTCGCCGACTCGCTCGACGAGGCGGTCGCCGTCACGAACGACCTCGCGCCCGAACACCTGGAGGTCCACACCGCCGACCCGCGGGCGCTGCTCGACGACCTCGACTCGTACGGGTCGCTGTTCCTCGGCGAACCCTCCGCCGTCGTCTACTCCGACAAGTGTGTGGGGACCAACCACGTGCTCCCGACGGACGCGGGGGCGCGGTACACCGGCGGGCTGTCCGTGTTCGAGTTCCTCAAGGTCCTCACCCACCAGGAACTCGACGCCGAGGGGGCCGAGCGGGTGCGGCCGTGGGCGGTCGCCCAGTCGCGGCGCGAGCACCTGGAGGGCCACGCCAGGTCGGCGTACCTCCGGGGCGCGGACGGGGGCCTGTCGGGGTACGAGGCGTACGAGCCGCGACTGGACGGAGAGGGGTAGCCGGTCGTGGCCGGCGACCGGGCGACGAGAGCGGGGACGAGCGACAGTCCCGCGACCGACTACGCCTCGTACACGAGCGCCGACTCGGGCTCCCAGCCGATCCGGACCCGGTCGCCCGGCGCGTACGGCGGGTCCCGGGTGAGGTTCTGGGACTCGATCTCGACGGAGACGCCGCCGGCGATCTCGACCTGGTACCGGGTCGAGGTGCCCCGGAAGACGGCGTCCCGGATCGTCCCCCCGATCTCGTTCGTGACCCCGAGCGATCCGTCGGCCGAGATGTGGAACTTCTCCGGACGGATGACGAGGTCGGCGGTGCCCTCGACGTCGGTGTCAGCGATGGCGAACTCGGGGCCCGCATCCGTGACGAACCGGCCGTCCTGGACGGTCCCGGGGAGGTTGTTCATGTCGCCGATGAAGTCCGCGACGAACTGGTTGGCCGGGGCGTCGTACACCTCGGAGGGCGGCGCGACCTGCTCGATCCGGCCGTCGTTCATCACGGCCATCCGGTCGGCCATCGTCATCGCCGCCTGCTGGTCGTGGGTGACGTAGAAGAACGTGATCCCGACCTCCTCGTGGATCTTCCGGAGTTCGAGTTGCATGCGCTGGCGGAGCTTGCGGTCGAGGCTCGCCAGCGGTTCGTCGAGCAGGATGACGTCGGTCTCGTTGGCGAGCGCGCGGGCCAGGGCGATACGCTGTTGCTGACCGCCGGAGAGCGCCGCGGTGTCCCGGTCGCCGTACCCCGGCAGGTCGACGAGTTCGAGCGCCTCCTCGACGCGCTCCTCGATCTCCGCCTCGGACACGTTCGTCCGCCGGAGCCCGTAGGCGACGTTCTCGAAGACGTTCATGTGGGTGAACAGCGCGAGGTCCTGGAACACCATGTTGGTCGGACGGGCCTCCGGCGGCGAATCGGTGACGTCCGATTCGTTGATCTCGACGGTCCCGTCGGTCGGCGTCTCGAACCCGGCGATCATCCGGAGCGTGGTCGTCTTCCCGCACCCCGAGGGGCCGAGCAGCGCGAAGAACTCGCCCTCCCGGATCTCGAGGTCGATGCCGTCCACGGCGACGACGCCGGGGAACTCCTTGCGCAGGTCGGTCACCCTGATCTGGTCGGTGGTCATGAGTAGAGGTGCTCCGTCATGGATTCGCTTCCCGCGCGGTACGCGACCAGCAGCACCCCGATCAGCCCGAACATGACGAGCGTCGAGATGGCGTTGATCTTCGGGGTGAGTTCGTGGTTGAGCATCGCCCACACCTTGATGGTGAAGACCGTCTGGCCGCCGCTGACGAAGAACGCCCGGATGAACTCCGAGAACGAGCGGATGAAGGCGAGCAGCCCGCCCGCCGCGATCGACGCCGCCAACTGCGGGAGGGTCACCGTCCGGAGGACGGTGAAGCGGGAGCCGCCCAGATCACGGCCGGCCTCCTCCATCTCCTCGTCGAAGCCGTAGAGTTGCGCGGAGATGGTGAGCAGCGCGAACGGCGTCACGTACAGCGCATGGGCGATGATGATCGTCGCGAGCGACAGCAACTGGCTCGCCAGCGTCTGGAACAGGATGAGCAGCGCGATCCCGAGCACGACGCCGGGGATGATCATCGGAACGATCGAGAGCAGGCGAAAGCCCGGCTTGAGCGGAAACTCCCGTCGGACCAGCGCGAACGCCCCGAGCAACCCGAGGACGGTCGCGAGGACCGCCGACACGGACGCCACGATCAGGGTGTTGAGGATGCTGACCAGCAGGGCGGTGTCGGACAGCGCCGCCTCGTACCACTGGAGCGTGAGGCCGCCCATCGGGAAGGTGGCGTAGGCGTTCGTGCCAAAGGAGAGCAGGACCATCACCAGGAGCGGGAACCAGAGGAAGACGATGACGCCGGCGCCGAGGCCCCGGAGCAGCCGGTCCCGCCACGTCGCCGACAGGACGCTCATTCGCCCTCACCCCCGGCGGAGGCGGAGCCGCTGAATATCTCCTCCAGGTCGACGATCCGGAAGATGATCGCCGTTGCGAGCACGACCACGCCGAGCATCAGCATCCCCCCGGCGGCGGCCTTCGAGATGTTGAGCGTCAGCGACATGAACTGTTCGAGCAGGGGCGCGACCATCTGGACCCGCCCGCCGCCGAGCAACAGCGGCGTCACGTAGGCCCCGAAACTGGGGATGAAGACGAACAGCGAGCCGGTGATGACGCCCGGGAGCGACTGGGGGAGGGTGACGTCACGAAACGCCTGGAACGGGCTGGCCCCGAGGTCCCGGGCGGCCTCCACCTCCGACCGGTCGAGCCCCTGAAGGGTGGCGTAGATGGTGAGCACCAGATACGGCAGGAAGGCGTGGACGAGGCCGACCACGACAGCGAACTTGCTGAACAGGAGCCAGGAAATCGGTTCCTCGATGAGGCCGGCACGGAGCAGGAGGATGTTGATCGCTCCCTGCCGGCTGAGCACCGTGATCCACGAGAACGCCCGGATGAGGTAGACGGTGAAGAACGGCCCGAGCACGAGCAGGAGCCACACCTCGGAGTTGCGGGCCTTGTACGCGATGACGTAGGCGAGCGGGTAGCCGATCAGGAGCGCGACGACCGTGACGATCGCCGCGATCCCGAGCGTGTTCACGAACACGTCGACGAACACGCCCTCGGTGAGCAGCGCACGGTAGTTGGCCAGCGTCGGCTCGAACACGACGTCGTAGTTGCGCACGGGGAGGAAACTGTAGACGACCATCATCCCCATGGGCAGGGCGAGGAAGAAGGCGAGGTAGGTCAGTGGGACCGCGAGATACTCCGTCGCGGACTCCTCGCCCACGAACGGGATCACACGGTCGAACCTGCTTCCCGTTGCCGGTGCCTCCGTGTGTTCGGTTGCCATAGTGGTGCAAACGTCAGGGAAGGGAAAACGGTTCCGCCGGTTACAGCTTGGAGCGGAACTCGTTCATCAGGTCCTTCCACTTCTGCGGCTCGGCGAACGGCTTGTCCTGGATGACGTCCTGGACCTGCTCGGGCGGGATGTAGAAGAGGTCGATCTCCTCCTTGGACATGTGCTCCTTGGCGCCCTTGACGACCGAGGGCGCGAGGTCAGCGACCGCGAGTTGGGCGCCGATCTTCGGCTTGAGGATGAAGTTCATGAACTCCTTGGCGGCCTCGGTCTTCTCGGACTGCTTGGGCACGAGCATCGCCTCGGTCCAGCCGATGGCCCCCTCGCTCGGGTTGGTGTACTCGAAGTTCTCGTTGCCGTTCTTGATGAGGTTGATCACGTCGTTGCGCCCGGGCCCGATGCCGACGTTGTACGAGTCGGACTTCATCGCGCGGCCGAACTGCGCCTCGGACTCGAACATCGCGCGGGTGAAGTCGGCGAGTTCGAGGAACAGGTCGCGGGTCTCCTGCCAGGCCTGCCCCGTGACCTTCATCTCCTTTCCGCGCAACAGGTCGGTGTACCCGGCGGCCCGGACGGCGTGGGTGATGCTGTGGACCTCGTCGACGTTGACCCCGACGTCGTCCTGCCACGCCGACTTGTTCTCCCAGATGTCGGCGGAGGACTGGAGCTTCGAGCCGTCGATGCTGCTCGAATCGTGGGCCAGCCCGTACAGCCCAAACCGGGGCGGCGCGCCGTACCACTTGCCGGACTCGTCCGAGAGGTGCCGCGCGATGGTGCCCTGCCGGAAGTAGTTGAAGGTTTTCTCGTAGTTGGGTACGTCCTCGATGAACGCCTCCTTGCTGTCGGCGAGGGGCTGGAGCAGGTCGGCCTCGCGGAACCGCGAGGCGAACCCGGAGTTCGGGGTGACGATGTCGTACTCCCCGGGGGCGTTTTTCGCCTTCGTGAACATGTTGTTCGTCGACGTGGCGTTCTCCTGTTCGACCTCGATGCCGGTCTCCTCGGTGAACGCCTCGAGGACGGGACCGTACCCCTCCCAGACGAAGGCCTTGATGCTGTCGGCGGTTCCGCCCCCGCCGCCACCGCCCCCACCCGTACAGCCGGCCAGCCCGGCCAGCCCGAGTGCGCCGGCGGTGCCGGCCTTCAGAAACCCACGACGGTCGGTTCGATCGGTCACCGAATCGGGTTCGCGCTGAACCATGATAGGTATAGTCATCCATGGATACAAAAATCGGTCGCCGCGTTCGACGGTGATCGCGTCGATCGGCCGCGTGGCCGGGCCGGTCGCGTCCGGGAAGCTATTACGGCCGCCGGTCGAACCGTCCGGGGATGACTGCCGGGGACCTCGTGATCGACCGGCTGACCGGCGCGGACGTCGACGCGGCCCACGACCTCTCCGACCGGGCCGGGTGGGATACCCGCCCGAGGGACTGGCGGCGGCTGGTCGACCTCGACGCCGTGGACGCGTTCGCGGGCCGCATCGACGGAGCGTTGGCGGCCACCGCCACGCTCGTCCGGTACGGCTCGCGGGTCAGCTGGATCGGGATGATGCTCGTCCGGCCCGCCTCCCGCCGGCAGGGGTGTGGCACCCGGATGTTGCGCGCGTGTCTCGACGCGGCAGCGGAGGCGAACGTCGACGTCGTGGGCCTCGACGCCAACGACGGGGGCAAGCCGCTCTACGACGCCCACGGGTTCGTCGCGGTCGCCGACGTGATCCAGTGGCGGGGGGCGGTCGCCGGCGCGACCCGCCCGAAGCGGGTGACGACCCTCTCCAGTCCCGACCCCGTCGCCGCGTTCGACCGCCGGGCGAGCGGCGTCGACCGGCGCTTCCTCCTGGCGTCGTTGCTCGACGACGACCGGACGGCCGGACTGCTCCGGCGCGGTCCCGACGGGTCCGTGGCCGGGTACGCGCTGGTGCGCCGGCGGTCGTCCGGGTGGACGGTCGGGCCGCTCGTCGCGGCGCGTCCCGACGACGCCGGGGCGCTGGTGCGGGCCGCGAGCACGCGGACCGACGGCGGGCCGTTCGTGCTCAACGCCGTCGACGCCCCGGGCGCGATGAACTGGTCCCGCCGGCTCGGGTTCGATCGGCAGCGGTCGCTGACCCGGATGACCTACCGGCACCGCGCCGAACCGCTCGTGCACGAGCGGATTCGGGCCATCACCGCGTTCGAGTACGGCTGACGGGCGCCGGCGGGCCGACGACGAACCTTTTTGGTCCGTGTGAGACACACTCACGCACGGAACTACCGTTCCGGGATGTGACAACGCATGGCCGAACAAACCGGTCCCGACGCCTCGAACGCCGCCGTCGTCGACCGCTACGAGGAGTACCTGATGCCCATCTGGAAGAGCCTGAACGTCCCCATCAGGCGCGCGGAGGGGTGTCGGGTCGAGGACTTCGACGGCAACGAGTACCTCGACGTGTTCTCGGGCATCGCTGTCACGAACGCCGGCCACCGCAACGACGCGGTCGTCGACGCCGCCCGCGACCAGCTCGAGGAGTTCGTCCATGGCTGTTCCTACGTTCACCCCAACCGACCGGTGGCCGACCTCGCCGAGAAGCTGGCCGCGGTCACGCCCGGCGACCTCCGGAAGACGTTCTTCTGCAACTCCGGCACCGAGGCCGTCGAGGGCGCGATCAAACTCGCCCGGAAGTACACCGGGAGCAAGGAGGTCGTCGCCCTCGAGATGGGGTTTCACGGCCGCACGCTCGGGAGCCTCGCGCTCACCGGCAACAGGGCCTACAAGTCCGGGATGGCACCGACGCTCAACGACGTCGCCCACGTCGCGCCGCCGTACGCCTACCGGTGTCAGACCTGCGACGGCGGCCCCTGCTCGTGTGCGTGTGCCGACGCCCTCGAGCGCACGATCACCACCCACACGGCCGACGACCTCGCCGCCGTGGTCGTCGAACCGGTGATGGGGGAGGGCGGCATCATCGTGCCGCCGGACGGCTGGCTCGAACGGCTCCGGGAGATCGCCCACGCCCACGACGCCCTCCTGATCGTCGACGAGGTCCAGACGGGCTACGGCCGAACCGGGGAGATGTGGGGTGTCGACCACTTCGACGCCGTGCCGGACATCGTGACCCAGGCGAAGGGCATCGCCAACGGCCTGCCGCTGGGGGCGTTCACGGCCCGGGCGGCGGTCGCCGACGCGTTCGAGTCGGGCGACCACCTCTCGACGTTCGGTGGCAACCCGGTGGCGTGTGCGGCGGCGCTCGCCACCATCGAGGAACTCGAGGACGGACTCGTCGCGAACGCTCGCGAGCAGGGCGCGTGGCTCGCCGACGAACTCGCCGCCCTCGAGGCGGAGTACGACGTGGTCGGCCAGTCCCGGGGCCTCGGGCTCATGCACGGCGTCGAAATCGTCGATCCGGACGATGGGACCGGCCCGATGGACGTCGGACCGGCACCCGACGCCGACCTCGCGAAACGGCTCGGAAGGCACCTCCGCGAACAGGGGATCGTCATGGGCGTCGGCGGGTTCCACTCGAACGTGATGCGGTTCCAGCCGCCGCTCCCCATCTCGCGGGGGCAACTCGAAACCGCGGTCGAGGGACTCCGGACCGCGATCGAGGCGGAGGTCGAGGCGTGACTGCGTGGGCTCCCGCCTCGCGTCCGCCGTAGCCACCGCACCCGTCGATAGGGGGAACGACTATCCGTTCGCTGTCCCGTTCCGAACGTAGTTGGTCCGTACGCACGGAGACGGATCGGACAGGGATGGATGATCGATCGCACGTCACTCCCGACGCTGCTCCTCCAGGGGGCCGTGTTCGCCCTCCTCGTCGAGTCGGCGCGGCGGCGGAACGTCGCCGCGACCGTCAACGCTCTGGGCGCGTTCGTGCTCACGCTGCTCCCGTGGCTGGCCGAAATCTGGTCCCGGACGGCGCTCGCCCGGGCCGTGACGGTGGGCCCGGAACTCCCCCTGTGGCTCGCGGTCGCCGGGATGTTGCATTCGCTCGGCATGCTGGGACTGTACGAGTCGGTGTGGTGGTGGGACCACCTCACTCACACCGTGTCCGCGGCGCTCGTCGCGGCACTGGTGTACGCCTGGGGACTCGTCGCGCTCCAGGGGGCGACCGGCGGGGCCCCGCCGTCGGCGCCCGTCCTCGCGGTCACGATGGGGAGCACGTTCGCCGTGGGGGTCGTCTGGGAACTGATCGAACAGGTCGCGCGGGCGGTCGGCGAACGGTACGACGTCGAACCGGTGCTGGTCTACTACGGCTGGCAGGACACCGCAGCCGACCTCGGGTTCGACGTCGCGGGTGCGCTCCTGGTGCTCGGGCTCGACCTGCGGACGTTCGTCCCGCTCGTCGAGCAGCTCCAGTACGCGATGTGAGTCGGGGCGCCCGGGGAGCGATACACGCCGACCCCGTGCCGGCGGCGTCGAACGCCACGGGCGCCGGGGGCTGACAGAACGGGCGCCCGCTTCGGAACCGTCTATATACCGCTGGGTCGTCACAGGGGAACCGAACCGTCATGTCCCAGGGAGCATCAGCGACCCGTTTCGAGCGCGTGACCGACGTCAATGCCGAATCGCCGACGTTCATCGAGGGGCTGCCCGGACTCGGGATGGTCGCCTCGATCGCGGTCGATCGCATCACCGCCCAGCTCGGCCTCGACCACCACGGGAACGTCCGATCGGACGCGTTCCCGCCGGTGGCGGCGTTCGAGGAGGGCCGGGTTCGTGACGCGGTCCGCGTCTACGCCGGCGAGGACCCCCACGTGATGACCCTCCAGAGCGACGTGCCCGTCCCGCCGAACGCGATCGAACCCCTGAGCGAGTGTGTCCGGCAGGACCTGGCCGAGGAGTTCGGACGCGCGGTCTTCCTGGCCGGGGCACCGGCGGAGACGGAGGACGGGATCGGGGACGTGACCGGCGTCGCGACGACCGACGGGATGGAGGCCGACCTGACCGAGGCCGGGATCGATCTGGCCGAGGAATCCGGTGCGATCGGCGGCGTGACCGGCGGCCTGGCGTCGGGATGCTACCACGAGGGCGTGCCGGCGGCCGTCCTCGTCGTCCGCTGTGACCCGCGGCTCCCCGATCCGACCGCCGCGCAGGCGGTCATCGAGGACGCGCTCGAACCGCTCGTGGAGTTCGACATCGACACGAGCGAACTCGAGGAACGGGCCGAGAAGATCCAGGCACAAAAGCGGCAGATCGCCGAACAGCTCCAGCAGATGCAACAACAGCAGGAGGGCGGCGCGTCCCAGCCGCGGCCGATGTACCAGTGACGTCGGTCCGGCCGGCCGTCGGGGGGCGACCGGGGGTTCCCGACGGCGGTCCGGCCGGACACGCGCCATCGGACCGTCGGATCGGCGCTCGCCGACGAATCCGTGCCGTCGCCGGGGGGACGCCCACCGTCGGGTCCACGGATAGGGGCGGTGTCTATAAACATCGGCGTGCGAGTGCTTACCGGAATGGGATTTCTCGACTCGTTCGGCGCCCTCGTCAGTAGTATCATCGCGGCGATCGTGATGCTGGTGTTCGCGATTCTCAGCTTCTTCGTGACGGTGTTCATCGTCCAGATGGGGACCGGACTGGCCGGCTACGCGCCCGGCGGGGACTTCATCGCCCTGTCGGCGGCGGTTCTGGCGGCCGGCGCCATCGTCGCGGGCGCGACCCCGATGTCCGGCCTGGGCACCGGGTCACGATAGCGATACCGGCCCGCGTCACGACCGGGCCGCGAGAGCTACGTCGCCACGGCGTCGACCGAGAGGTACGCCGCTTATCGTGGGGAAGTGACGGGGGTCGAAAACCCCCGATCAGAAGCAGATGTGGCGCTGGTGAACCCGCTCTCTCGGCTCTCCGACCGACCAGCAATCGGATGGGCCCCGTGGGGTTCGAACCACGGTCGTTCCGCTCGCGTCGCTCGCTTCACTCCCTGATTCGAACCCAGAGCGATACGGATTGCACCGCTCACTGACGTTCGCAGGCAATCATGGGCCCTGTGGG
>JBDGQA010000055.1:0-34101 GCA_042219325.1 Haloferacaceae archaeon | reverse complement strand
CGTCGACACCGTCGTCTACATCGAGGCCGGCGAGGTCGACACCGTCTACGACGTGACGACCGAGGTGAAGGTGCCCGAGGGGCTGACCGCCGAGGACCTGGCCCGGCCGGTGATCCAGATCCGGGACTTCGAGACGGGGAAGCCGGTCTACGAGATCTACACGTTCAACCGGCAGGTCGTCACCGTCCCGCTGGAGGAGGGCGAGGAGGAGGAGACGGGCGTCGACCGCCTCGCCCGCCAGGAGGTCGAGCGGGAGATCCGTTCCATCGTCGACGGGCGAGTCGACGTCGAACTCCAGGGACGGGACCGCGCGACCGTCTACGTGGACGAGGACGATATCTCCTACGTGATCGGCAAGGGCGGCGGGCGGATCAGCCAGATCGAGGATCGGCTCGGCCTCGACATCGACGTGCGGACCCACAGCGAGCGGCCCGGCGGGCGACGCGCCGGCGGCGGCGGTGGATCCGGCGGCGGAGCCGGTGCAGGTACCGGCACGGCCGGCGGCGGCGGCCACGGGGAGGAGGCCGTCGTCGTCCAGCCCGAGGTGACGTCGCGGCACGTCCGCATCGATCTGGACGACCACGTCGGCGAGACGGTCGAGGTACGCGCCAACGGCGACTACCTCTTCACGGCCACGGTCGGCCGCGGCGGCGAGATCCAGGTCTCGCGGGGGAGCGCCATCGCCGAGGAACTCGAACAGGCCATCGACCGCAAGCAGCAGATCACGGTCGTCCCGGACTGAGCGCCGGGGCGGGCGGGACCGGCATCACGGCGTGACGGGGACCACCACGGGGGACCGGGAACGTCGGACGGGAAGAGAACGGGAGTCGGCGAGCGGGCAGACGCGTCAGTCGCACTCGGCGTGGGAGGCCTCGTCGGGGTCGGCCTCCTCGGCCTCATCGGCCTCGTCCGCGCCGACGCCCCCGTCCGCCTCGACGGGGTCGGTCAGCTGGTAGAGGTTCTGTCGGGCGTCGGCGAAGTAGACGTCCTCGTCGACGACGCCGATTCCCTCCAGGCGTTCCAGGGCGTACCGGACCGTCCGCGCGGAGAGCATCGACTCCTCGACGATTCCCTTCTGGGTCAGGGGGCCGTCGTACTCGAGCACCTTGTAGACGAGTTTGGCGCTGGGGGGCAGGTCGTCGAGTTCCTCGTCCCCGTCGGATTCTGCCATCATCCTGGCGGAGCGGTGCCACGGCAATAAAGATTGAGGAGTCGGGGGCGAGACGGCCCCGTCGACGACCGGAACGGCCCCGGCGCCCGGGCGGCCGGGGCACGCGCGCGGAACGAACCCCTTTTGACACCGGATGGCACAAGATGGGGTATGGCGACAGAAACGGGGGCGGGGCTCTCCGACCACCTCCGGGGGGTGACGGTCACCACCGCCGCGTGTCTCGCCGGGACGGTCGCAGCGGTCGTCTCGGCGGTCGTCGTCGGGACCTCGACGGCCGCGGCCACCGACGTCCGCGCGCTGGCGGTGCTCGCCGGGTTCATCCTGGTGCAGTACCCCGTCTTCAAGGTCGTAGGGATCGACGTCGGGGATTTCGGCGCGAAGGACCACCTCTACGTGGCGTTCATGACGTTCGCGCTCTGGTTCATGACGTTCACCATCCTGTTGACCGCAGGCATCTCGCTGTAACATGGCCGATGACAGCATCGCCGTCGTGGACCTGGAGCGGTGTCAGCCCGACCGGTGTAACTACGAGTGCGCCGAGTTCTGTCCCCCGAACCGATCGGGCAAGGACTGCATCGTCACCCGGGGGGACCACTACGAGGAGGGCGAGGAGTACGCGGGCGACCCCGACCAGGTGTGGATCAGCGAGGAGATCTGTCTCGGCGAGACCTGCGGCATCTGCGTCGGCAAATGCCCGTTCGACGCCATCGAGATCATCAACCTGCCGGCCGAACTCGAGGACGAGCCCGTCCACCGGTACGGGGAGAACGCGTTCGCGCTCTACGGCCTCCCGGTCCCGGAGCCCGGACGGGTGACGGGACTGCTCGGCCCGAACGGCATCGGGAAGACGACCGCGGTGCGGGCGCTCGCGGGCGAGTCGATCCCGAACCTGGGCGAGTTCGATCGGGAGCCGGACTGGGACCGCGTGCTCGACCGCTACCGCGGCACGGCGCTCCAGGACTACCTCCGCCGGGTCCGGGACGACGAGGTGAACGTCGCCCGCAAGCCGCAGTACGTCGACCGGATCCCCGACCGGTTCGACGGCAACACCCGGGAGCTCCTGGCCGGCGCCGACGAGCGCGACGCCCTCGGGGACCTCGCCGACCGGCTCTCGATCCGGCCGGTGCTCGACCAGTCCATCGACGACCTCTCGGGGGGCGAACTCCAGCGGGTCGCCATCGCGGCGACGCTCGCGCGCGACGCGGACTTCTACTTCCTCGACGAGATCACGCCCTACCTCGACATCGGCCAGCGGGTGGCCGCCGCACGGCTGGTGCGCGACCTGGTCGAGGGCACGGACCGGGCGGCCCTGGTGGTCGAGCACGACCTCGCGGTGCTCGACCTGCTCGCGGACGTCCTCCACGTCGCGTACGGCCGCCCCGGCGCCTTCGGCGTGATCACGGACGCGAAGTCGGTCCGCAACGGGATCAACGAGTACCTGCAGGGCTACCTCGACAACGAGAACATGCGGATCCGCGAGGATGCCATCACCTTCGAGGAGCACGCCCCCCGCGAGTCGGTCACCGGGTCGCCGCTCATCGAGTATCCCGAACTGGCGTTCTCGTACGGCGCGGACGAGTTCTCGCTCACCGTCGACCCCGGCACCATCTACGAGGGCGAGGTCCTCGGCGTGGTCGGCCCGAACGGCATCGGGAAGTCGACGCTGGCGAAACTGTTCGCCGGATCGCTGGAGCCCGACGAGGGGGAGTTAGAGACCCGCATCGAGGTGGCCCACAAGCCCCAGTACGTCGAGGCCGACCAGCCGATGCGGGTCGACGCGTTCCTCTCCTCGATCACCGACGAGTTCGGGAGTTCCTACTGGAACACCGAAATCGCCCGGCCGCTGGACCTCGAAACCGTCATGGAACAACAGTTGCCGGCCCTCTCGGGCGGCGAGCGCCAGCGGGTCGCCATCGCGGCGACGCTCTCCCGGGACGCGGACCTCTACCTGCTCGACGAGCCCTCCGCCCACCTCGACGTCGAACAGCGGGTGCAGGCCACCTCGGCCATCCGCCGGTACGCCGAGAACAACGACGCCACGGCGATGGTGATCGATCACGACATCTACATGATCGACCTGCTCGCCGACCGGCTCATGGTGTTCGAGGGCGAACCCGCCCGGCACGGCCACGCGACGCCGCCCCGGGGGATGCGCGAGGGCATGAACGAATTCCTCGCGGACCTCGACGTGACCTTCCGCCGGGACGGCCGGACGGGCCGCCCCCGCATCAACAAGCCCGGATCGCAGCTCGACCGGGAGCAGAAACGCGAGGGCGAGTACTACTACACCGGCTGACGGCGGCCGGCCGCTGTGCGCGACGTTCATCTATCCGTCGGAGGAACGGCAGACGTCCGTCGTGGGGAGACCGATACGAGTGTCTGAGTACGTCCGGACCGTCCCCACAACCGACCGTTCGTGCACCGTCGCGGCGCGATGGATGCCCCATAATATAAGGTATTTAAGGAGTATTGTTATGCGAGAGCGCGGTCATTTCAGGGGCAATGCGACCGAACTGTCGGAAGTACGAATCGAATATATACGAGTGTCAGGGGTGTGGCGCGCGGAACGAGGCGCCCGAGACGCGCACGTGTGGGAAGTGCGGCGCGGAACTCGTGAACATCAGCCGGTCGCGGGACCTGTAGTCCCCGGTCCCGATCGACCCGCCCAGCCGCCTACCGGACGATCCGGCTACAGGAGCCACAGAGGTGCTCCTCTTTCACGTCGACCTCGCGGACGGTCGGGGAGAAACTCATGACGCACCGCTCGTTGTCGCAGTGTTCCAGCCCGAACGTGTGGCCGACCTCGTGGACCACCTCCTTGCGGACCCGGTCGGCGAACACCTCCTCGACGGGCTTCGACGAGATGCCCCCGTCGGAGGAGGTCTGGAGGCGGTAGGTGGAGATGACCGAGCCGTTGCCGTTGAGGTACGCCAGTCCGAAGACGTAGTTGCGCCGGCGGTAGTAGAGGTCGTGGGGAGTGATGGCGATGTTCTTGTCGCCGGAGCCGACCCGGCCGGCGAGTTCGATGAACTCCTCGGCCCGGTGCTGGTTCCGGCTGCGGTCGAACGCGCCCTCGGGGACGGCCCGCTCGTCGTGGACCGTCACCTCGACGTCGTAGACCGAGCGGAGCGCCCCGGAGGCCTCGCGCTTGACCTGCGCGGGAACGTCCCCGACGGGCACGATGTCGACGAGCATAACCGGCGTTAAGTGATCTGCCGCAATAAATATCCCGACGTGACGGGGACCGAAACGACCGCGACGGCGATGATCGAACGGCTCTCGGACCACGACAGCGCCGTCGAGGTCGGCATCGGCGGCCGTCCCGAGGTCGCTGCCGGACTCGCGGCCGCCGGCGTCGACGTGACGGCGGTCGACGTCGACCGCGACGCGGTCGCGATCCCCGACGGGGTCCGGTTCGTCCGCGACGATATCGTCGAGCGCGCGGCCGTGGTCGACCGCGATCCGGGACCGTACCGGAACGCCGACGTCGTCTACGCCCGGCGCCTGCCGCCCGAACTCCACCGCCCGACCCTGGCGGTCGCCCGCGCCGTCGGCGCCGAACTGGTCTTCACCACGCTCGGCGGCGATCCGACGCTGGTACCGGTCGACCCCGAGACGGTCCCCGGCGGCACGCTCTACCGGCCGCGGGCGTCGCGCGGCGGCCCGATCTGACGGCGACCCAAAGGGCAAGACACTTCGACGCGGATCGACCGCGTACGGCCATGGATGCGACGCTTGCCGTCGACACCGTCGTACTCGACGTCGACGGCGTGCTGGTCGACGTCGCCGACTCCTACCGGCGGGTGATCGTCGAGACGGTGGAGCGCGTCCATGGGGCCGCGTTCGACCGCGACGTCGTCCAGCCGTTCAAGGACGCCGGCGGGTTCAACAACGACTGGGTGCTGACCGACGCGCTCGCGCTGTACGCGCTGGCCCGCGAGCGGGGCTACGGGGCCGGCGTGGCGGCGTACACGGACGCGATCGCGGCGGCCGGCGGCGGCGTGGAGGGCGCCGAGTCGGCCCTCGCGGACGCGCTGGGCGACGAGTGGCCGGCGGTCCGGGACGCGTGGGACCCCGAGCGACTGCGCGACGTCTTTCAGGCGCTCTACCTCGGGAGCGACCTCTATCGCGAGATCGAGGGTGGGGACCCGCCGGTCGAGGCACCGGGACGGATCCACGACGAACCGGTTCTCGTCGAGGAGGGGACCGTCGCGGCACTGGACGAGCGGTTCGCCCTCTGCGTGCTGACCGGCCGTCCCGCCGCCGAGGCCGCCATCGCGCTCGACCGCGCCGGCCTCGACGTGCCGGCCGAGCGACGGATCACGATGGACGATCCGACGCCGGGCAAGCCCGATCCGGCGCCGCTCGTCGAACTGGCCGACCGGACCGACGCGACGGGGGTGGCGTTCGCCGGCGACACCCTCGACGACGTGCGGACGGCGGCAAACGCCGCGACGGTCGATCCGGATCGGCCCTACCACGGCGTGGGCGTCCTGACCGGCGGCCTGACCGGCGAGGCGGGCCGGCGGAAGTACCGCGAGGCGGGCGCCGCGGCCGTCGTACCGGATGTGAACGCGCTGCCGGACCTGCTCGAACGGGGGTGACGCCGGGCGGCGTGGACGGCGGGGGCCGCACCGAACCGGACGACCCCGCGTACGGCCCGTCGCGTCCCGTCAGGCTTACTTCCGGTCCGTGCTCCCGACTCTACATGCGAATCGCGCTACTCGGCGGCACGGGTGACATCGGCGAGGGGCTTGCGCTCCGGTGGGGACTCGACACGGACCACGAGCTGTTCGTCGGCTCGCGCGACCCGGAGAAGGGACGGCAGAGCGCCGCGGAGTACGTCGACCGCCTCGCGGAGCGGGGCGTCGACGCCGACGTCTCGGGCCTCGGCAACGAGGCGGCGGCCGAACGGGCCGAGGTCGTCGTGCTCTCGGTCCCCCCCTATCACGTCGGGGACACGATCGAGACGGTCGCGGACGGCCTCGGCGCCGGGGACGTGCTCGTCTCGCCCGCGGCGGGGATCAAACGCGACGACGACGGCTTCCACTATCACCGCCCGGGCGCCGGCAGCGTCACCCGCGTCGCGGCCGAGGCGGCTCCCGACGGCGTGTCGGTCGTGGGGGCGTTCCACAACCTCCCGGCGGGACGGCTCGCGGACCTCGACGCCGACCTGGGGATCGACACGCTGGTCGTCGCCGACGACGCGGCGGCGAAGGGGACGGTCCGGGACCTCGCCGAGGGGATCGAGGGACTCCGGGCGCTCGACGCCGGCCCGATCGCCAACGCCCCCGAGATCGAGGCGCTGACGCCGCTCCTGATCAACGTGGCGAGCAACAACGAGGGGCTACACGACCTCGGGGTGCGATTCCAGTAGGGCGGGCCGTCGCTCCGGCGACGCGAGCGCGGTGAAGTCGATGCCGTTCGCGATCATGTACTCCCGGAAGTCGTCGACCATCGGGGGGAGCGCGCCGAGGATGTCGCGTTCGAACGTCACGACCACGACCTCGTCCTCAATGAAGCCGGTGAACGCGACCATCCGGTCGGCGACCTTGATGAGCTGTGTCACCTCGCCGGCCTCCATCTGGGCCTCGTAGGACTGCTTGGCGACCAGCTCCTGGCCCTCCTGGTCGACGGCGTCGGCTCGCGCTCGGTCCACGCCAGGTCCTCGCGGGCGTGCAGTACCTCCTGGTCCCGCGTCCCCGAGTCGACCCGGACGAAGAACCGCAGTTTCTCCCCGGCGTGGGAGACGACGATGTCGCACGTCTCCTCGGCGTACCCCATAGCGGACTGGCGAGCGGACGCCGAAAAAAGCTGTTGGCAAAATGAAATTCGGCGGGGGCACGGGGGCCGGGCGCCGGTCAGAACCGCGACTCGAGTTCCCCGCGCAGGTCGTCGACGGTCAGGTCGTGCATCGCGAGCACGACCAGCAGGTGATAGACCAGGTCGGCCGACTCGGCGACCAGCGCCTCCCGGTCGCCGTCCTTCGCCGCGAGGACGACCTCGGTCGACTCCTCGCCGACCTTCTCCAGCGTCGCGTTCTCGCCCTTCTCGTGGGTGAACAGCGAGGCCGTGTACGAGCCCTCGGGGAGGTTCGCCTTGCGATCCTCGATGGTTGCGAACAGGGCGTCGAGCACGGGGTCGTCGGCCGACTCGTCTGCGGTCATGTCGCCCGCGAGGAGCGGCCGGGCCGAAAGCCCTGCGCTTGGCGACCACGCCGAAAGCCCTGCGCTCGGCGGCGGGACCGGAGAATCGTGCTGGGCGGCAGGACCGGTGACCGACGCCCGGGGCGGGCGCCGCGCTCGCCGTCAGGCTTCGACGGCGTCCCGGCCGAAGAGCGCGAGCCGATGGAGCCGGGGGTCGTCGGTCAGTTCGGGGTGAAACGCGGTCCCCACGACCGGGCCCTGCCGGACCGCGACGGGGTCGCCCTCCCAGGTCGCGAGGACCTCGCTGTCCCCGGCGTCGGCGACCCGGGGGGCGCGGATGAAGACGGCGTGGAAGGGGTCGTCGAGGCCGGCCACGTCGAGCGTCGTCTCGAAGCTGTCGGCCTGCCGGCCGAACGCGTTGCGCTCGACGACGATGTCGAGGAGGCCGAGCGTCGACACCCGGTCGTCGCGCGCGTCGGACGCGGCGACGATGAGGCCGGCGCAGGTCGCGAGCAGCGGCTTGCCGGCGTCGACGTGGGCGACGATCTCCCCGTCGATGCCCTCGCGGGCGAGCAGCCGGGAGATGGTCGTCGACTCGCCGCCCGGAAGCAGGAGGACGTCGCAGTCGGGGACGACCCCGGTGTCCCGGACTTCGACGGCGTCGACGGCCTCGTTCATCGCAGCGCGCTCGACGGCCGCGACGTGTTCCGAGACGTCGCCCTGGACGGCGACGACGCCGGCCCGTATCATATGGTCGTCCGTCGGTGGCGGGGCGACAAAAGGGGCACGCCTCGGGGCGTCGGGGCACCGACGTCCCGATCAGAGCGAGACGACGTTCAGGATCTGGACGCCGACGCCGAACAGGACGCCGAACGCGACGACAGTCCGCGGATCGATACGGATGGCGTTGCGGTCCTCGGCGTCGAAGTAGCGGACCAGTCCCGCACTCGACATCAGTCCGCCGGAGTTCTGTCCGCTGCCACTCATGCGCCCCACTCGACGACGGCGATGCCTAAGCGTTTCGGCTCGTGGGAGTCGCCCGCACGGGTCGTCGACCGGACGTCGCGGGGGCTGGAACGCGGAACACGCCGGGGAACGGGGGAGACGTCGATAGCACCGGGTACGAGCCCCCTCCCGCCCGGTCGCAACTTCCGTCGGGGTCGGAAACCATTTGGGTCTCGGAGCGGTACCCGGTGACGAACCATGACCGTTCGACTGAAGGACTTCTACGCAGACTGGTGTGGCCCCTGCAAGACCCAAGATCCGATCCTGGAGGATTTAGAGAGCGACTACGAGCACGTCGAGTTCGAGAAGATCGATGTGGACGAGAACCAGGACGTGGCCAACCAGTACTCCGTACGATCGCTACCGACGCTCGTCGTCGAGGACGACGACGGCGAGGTCGAGCGGTTCATCGGCGTGACGCAGCGCGAAGACATCGAGGCCGCCCTGGAGAAGGCGGGCGCATAACCCGGCGCCAGCGTCCGAACCGACTCAGGCCAGCGGTGTCCGCTCGACGACGGTGCCGTTCACTGTCGGGTACTGTTCGACGATCTCCCCGTCCCCGAGGTCCCCCTCCTGGACCATCTCCTCCAGCAGCCACCACGCCAGTTCGACGTGCTCCGACTTCTCCGCGTAGAACTCGTCGGAGACGCCGAGGTCGCGCAGGTGGTCGGGATCGCACCACGCCTTGCCGTAGACGAGCGTGCCGTCGTCGGTCACCTCGTCGAACTCGCGACGGACGTTCTTGGCCATCCGCTTGAGCCGGTTGCGGTGTTGGGCCGCGTCCTTGAACACGGAGGTGCAGAAGTAGACCTTCGGGTGGGACGCCATCTCCTCCAGCACGGCGTCCTTCGACCCCTCGACCGCGGACATGTGTCCCTCCTGGAGTTCGTAGCCCGCCTCCTGCATCCGCCGGTAGTTGCCCTGGCTCATCTCGAACTCGTTGACGTTACAGAACTCGGCGGCGCCCTCGTCGAGGAACTCCAGGAACTCCGTCTCGGCGGTGATGCCGGGGATCTCGAACGCGGGCGTGAGCCCCTCCTCGCGGGCGACGTAGAGGATCTCCTCCCACTCGGTGCCGTGGAGGTCGCCCCACTGCTCGTAGGGGGGGTGAAAGCGTATCTCGTCGAGGCCGGCCTCGGACAGGCGGCGCATGTTCTCCCGCCCGCCGGTGATGCCGGTGTAGAGGTGGGTGTGGTGGTCCGGGCCGAACTCCTCTTTCAGCAGGGAGAGGTAGTGACAGGTGCGCTCCAGCACCTCCTGGGGTTCGCCGCCGGTGATGGAGGAGCCGAGCGCGTCCATCCGGCGGGCCTCGTCGATGACGTCCCCGTCGCACTCCACGCGGCGCTCGTTCGCGTAGACGTCGTGGACGTTCTTGCGGTTCTCGCCGAGGGGACAGTAGAAGCAGTCGCGCTGGTCGCAGTAGCCGTAGACGAAGAGCACCATCTTGCCGCCCTTGGCGCACTGCTCGCAGCCCTCAGAGATCACGGTAAGTACGTTAACGGCGCGGCCGATAAAAGTCGTGTGACTCGACACGGAGGCCGTCGCCGCGAGTGTGAGCCGACCCGATCCGGCCGGCGTCGGCACGACCGTATCCTGGCCGGGACCGGCGTCCGGAGGTCCGATCGCCCGGTCGGCCAGGGGTTCTTTTACCGATCCGTTCGCCGTCTCGGGGGTATGGTGACGAGACGATACGACGAGGGGGGCGGCGGTCGGGCGGAGATTACGGCCGCCGACTTCGAGTACGTGCCGGAAGGGGAGTACTGGATCGTGGTCGTCGAACGGGAAGGGCCGGAGGGGACGGTCAAGTGGATTCCACGCGAACGGATCTACGAGATCGAGGGCAGGCGCGGCCGGATCAGGGACCGGGGGGAGTGGTAGGGGACCGCGTCGGCCGGGCCGACACGGAGCGGCGCCGGGGAGGCGTCACGTCCAGGGATGCTCGCCGGGCCGGTCGGGCCAGAGCGGATACCAGTAGGATTCGTCCGCCTCCACGTCGAGTTCGCCGTCGAGCACCGAGCGGAGTTTGAACTCCAGGCGCTGGTCGCGCCGATGGTCCCCGACCGGGACGAAGGGGTAGTAGGCGCCGCGGCGGAAGGAGTAGATCCAGTAGGCGCGGGTGGCGTCCCCGTGGGTCGGTTCGTCCCCTGCTCGGTCCTTCGGGGCCCGGTCGCCGGCCGCGTCCCGCTTCTCGAACCCGAAGACGGCCGCCAGCAGCCGCGAACCGTACCCCCGCTCGACGAAGGTGTCGGCGGCGAAGTGGACGCTCGTCACGAGGTCCTCGGGGTCGTCGTCGCGGAGGACGACCCAGTGGTAGCCGTGGTCGTCCTCGCTGCGGTCGAACTCGGTGCCGGTCTCCTCCTCGCCGGCCCGGAGGATCTCCTCCACGTCGTCGACGGCACCGGCGAAGTCGGTGGAGTCGACCTCGGCGAAGCAGAGCGCGGCGACGCCGGCCGGGTGGAAGTCGAGGTCGGCCTCCATGGTGAGGTAGGCGGTGGACATCCCGAACAGGTCCTCCGGATCGGCCGCGCGGGCGGCGTCGCTCTCGGCCCGCAGCCCCAGCGCCTCACGCACCGCGTCGAACAGTCCCATCCCGAGGGAATAGCGGTCGCGGCCGCTTCAAGTCCTCGCTATCGCGGCTCGTCGCGTCCCGAGCGTCCTGAGCGTCCTGAGCGGCCCGAGCGTCCCGAGCGTCCTGAGCGGCCCGAGCGTCCTGAGCGGCCCGATCGCCTGGAGTGGACCGAGTCCTACCGCGTCTCGATCTCCCGCTCCAGGTCGCGCAGGCGTTCGACGCGCCTCTCGGTGGGCGGGTGGGTGCTCGCGAGTTTCCCGATGAACCCCGACCGGATGGGGATGATGAAGAAGGCGTTCATCTCGGCCTGCTCGCGCATGTCCTCCTTTGGCACGCGGTCCATCCGGCCGTCGATGGTGAGGAGCGCGGAGGCGAGCGCGCCGGGCTTGCCGGTGATGGCCGCCGCGCCCCGATCGGCCGCGTACTCCCGGTAGCGCGAGAGCGCCCGGATGAGCAGAAACGAGACGATCCACACCAGCAGCGAGACCAGGATGGCAACGATGACCCCGCCACCGCCGCCCTGGCGGTTCCGGCCGCCGCCGCCGAACAGCCACCCCCACCGGACGACCATGAACGCGATGGTCGAGAGGAACGAGGCGATCGTCATCACCATCACGTCGCGGTTTTTCACGTGCGCGAGTTCGTGGGCGAGGACCCCCTCGAGCTCCTCGTCGTCTAACGTCCGCAGCAGTCCCTGCGTGACACAGACGGTGGCGTTCTTCCGCGAACGACCCGTGGCGAAGGCGTTCGGCACCCGGGTGTCGGCGACGGCGACGGTGGGCTTTGGCAGGTCGGCCTGCTGGGAGAGCCGCCCGACCGTCGCGTGGAGCGTCGGATACTCGCTCTCGCTCACCTCGCTCGCCCCCATGCTGTAGAGCGCCAGCCGGTCGCTGAAGAAGAACTGTCCGAGCGAGAACAGCGCCATGACGAGGACGATGCCGAGCAGCCCGATGCCCGCGTACGCCAGCACACCGACGAACACGATGTAGAGCACGAACAGGAGGAACATCGTGAGGGCCATCCGGCCCCGGAGCCCCCAGTCCGGTTGCCAGTCCATACGTACGAGTAGCCGTCCGGCGGTGTAAATCTTGTCGGGTCGCCGGGGCCGTCCCCGCCGGCGGGCGCGGGTGCGGACGGCCCGGGGCGGCTCCCGGACGACGGCCGCGGATCGGGGGGGATGGCCCGATTGCGCCGACTCGCCCGTCCCGGAACGCGGGGCTTAACAGCGCGAGTCGCCTATCGACGGACGATGTCGGGATCGGGACAGTTCTGTCCGCGGTGTGGCGAGTCAGTCCCCGAGCGGACCGAGCCCCTGCCGGGCGAACCCCGCGACCGGGAGGCGTCACTCTGTGACGCCTGCTACTTCGCGGACTTCGAACTGATCGACGCCCCGGACCGGATCGAAGTGGCGGTCTGTGCGACCTGCGGGGCGGTCCGGCGGGGGAACTCCTGGCGCGACGTCGGCGCCAGCGACTACACCGACGTGGCGATAGACGAGGTCCGCGAGGCGCTCGGCGTGCACCTCACCGCCCGGGACGTGCAGTGGGGCGTCGAACCCGAGCAGGTCGACGCGAACACCGTCCGGATGCACTGTCACTTCTCCGGCGTCGTCCGGGAGACGCCGGTCGAGGAGACGGTCGTCGTGCCGGTGCGCATCTCCCGCGGAACCTGCGACCGGTGTGGCCGGGCCGCCGGCGGCTACCACAACGCCATCGTCCAGGTGCGCGCGGAGGGGCGGACGCCGACCGACGAGGAGCGGACCCGCGCGGTCGAACTGGCCGAGGCCCACGTCGCCGAGCGGGAGGCTGACGGCGACCGGGACGCGTTCGTCACCGAGGTCAAGGAGACGGACGGCGGCGTCGATCTCAAGCTCTCGACCACGGGACTGGGGGAGGGCGTCGCCACGCGGATCGTCAGGGAACTCGGCGGCGAGGTCGAATCGTACCCCACGCTCGTCACCGAGGACGAGGACGGCGAGGAGGTCTACCGGGTCACCTACGCGGTGCGGCTGCCACGCTTCACCCCCGGCGACGTCGTCGACCCCGAGGACGGCGACGGGCCGGTGCTCGTCCGGAGCGCGTCAGGGAACTTGAAAGGCGTCCGCCTGGCCACCGGGGACCGGTACGAGGCCGACTACGAGGCCGGGACGAACCCGGACGCCAGGCGGCTCGGGAGCGTCGCGGACGCCGTCGAGACCACGGTGGTGACCGTCGAGGACGCCCACGCGGTCCAGGTGCTCGACCCGGAGACCTACGAGGCGAGGACCGTCCCGCGCCCGGACTACCTCGACCCGGAGACGGGGACGGCATCGGTGATAAAGAGCGTCGCGGGCCTCCACGTCCTCCCGCCGGACGCGCCGGACGCCTAGTCGGCGGCGCGGTCGGCGCTCGCGGTTACGTCGACGCCGGCCGAGCCGAGCGCGGCCGCAAGCTCGGACTCGGTGCAGCCCGCCCGGCGGGCGGCCTGTGTCAGCGTCAGCGTTCCGCTTCGGTACAGCTCCATCGCGGTGTTCAGCCCGCGGGAGTTCATATCCATCATGATGGTTGATGACCTTGTAAAGTTACCGTGAGGATAATTACCACAGATTGATATAATGATATATTAGGACGAAAGAGGGCTATCCGTCGAGGGCGTCGACGTCCGCGGCGGTGACCTCGCCCTCGTCGGGGAGGCGTTCGATGCAGTCGAAACAGAGGAAGTGGTCCGTCCCGTCGGTGAGTTCGAGGTGCAGGCCGCCGTCCGAGGCGTCGGCGAACGTCCAGAGGTCGTCCACGCCGCCGCCGACGGGGATGCGCTCGCCGCAGGCGTCACAGGTCTCGGCACTCATTATCGGTCGGAGGGGGCGTGGGCGCTAAACCCCCTCGGTTCGCGGGACAGTACGGCACCCGTCGGTCCGCGGGTCGGCGCGGAACCCGTGCGGTTATGTCCGTCGGCGTCGGTCACCCGGTCGTGTTCGTGTCCGTTCCGTTCGCCGCCCGCGGCGTCGGGGCCGTCGGGGCGCTGTCCGGCCTGCCCGCCCCCGTCGTGGCGCTGTTCGCGGCCGTGACGGTCCTGGGAAACCCGCTCGTCCTCTTTGTGGCGCTCTCCCTGCTCTACTGGCGCCCTCCCCCGGTGGCCGCGGAACCGCGGCGCGCGATCGCGGCGGTCGTCGCCCTGGGACTCGCGGCGGCGGCGCTGACGTTCGCGCTCAAGGGACTGTTCGCCCTGCCCCGGCCGCCGGGCTCTCCGGAGTCGGGCTACGGCTTCCCGAGCGGACACGCGCTCGGATCGACCGTGGTCTACGGGGGCGCGGCGCTCCTGTTCGACCGGTTCGACCGGCGGTACGCGGTCGCCGCCGCCGTCGTCGTCCTCGTGGCGCTCTCGCGGCTGGTGCTCGGGGTCCACTACCTGGTCGACGTGGTCGCCGGCGTCGCCGTCGGCGCAGCAGTCCTGGCCGCCGTGGTCGCGTTCGACCTGCGGCGTCCCGCCCGGGCGTTCGGCGTCGCGGCGGCGCTCGGCGGTCTCGCGCTCGCGTTCGCGGCCTCGCCGGAACAGGCCGTCGACGCGGCCGCCGTGGCCGGCGGGACGGTCGGCGGCGGTCTGGCCTGGCTGACCGGCGGCGACGAGACCGGCCCGGTCCCGTTCCCCGCGGTCGCGGCGGCGCTCGTCGTGGGGATGAGCCTGTGGGCGCTCCCGGCCCGCCTCGGCGCCCCGCTCCCGGTCGTCGCGGTCACGAGCGGCGTCGCCGTCGCGCTGGTGGTGGGTCTGCCGCGGCTGGTCGTACACGTGCGGGGGGCAAAAGAAGGGGCCGGATCGGCCGGCTGACCGGGCGTCTCAGAACGTCTCGAGGTAGCGGTCGATCTCCCAGTCGGAGACCTCGACCTTGTACTCGCTGTACTCCTGACGCTTGGCCTCGACGAACTTCTCGGTCACGTGGTCGCCGAGCGCGTTCTGGATGACCTCGTCGGCCTCCAGTGCGTCGATCGCCCGGTCGAGGTTCGGGGGCAGCGTGTCGATGCCGTACTCCTCGCGCTTCGCCTCGTCGAACTCGTAGATGTTCTCGCGGACCGGGTCCATGCAGTCGAGGCCGCGCTCGACGCCGTCGAGGCCCGCGTGGATCATGGCCGCGAAGGCGAGGTAGGGGTTACACGACGGGTCCGGCGAGCGGAGTTCGATGCGCGACGCCGCGGGCACGCGGGCCGCGGGCTTGCGGATCAGGGCCGAGCGGTTGCGGTCCGACCAGGCGACGTAGACGGGCGCCTCGTACCCGGGGACCAGCCGCTTGTAGCTGTTGACGGTGGGGTTCGCGACGGCGGTCACGGCGGGCGCGTGGTCGAGGACCCCGGCGAGGAACTGCTTTGCGGTCTCGGACAGGTTGAACTCGTCGTCCGGGTCGTGGAAGGCGTTCTCGCCGTCCTCGGTGAACAGCGAGAGGTGGGTGTGCATGCCCGAGCCGTTGATCCGGGCGATGGGCTTTGGCATGAACGTCGCGTGCAGGTCGTGCTCGGCCGCGATGGCCCGGACCACCGCACGGAAGGTGGCGACGTTGTCGGCCGTCGAGAGCGCGTCGTCGTACGTGAAGTTGATCTCGTGCTGGCCCCGGGCGACCTCGTGGTGGGAGGCCTCGATCTCGAAGCCCATGCTCTCCAGCCCGTAGATGATGTCCCGCCGGACGTCGCCGGCGAGGTCCTTGGGCGCCAGGTCGAAGTAGCCCCCGGCGTCGCTCGTCTCCGTCGTCGGCCGGCCCTCCTCGTCCTCCTCGAACAGGAAGAACTCCGGTTCGGGGGCGGCGTTTACCTCGTAGCCCATCTCGGCGGCCCGGTCGATGGCCCGCTTGAGCACGCGCCGCGGATCGCCCGAAAACGGCTCGCCGCTCGCGGTGTCGAACACGTCGCAGATGAGCCGCGCCGCGTTCCCCTCGCCCCGCGACCGCCAGGGCAGGATCGCGAACGTCGCCGGATCGGGTTCGAGCCGCATGTCCGACTCCTGGATGCGCACGAACCCCTCGATGCTGGATCCGTCGAAGTAGATCCCCTCGGAGAACGCCTTCTCCGCCTGGGTGGCGGGAATGGAGACGTTCTTGACCGTCCCCAGAATGTCCGTGAACTGGAGCCGCAGGAAGTCGATGTTCTCCTCGTCGATCCGATCGAGGACGTCCTGTTCCGCGGCCGTGAGACCGCCGTCGGTCGATGTGTCTTCGTCCGTCATACTCTGGACGGATTCTTATGAAACACTCTGGTATAAAGACCTTATCGTTCCGCGCAAGTACCGCTGCCGCGCGCTCGGAATTGGATATTCGTAAACTTCTAATGGGGTGCCCGCCTGTGTGATCGTGATGACGTACGAAAACCTCGATGCCAAGCTCATCAACGCCCTGCTCGACGACGGCCGGGCCAGCCTCCGGAGCCTCGCCGAGGAGCTGGACGTGTCCGTCACGACCGTCTCGAACCACCTGCACGACCTCGAGGACGAGGGCGTCATCGACGGCTACACCCCGAAAGTCGACTACGACGCCCTCGGCTACGACGTCACCGCGATCGTCCAGCTCAAGGTCGAGGGGAGCGCCCTGCCGGAGATCACCGAACGGCTGGAGGGCGAAAAGCGGATGGTCAGCGTCTACGAGGTCACCGGCGACTACGACGTGATCGCCATCGGGAAGTTCGAGGACACCGACGGGATGAACGACCAGATCAAGTCGCTGCTGACCGACCAGGACATCCGCGAGTCCAACACCAGCGTCGTGCTGAACACCGTCGCCGAGAACCGACAGTTCGACCTCGAAATCGACGAGGAGTAGGAGAGAACGGGACGAACGGACCGCTGTCAGGCGAGGCGACTCGTGACGTCGTCCATGTCCGCCCGACAGAACGGACAGCGATAGCGCGTGTCGAAGCCGCTGGACTGTGCGACCGTCTTGGCCTCGAGTTCGTGCATCGCGATGTCCTTCCCGCACTCGGGACAGCTTACCTTCGGCATGTGCACACTACACCAACACACCTCATTAAATCGCTCGATGGTGTGAACCGTTCGCACGATCGTATCCGGTCCCCCGACTGATCCGTTCCGTCTATCGCCGATCCGTCCCGCACACGGCTACTCGAATCCCTCCTCGAAGACGAAGGTCCCGTCGCGCTGGACGACCTCGCCGTCGACCTCGATGGTCGAGTCCTCGCTCATGTCGACGATCATGTCGACGTGCTCGGCGGACTCGTTGACCTCGTTTTCCTCACCCACCGTCTCGGGGTACGCCGACCCGACGGCCATGTGGACGGTGTCGCCCATCTTCTCGTCGAACAGCATGTTGTAGGTGAACTGGTCGATGTGGCGGTTCATCCCGATCCCGAGTTCGCCGAGGTAGCGCGCCCCCTCGTCGGTGTCGAGGACCCCGGCCAGCACGTCCTCGTTGTGCTCGGCGCTGAACGACTCGACGCGGCCGTCGACGAACTCCAGGCGAACGTCCTCGATCTCCTCGCCCTTCCGGTAGAGCGGCATATCGAAGTGGACCGCCCCCTCGACGGACTCCCGGACCGGCGCGGTGAACACCTCGCCGCCCGGGAGGTTCTTCTCGCCGTAGTCGTTGAGCGCGCTGTTGCCCGCGACGGACATCCGCACGTCGGTCTCCTCGCCGGACCGGATCCGCACCTCGTCGGCGTCCTCCAGAACGTCGACCAGTTGCTCCTGGTGGGCGCGCTGGGCGTCCCAGTCGAGGGTGACGGCGTCCCAGACGAAGTTCTCGTAGGCCTCCGTGCTCATCCCCGCGAGCTGGGCGTGGCCGCTGGAGGGGAACTGCGTGAGACACCACCGCTTGGAGAGCCGCTCCTCCTGGACCGGCCGGTAGGCCCGGCGGTAGGCGGCATTCGCCTCCGGACTGACGTCGGTCTCCTCGCGGACGTTCGCGCCGCCGCGGGCGAGGACGAACACGTCGGCCTCCTCGAACAGCGCGAGCTGATGGTCGGGGGTCTCGAAGTCGTCGACGTCGGCGGCCCGCAGGAACGCCCGGGTCGACCGGTCGGAGTTGGCGAGCAGAACCGGGTTCGCCCCCCGGTCGCCGCAGAGTTCGTGGAGCGCCACCGCGAGGTCCTCGGCCACGGGCGGCAGCGCGATGACGACGTCGTCGCCCGCCTCGATGCCGGTCGCGTGGTCGGCGATGATCTCGGCGTGTTCCCTGATGCGCGAGTCCATACCGCGCCCTCGGACGGCCGGGGGGTAATCCCTTCGACCGCGCCGACGCCTCGCCGTCCCCGTGTGCCCGGGGACCGACGCCCAGCGGACAGATATATGCCCCGCCGACGGCAGGTGGGGGCATGATCGACCTCCGCTCGGACACGGTCACCCGTCCGACCGACGCGATGCGGGACGCGGCCCGCGACGCGGCGGTCGGCGACGACGTGTACGGCGACGATCCGACCGTCGCGGACCTGGAGCGGCGCGCCGCCGAGCGCGTCGGGATGCCCGCGGCCCTGTTCGTTCCCTCGGGGACGATGGGCAATCAGATCGCCGCCCGGCTCCACGCCGACCGCGGCCAGGACGTGCTGCTCGACGACGAGTCCCACCTCTACCAGTGGGAACTCGGCGGGCTGGCACAGCTCTCGGGCCTCCAGCCCCGGACCGTCGACGCCAGCGAACGGGCCGTCCCGACGCCCGCGCAGGTCCGTGCGGAGCACGTCGACCCCGACCACCACTCCTCGGGAACGGGCCTGCTCGCGCTGGAGAACACGCACAACGCCCGCGGCGGCACCGCCGTTCCGCCGGAACACGTGGACGCGGCGGCCGACGCGGCACACGACCTGGACGTCCCGGTCCACCTCGACGGCGCCCGGCTGTTCAACGCCTGCGTCGCGCACGACGCCACCGCCGAGCGGATGGTCGACCGCGTCGACTCGGTCATGGTCTGCCTCTCGAAGGGGCTCGGCGCGCCGGTGGGGTCGATCCTCGCCGGGCCGGAGCCGTTCGTCGCCGAGGCCCGCCGGGAGCGGAAACTGCTCGGCGGCGGGATGCGCCAGGCGGGGATGATCGCGGCGCCGGGGCTCGTCGCCCTGGACGACGCGAACGTCGCCCGGCTGACCGAGGACCACGACAACGCCCGGCGACTCGCGGCCGGGCTCGAAGACGTCGACGGACTCTCCGTCCCCGGCCCCGAGACGAACATCGTCCGGGTCGACTCCACGGGGGCCGGGCTGACCGCCGCGGCGTTCGTCGCGGCCTGCGAGGAACACGGCGTGGCGGGCGGGGAGTTCGGCACCCACGTCACCCGCTTCTGCACCCACCGCGACGTGGACCGGGCGGACGTCGAGACGGCGGTCGAACGGGTCGAGCGCGCGGTCGCCGACGCCACGGACGGCGGGGCGACGGGCGCGTAGGGAACCCCCACGGACCGCGTCCCGGTTCGGTCATCGCCGCACCGGTCAGCCGCGGACACCCCGGGGCCGTCGCACTCCGGTCAGCCGCGGACACCCCGGGACCGTCGCACTCCGGTCGGACGCCTACACCTCGGGACCGTCGCACTCCGGTCGGACGCCTACACCTCGGGACCGTCGCCCGCCGATCCGACGCCTACACCTCGGGCTCCACGTACACGATCCGAATCCGGTCGTCGGCCGCCTGGAGGTCGGCCTCGATGGCGTCGATGGCCGCGTCGACGTCCCCCGTGTCGAGGCCGGGGTCGAAGCTCACGTCCGCGACCACCAGCAGTTCCTCGGGACCGACGTACATCGTCCGGAGCCGGTCGACGTGGATCACCCCGGGGCGGTCCGCGATGACCGCCCGAAGCGACGCCTCCTCCGCCGGCGGGGCGCTCTCACCGAGGAGGAGTCGCTTGTTCTCCCACGCGAGCGCCAGGGCAAAGCCCATCAGCAGCAGGCCGATGAGCGCCGCCGACGCGGCGTCGTAGACGTGGTTGCCGGTGAGACGCGAGAGGGTGATGCCGACCAGCGCCAGCGCCGCCCCCCCGAGGGCGATGGCGTCCTCCGTGAACGCGGTGAGGGTCGTCACGTCGCTCGTCGCCCGGAACGCCTCGCGCACCCCCGACCAGCCGTACTCGTCGATCTGTCGGCTGAGTTCGGCCCACGCCTTCCGGAGCGCGTACCCCTCGAACCCGATGGCCGCGAGGAGGACGACGACGTTCACCCAGACGGGATCGAACGTCACCCCGAGGACCGTCACCGGCGCCGACGCCCGGTGGACGCCGTGGAGGATGGCGTCGTACCCGTGGCGCAGGCTCTCCCATCCGGCGATGCCGAACAGGAGGACGGCGACCAGGAAGGAGTAGAAGAACTGCGCCTTCCCGTACCCGAACGGGTGGGCCTGGCTCGGCTCCTTGCTCGCGTACCGGATGCCGACGAGCAGGAACACCTGGTTGCCCGTGTCGGAGACCGAGTGGTACGTCTCCGAGAGCATCGCGGGACTCCCGGTCAGGAGGAAGCCGACGAACTTCAGCACCGCGATGGCGCCGTTCGCGATGAGCGCGGCGATCACCACCCCGCGACTCCCGGCCATGGCGGCGCCTCGGCGGCCGGACGTTTGGACCTTCCGGGACCGCCGGCGGACGCCCGAAAACAATTATATCGTCGCCACCTATCCCTGGGCGATGCTGCTTGTCCTCTGTGTCGACCTCGACGACGACCTCGGCCGCAAGACCGGCGCCGAGACGCCGGTGGTCGGTCGGGACGCCGTCGAGACCGCCGCGGTCGAACTCGCGACCGCGGACCCGGAGGACTCCGACGTGAACGTCCTGTTCCAGGGGCTGCACGTCCACGACGAGCTGACCGTCGACGAGGAGATCGAGGTGGCGGCCGTGACCGGAAGCGAGGGCGGCGACGTGGAGGCGAGCCGGGCGCTCGGCGACGAGGTGGACACGGTGCTCGCGGGGCTGACGACCGGCGAGTCGGTGAGCGCGGTGGTCATCACCGACGGGGCCCAGGACGAGTCGGTGCTGCCGGTCATCCGGTCCCGCGTGTCGGTCGATAGCGTCCGCCGGGTCGTCGTCCGCCAGGCCGAGGACCTCGAATCGATCTACTACACGCTGAAGCAGGTGCTCGCCGACCCCGAGACCCGCGGAACCATCCTCGTCCCGCTCGGCGTCCTCCTGCTCATCTACCCCTTCGTCACCATCGCGAGCCTGTTCGACGTGCCCGGGGCGGCGGTATTCGGCCTCCTCTCGGCGGTCATGGGGCTGTACTTCCTGTTTCGCGGACTCGGGCTCGAACGGGTCCTCGACGACGCGGCCGAGCGGGTCCGGAACGTGCTCTACGCCGGCCGGGTGACGCTCATCACGTACGTGGTCGCGGCGGCGCTGATGGTCGTCGGCGGCGTGCAGGGACTCGCACTCCTCCGGTCGATGGGGACGGCCGTCACCGCCGATCCGCTCCTCGTCATCGCGGCGTTTGTCCACGGCGCAGTCCGGTGGTTCGCCGCCGCCGGCATCACCTCCAGCCTGGGACAGGTCACCGACGAGTACCTCCACGACCGGTTCGAGTGGCGCTACCTCAACGCACCGTTCTACGTGCTCGCCATCGCCATCGTGCTCTTCGCGCTGACGGGGTACTTCCTCCCGACCGTCGAGGGGGTGACGGCGTTCTCGCTGACCGACCTCGCTCTCGGCCTCGTGGTCGGGACGCTGCTCGGCGTGCTCTCGACGCTGACGTTCGCGGTCGCCGAGTCCCGGGGGCGGGACGTCGAAACCGACACGTCTAGCGCCCCCTGACGACGAACGCTAGCGCTCCCTGACGACGACGAACTCCGCGAGGTCGCGCAAGTACCCCCCGGCCTCCGGGTCGACGATGTCGGCGGCGTCGAGCGCTGCGAGCGCCCGGTCGGAGCGCTCCCGGGCGCGCTCGTTCGCCGCGTCGAGCGAGAGGTCGGTCACCTGGACCACGGAGGGCCGGTCCATCCGCTCGTCCTGGCCGGTCGGTTTGCCGAGGTCGTCGCTCTCGGCGGTGGCGTCCAGCACGTCGTCCCGGATCTGGAAGGCGACGCCGACCCCCTCGGCGTAGTCGCCGAACGACTCGACGGTGAACGGGTCGGCCCCGCCCGCGACGGCGCCGAGTTCCGCGGCCGCGCGGAAGAGCGCGCCGGTCTTGCGGCGGGCGAGTTCCATGTACTCCGCCTCGTCGGTCGGGCGGGCGGCCAGTTCGGTCGCCTCGCCCTCGCCGAGTTCCACCATCGCCTCGGTCGCGATCTGCATCGCCTCCTCGTCGGCCGAGAAGAGGGCGAAGGCCTCGCCGAGCAGGCCGTCGGAGGCGATGATCGCCGGCCCGTAGCCGTACGCGGCCCAGGCGCTCGGGGTCCCCCGGCGCACCTCCGAGCGGTCGATGATGTCGTCGACCACGAGCGACGCGTTGTGGATCAGTTCGACGCCGACCGCGAAGTCGACGGCGTCGGCCGGTTTGCCGCCGACGGCCTCGCAGGCGAGTACCGTGACGGCGGGGCGGACGCGCTTGCCCCCGGCCAGCGCGACGTGGCCGAGCTCGTCGGCCAGTTCCGGCGGCTCGACGGCCTCGACGACCTCCCGGAGGCGGTCCTCGACGAGCCGAACCCGCCGCTCCAGGTACTCCATCGTCGGCTCCAGGGACCGGGTGGGCAAGTACGTGATGGTTGCCGGCGGGGCCGCCGGCCTCACTCCGCTCCGTCGAGGAGCCGCCCGTGGGCGTCGATCTCGCCGTTCCGGATGCGGGTGCTGCTGATGCGGACGCCGTCGGCGGCGACGACGAACGGGGCAGTGTGGATCTCGAGCGGCGCCAGCCCGTCGGTCGTCCGCTGCTCGTTGATCTCGTGGGCCCGGTGCTGGGCCCGCCCCTCCGGCGAGACGACGACGGCGTCGGCGTCCTCGCGGGTCGCCGCGGGCCCGTACGTGTCTTCGAGCACGTCGATCGCACAGGAGGCGGTGTAGGCCTCGGTCAGCCGGTCGAGTTCGGCCGCGAGCGCCTCGCGCCGCTCGTCGAACGGGCCGAGCATGTCGGCGTGGGCGGGGTCGCTCCGCATCCGCACCGCGAGGTCGGTCGACGTGAGCGCGACGACGACGTGACCGTCCCCGGGCCCGTCGTGGCTGGCCGTCTGGAAGGCCGCGTGCAGGAGGGCGCGGTGACCGTCGTGGATCGGCGTGAACGTCCCGCCGAGGACGGCGACGCGTTCGCTACGTGCCATGGGCCCCCGTCGGCGGCCACGCACCTATATGGAGGGGCCGTCGCGCGGCGGCCCGGCCCTACTCGAACTCCTCGATCAGCGCCGGCACCACGTCGAACAGGTCGTCGACGATGCCGTAGTCGGCGATGTCGAAGATGGGCGCGTTCGGGTCGGTGTTGATGGCGACGATGGTGTCGCTGCCCTTCATCCCGGCGACGTGCTGGACGGCCCCCGAGATGCCGATCGCGATGTAGACGTCGGGGGTGACGACCTTGCCCGACTGCCCGACCTGCCGGTTCTTCGGGAGCCAGCCGCTGTCCACGATTGGCCGGGAGGCCGAGAGGGTAGCGCCGAGGGCGTCGGCCAGGTCCTCGACCAGTTCGAGGTGCTCCTCCTCGCCGATGCCGCGCCCGACCGAGACGAGCACGTCGGCGTCGGTGATGTCGACGTCGCCGCCGCCGACCTCCTCGAAGCCGGTCACCCGCGAGCGGACCGTCGATTCGTCGAGGTCGAACGCGAACGGCTCGACGTCGGGGGTGCCGGACGCCTCGGCCGGGGGCCACTCGCCGGGGCGGACCGTGACCGCGGCCGGCGTGGCCTCGACCGCGACGGTCGTCTCGACCTTCGAGCCGTACCGCTCGCGGACGGCCTCCAGTCCCCCGTCCCCGTCGGCCGACAGCGCCACCGCGTCCGGGACCAGCGGGAGGTCGAGCGCGTTCGCCACGGCCGGCGCGTAGTCCATCCCGTCGACGCTGTGGGGCAGCAGGACGACCGCCGGGTCGACCGCGTCGAACAGCGCCTCCGTGACCGCCGCGTAGACGTCGTGGTTGAACTCCTCGCCCTCGTCGACGGTGTGAATCCGGTCGACGCCCGCCCGGGCCAGGCGGTCGGCGAAGCCCTCGACGTCGCCGCCGACGACCGCCAGGTGGAGGTCGCCGCCGGTCTCGTCGGCCAGGTTCCGGCCGGCGGTGATCAGTTCGAAGCTCACCGCCCGCAGGTCGCCGCGCCGGTGCTCCGCGACGGCCAGGACGTCGCCGGCGGCGTCGGCGCCGCTCATTCCGCGCCCACCCCCTTCTCCCGGAGGACCTCCGCCAGTTGCGTGGCGGTCTCGCCGGCCGAGCCCTCCAGGATCTGTGCCTCGGACTCGCTCACCGGCTCCCGGGCGTCCGTCACCCGGACGGCGCCCTCGACGGCGCCGGCGTCGAGGCCGAGGTCCACGAGGTCGTGGACGGCGATCTCCTTGTTCTGGGCCGCCCGGATGCCTCGCAGGCTGGCGTACCGCGGCTCGTTGATCCCGGTCTGGATGGTGAGCACCGCCGGCAGGTCGACGTCGGTCAGTCCCTCGACGCCCCCCTCGAGTTCGCGGCGGACGCGTGCGACCCCGGCGTCGACGTCGAGGGTCAGGTCGTTGACGACAGCAGCCCACCCGTACCCGACCGCGTCGGCGAGGGCGACGCCGGTCGAGCCGTTGGCGTCGTCGGCGGCCTGGACGCCCGTCAGCACCAGGTCGGGGGTCTCGCGCTCGACGACCGCCGCCAGGAGTCGGGTCTTCGCCGCCACGTCGGGGGTGCCCGGGCCGGCGAGCGCGTCGTCCCAGACGCGGACCGCCCGGTCTGCGCCCTTCGCCAGCGCCATCCGGATCGTCTCCTCGCTGCGCTCCGGGCCGACCGTGACCGTCACCACCTCGTCGTCCCCGTCCCGGGCCTCGACCAGCTGGACCGCCTCCTCGACCGCGTACTCGTCCCACTCGTTGAGGTCGTACTCGCGGTGGCGCTCGGCGACGTCGAGGCCGTCGATCTCGAAGTCGTCCGCGACCTCGACGACCTCCTTGACCGCGACGAGAACCTTCATGGACCGGCGGTAGCCGGAGCCGGCGCTAAACGCTTTCGGAAGGTGACCCCCCGGAGCGGGCGGGAACGCCGTCGGCGACGGTCACGCCGACTCGTCCCCGCCCTCGTCGGGCAGCGAGATGAGGTTCTCGCGGCCGAGACGGAGCTTCTCCACCCGGCCCTCGTCGGCCATCGAGGAGAGGAGCTGCGAGACCTTGGCGTCGGACCAGCCCGTCTCGCGGACGATGGCCGCCTGCTTCATGCGCCCGTCGTTGGCACGGAGCAGCCGTTCGACCCGCTCCTCGTCCGAGAGGAGCTCGGTGTCGATGCCGGGCTCCGTCTCCTCCTCGGTCTGCGCCCCGGTGGCCGCCACCCCCCCAGCCCCCGCGGCGTCGCCGGCGGGTTCGGAGCCGTCGCCGGCACCGGCACCGACGTCGGTCGCCGCCTCCCCGTCGACCGTCGGTTCGGTGCCGGCCGCCTCGGGGCCGGGGCGCCAGCGGCGGTTGTAGAGCACCCCGAGGGCGACCACGGCGATCAGGATGGCTCCCGCGACGATCCCCCACGGTGGGCCCCCCGATCCGGGCGGAGCGGTCCGGCGGTAGGTGATCCGAAGGTCGCCGTGGATCCGCGCGGGCCCGGTGACGACAACCGAGTTGTTCCGAAGTTCGAAGGTCGGCACGTCGGAGTCGACGACGCTGTACCCGTCCGGCGTCCGGACGATGAGGGTCTGGTCGGCCTCGAGCGTGCCGATCCAGGTCCGGTTGGCGGCGATCCGGACGGCGTCGCCGAGACGGATCGTCCGGTTGCCCGTCCGTTCGAGCATGCCCGTCCAGACGAACGAGAGGCCGATCGACCCGGTCGACTCGCCAACCCGGGCGTGTCGGGAGACGTGACGGATCGCCATCCGGCGGCCGGTCGCCGCCGACGCCTCGTCGACGATGGTCCGGAAGAGGTCGATACTCGGGCCGGCGGCCGTCTCGTTGTTCCGGTACGACTCGGCGTACTGGCGGAATGCGGCCGTCTCGTTCGCCGAGTCGAGATCGTACGTCACGGTGATCCGCCACCTGGCGCTCCGGTTCGGACGGACGTGGATCTCGATCGTCGTGTTGGCGGGGGCGGAGAGCCGTGCCCGGTCGGGGGGGGTGTCGGGCGCTGTCACGGCCGGGGACGACGGGGAGGGAGCGACCGGGCTGTCGGTCGCAGCCGCGACCGGCAATGCGAGGACCGTGGAGAGGGCGAGGAGGGCGAGGAGGGGCGCGGCGCGCCGCATCGTTCGGGAGTCACGGGGGCACGGCAAAACGCTTTCCATCGGTTCGATACGGCCGGTATCTGCCCGGCGGGGTCGACCGACCGGCCCCGATGGGGTCCCGTCCCATTTTTGTGCCGGGCCGGTGTAGCCGGCGCACGGATGAAGGCCCTCCACCTCGCCCTCGCCGCCCTCCTGGTTCTCCCGGCGATCGGCGCCGGCCTCACGGTCGGCGGGCCGACCCCCGCACCGCCGTCTACGGCCGACGCCCCCCGGCCGACGGCGCCCCCGACACCGATCGCCGCTCGTCCGGCTGCCGACATCCACCCGGCCGCTGGCCCGACCGGCGCACAGGTCGAGCGGTCGCCGGCACCGCCGGCGACGGTCAACGCGCTCGGCGTCCGGCGGAACGTCGCGAACCGCTCCGGCTTCGTCACCGCGTACGTCGATCTCGGACCCGCGCTGGACGCCGAGACGGCCGCGGCGAGCCACCGGCTCGAAACCATTCACGCCGTGGACCGGGTCGAGGCGGCGGAGAGCGACGCCGAGCGCACGGAACGGCTCCGTGCCGAACTCCGGGCGATCGAAGAACGGGCCGACGCGCTCGGCCGGGCCCAGGGGCGTGCCTTCGCCGGGTACGTCGACGGGGAACGCACGGCCGAGGAACTCCTGCTGGAACTCGCCGCCATCGACCGCGAGGCCCGGGCGCTCGACGACCGCCGCCAGCGGCTGTGGCGGATCGCAAACCGGACGGACGCGTCGATCCCCGACGAACGGTTCGCGGCGCTCGGCCGCGAACTCGACGTGTACGAGGGGCCGGTCCGGGCGCGGGCGGCGGCAGCCATCACCGGTGAGACTGCGGCCAGCCGGTTCTACGTCGCCGCCGCGCCGCGGAACGTTGTGCTCGCGACGCTGACCGGGGACGCCTACCTCCGCGAGGCCTACCGCGGCGACCTGCGCCGGGTCGGAGAGGGGCGGACGAGCGGCGACGAGGCCGCCGACGTCGTCGCCGCGGGCTACCCCGAAGTGTGGCAGGCCCGGAAGGAGACGACGGCGGAGGGTGGCCGCATCGCGCGCGTCGGCGTCGACTACACCGGCGGACGGCTAGAGGCGCTGGTCGGGAGCGGGAACGACCGCGTGTTCGTGGACGAACACCGCCAGTCGCTCGCGACCGCCGGGACGGGCTCGACGGCGGTCAACACCCGTGACGGGCTCCAGATGCGGGTCAACCGGTCGTACCCCGGCGGTGCGATGCAGGTCGTGCTCCGTGACACCGACGGGAACCGCGTCAACGCGAGCGTGACCATCGGGCCCGCCGGGGGCCAGAGCGTCACCGTCGGCCACACCGGCGACGACGGCGAACTGTGGCTGCTCACTCCCAGCCAGCGGTTCACCGTCGTCGCCATCCGCGGCCAGTCCGTGGTCTTCCTGACGATGTCGCCGCTCGCCACGCCGGAGCCTGGCACGACGCCTCCGGCCCGCAACGGGAGCGGCTGACCCGCTCCGAACGCTTTTGTGTCGTGCCGCGACCACCGGCGGCGTGACCGGTGGTCGGAGCCGTGCCCGTGTCGGCGTGCCCGTCGCCCTGGCGCTGGCGGCAGTTCTCGGGACAGTCGTGGCCGCTGTGGCCCTCGGCGCCCTCCCGGCCGACCGGCCGACCGCCGCGCTGACGCTGCGGGCCGACGCCGGGACGGACCGCCTCGTTGTGACCCACCGGGCCGGCGAACCGCTCGCGCCCGACCGACTCTCGGTCCACGTCCGGGTGGACGGACGGCCGCTGGCCCACCAGCCGCCGGTCCCGTTCTTCGCGGCGGAGGGGTTCCGGTCCGGGCCGACGGGCCCGTTCAACAGCCGAGCGGCGGGCGCGTGGACGAGGGGCGAGCGGGCGGGGCTCCGGCTGGCGGCGACGAACCGCCCGGCGCTGCGGTCCGGGCGGCGGGTGACAGTCGTCGTGCGCGTGGGGGAGGTCCGGGTGGCACGGCTGACCGCCGTGGCGCGATGATGTGGGGAGAGGCGAGGGAACGGGCGAACGGCGCTCAGGCCTCGATCCGTTCGGCGTCGGCGGCCTCCTCGGCGGGCACGTCGGCGACCGTGGTGATCGCGATGTCGGGGTTGTAGCGCGGACCCATCGTGACGTGACGGACCGCCTCGAAGCCGGCCTCGCGGAACATCCGGTCGGCCTCGTCCTCGTCGTAGAACAGCATGATGGCGTCGGCGATGCGCTGCATCACGGAGGTCTTGGGGTTGTTCGGGCCGACGACGAGCACCTGTCCGCCGGGCCGGGCGACGCGGCGGAACTCCGCGAGGGTGGCGACCGGGTTGGGCCAGTACTCGATGGATCCCGACGACCAGACGACGTCGAAGGTGTCGGCCGCGAAGGGGAGCCGCTCGGCGTCGCCGCGGTAGAACCGCACGGGGCCGCGCTTGCCGAACTTCTCGAAGGCCCGCTCCATCTGGTGGATGCTCTGGTCGAGGCCGTGGACCTCGTCGACGTGGTCGAGGAGTCCCTCGGTGGCGAACCCGGTGCCACAGCCGACGTCGAGGACCCGGTCGTCCGGTTCGAGGTCGAGCAGGTCGATGGCCTCGGCGCGCATCTCCTCGTTCCAGACGAACGGGTTGATCCGGTCGTAGACCGTGGAGAGATACTTGTAGAACAGCCGGGCCCGGGCCTTGTCTTCGAGGAGTCCCATCGCCGGCCGGTTGGGACGCCTGGGGCATAATCCACACGATGAGGGCCCGAACGGAGGGAACGCGGCCGACCGCGGAGCGGGCTGCGGTCGAGCCCGCGACGGTCGGTTTCGCAAACACCTTATACGGCGGTTACACACGTCCTGAACGATCACCGAGCATGCCGAGAACAGAAGTCCTCGAACGGATCAAGGAGGCCGAGGCCGACGCCGAGCGAATCATCGAAGAGGCCGAGGCCGACCGCGAGGAGACGATCTCGAAGGCCCGCAGCGAGGCCGAGGAGATCCGCGAGCAGGCCGAGGAGGAGGCAAAGGAGCTCGAAGAGGAGCGGCTCGCCGAGGCCACGGAGGAGATCGAGGCCGAGCGCGAACGGCTGCTCGAGGAGGGCCGGGCGGACCGGGAGGAACTCGTCGCCGAGGCCAGAGACCGGATGGACGAGGCGGTCGAGTACGCGGTCGAGCGGTTCGAGGAGGCGATAGATGCTCAGACCTGAGCGGATGAGCAAGGTCTCGGTCACGGGCTCCAAGCGGGTGATGGCGGACGTGATCGAGGCCACGCACGAACTGAACCTCCTCCACGTGACCGAGTACGACGGGAGCTGGGCCGGGTTCGAGCCCGGCGACCCCGAGCGCCGGGCGGAGGACGCCTCGGACAAGCTCGTCACGGTCCGGTCGCTGGAGAGCATCCTCGACGTCGACGAGGGCGACGCCGGGCCCGGCCGGCGGGTGCTCGACGACGAGAAGCTCGAGGCGGAGCTGGCGGACGTCCGCGACCGGGTCAACGAGCTCGACGACCGGCGCGACGAGCTCCGCGACGAGATCCGGGCGGTCGAGGAGGAGCTGGAGGCCCTGGAGCCGTTCACCCGGCTCGGGATCGACCTCGACCTGCTCTCGGGCTACCGGAACCTGGCGGTCGCTGTCGGCGAGGGCGACGCCGACGCCGTCGAGCGGGCGCTGGCCGACAGCGGGGCGTTCGGCGCGGTCGAGGTCTTCGAGGGCGACGGCGACGTGCTCGCGGCGTTCGCACACCCCGTCGACGGGGCGGACGACGAGGCCCTCTCGGACGCCCTCGTCGGGGTCGAGTTCGCGGCGTTCGACGTGCCCGACGCCGAGGGGAGCCCCGGGGAGTACGTCGCCGAGCTCGAACAGCGCAAGGCGACCCTGGAGGGGAAGCTCGACACCGTCGAGGAGCAGCTCGACGACGTGAAAGCCGAGGCGGCCGAGTTCATCCTGGCCGCCGAGGAGGCGCTCTCCATCGAGGTGCAGAAGGCCGAGGCGCCGCTGTCGTTCGCGACGACCGCGAACGCGTTCGTCGCCGAGGGGTGGCTCCCGAGCGAGCGCTACGACGAGTTCGCCGCTCACGTGACCGACGCCGTCGACGGCCGCGTCGACGTCGAACGGCTGCAGGAGGCCAGCTTCGGCTCGGACGGCACCGAGAAGCTCCGCGAGGAGCTGCCGGACGAGGGGGCCGGCGGGGCGGGGGGCGGCGGTCGCGGCCAGCCCACGGCGACGGACGGCGGCGAACCCGACGCCGGGCGGGCGGCGACCGACGGCGGGACGAACGTCGTGATGCGGAACGACGACCCGCCGGTCGTTCAGGACAACCCCGGCGTGATGGAGCCGTTCGAACTGTTCGTCAGGGCGGTCGGTCGACCGAAGTACACCGAGTTCGACCCGACGGTCGTGCTCTTCCTGACCTTCCCCGTCCTGTTCGGCTTCATGATCGGGGACTTCGGGTACGGCCTGCTCTACACGGCAATCGGCTACTACCTCTACACCCGCTTCGACAGCCCCGGCTTCCGGAGCATGGGCGGCGTCACCGTGGCGGCCGGCCTGTTCACCATGCTCTTTGGCGTCCTCTACGGCGAGGTGTTCGGCACCCACCAGATCACGGCGCTGGTCTGGGGCGGCCATCCCCCCATCGAGAAGGGGCTCCAGCCCGGCGCGCTGATCTGGGCGCAGGCGTGGCTGGTGATCAGCCTGCTGGTCGGGCTCGTCCACCTCAACGTGGGCTACGTCTTCGACTTCCTGGAGAACCTGGAGTTCCACGACCTGAAGCACGCGGTGACCGAGAGCGGGTCGTGGATACTGATGATGAACGGGCTGTGGATCTGGGTGTTCAGCCGCCCGCAGGGCGTCAAGCCCGCCTTCCTGTACACCGTCTTCGATGGGACCGGGGCCGCGCCGGGGATCGGGTCCGAGGCGGCGTTCCACCTCGCGTTCAACGGCTTCCCCGCGGCGGTCGGCTTCGCGGGCGCCGGCGCCTTCGCCCTCGGCCTCGTCCTCCTCGTCGTCGGCGAACCGGTCGAAGTCGTCGAGTTCCTGCAGGTGCTCGTGAACGTGCTGTCCTACACCCGGATCGCCGCGGTGCTGCTGGCGAAGGCCGGCATGGCGTTCACGGTGAACCTGCTGTTCTTCGGCGCCTACCAGCACCACGGCGAGTTCCACTTCATCTACGACACCCACCACGCGATGGAGGTGCTCGGCTGCGAGTCGCTCGCCGGCTGTGAAGGTGTCATGTTCGGCGGACTGCTCCACGGGAGCATCGCGATGATCCTCGTCGGCCTGCTCGTACTCGTGCTCGGCCACCTGCTGGTTCTGACGCTCGGCGTGACCAGCGCCGGCCTGCAGGCCGTGCGGCTGGAGTACGTCGAGTTCTTCGGCAAGTTCTTCGAGGGCGGCGGGAAGTCCTACCAGCCGTTCGGGACCGAGCGGAAGTACACCGCCGAGGAGTGACCGGATAGCGGACTCCGCTCTGCTCTGCTCCCCTCCCGTCGCCACGCCGGCCCGGCGGCGAGGCCGGCGCGGCCACGCGTGACGCGTCCCACGGTATCAGACCCGTCTCCCCGTCCGCTTGACCCGTCGACAGTGTGACTTTCACGAGGTTCCGCCGGACGTTTTGAGAACCTTTATGCCGCCTCTGGGGACACATCAGCATGTTCCGAAAGGAGATCGGACACCACCAGCACACTATGATCGACGTTGCAACTCAACTGGCGAGTGTTGTACTGCAAGCAGAGGGTGGCGCTGCGGCCCCGGCCATCCCGAACAAGGCCGCGGCGGCCCTCGCCGTCGGCCTCGCAGCGTTCGGCGCGGGCTACGCCGAGCGCGGCATCGGTGCGGCGGCGGTCGGCGCCGTGGCCGAGGACGAGGACCTCTTCGTCCGGGGACTGATCTTCACGGTGCTCCCCGAGACCCTGGTCATTCTCGCGCTGGTCGTCGTCTTCCTGGTGTAGTCATTCCCCGCTTTCCACCATGAGTCTGGACACCGTCGTCGAGGACATCCGGGAGGAAGCCCGCGCGCGTGCTGAGGAAATCCGTAACGAGGGCGAAGAGCGGGCCGAGGAGATCATCGAGCAGGCCGAGGCCGACCGCGAGGAGACGATCGCGGAGGCCGAGGACCGCGTCGAGCGCCGGATCGAACAGGAGCGCGAGCAGGCGCTCTCCAGCGCGAAACTGGAGGCGAAACAGGAGCGCCTCGAGGCCCGCCGGGACGTCCTCCAGGAGGTCCGCGACGAGGTCGAGGCGGCCATCGCGGGCATGGAGGGCGACCGCCGGGCCGAACTGACGAGCGCGCTGCTCGACGACGCCCTCGCCGAGTTCGACGACCAGGCCGACGTCGTGGTCCGGGGTCGTCCCGACGACCAGGAGCTGCTCGAGTCGCTGGTCGCCGATCGCGACGGCGTCGAGTACGGCGGCGAGTACGACTGCCTCGGCGGGGTCGTCGCCGAGAGCCAGGCGTCCAAGGTGCGCGTGAACAACACCTTCGACTCCGTGCTCGAATCCGTGTGGGAGGACCATCTGAAGGACCTGAGCGACCTCCTGTTCGAGGGCGAAACGGCGGCCGAAATCGAGACCGAGCAATGAGCGTCGCCGGCAGTTCGAACCCGGAGTACGTGGTCGCACGGGTGCGCTCGCGGCGGGCCGCGCTGTTCGGCGACGACGACTACCGGAAGCTGATCCGGATGGCGCCAAGCGAGATCGCCCGGTTCATGGAGGAGTCGACCTACGAGACGGAGATCAACGCGCTCGGGGCCCGACACGGCGGCGTCGACCTGATCGAGTACGCCCTGAACCGGAACCTCGCCAAGCAGTTCGAGGACATCCTGCGCTGGGCCAACGGCCGGCTGTACGATCTGGTCGCGCGCCACCTCCGGAAGTTCGACGCCTGGAACGCCAAGACGGCCATCAGGGGGATCTACTCCGGGGCGAACCGCGAGGAGATCGAGGCCGACCTCATCCGGGCCGGGACGTTCGACGACCGGCTGATCGACCGGCTGGTCGAGTCCGGCTCGATCGAGGAGGCCGTCGAGGTCCTCGGCGACACGTTCCTCGGCGGTCGGCTCCGCGACGCCTTCGCCGACTACGAGGAGAGCGGCGTGCTCGTCCCGATCGAGAACGCGATCGACCGGGCCTACTACGAGTCGCTGCTCGAGGACCTGGTGGTCGACGAGCAGACCGAACTCTACCGGGAGTACCTGGAGGCGGAGATCGACTTCCGGAACGCGCGCAACGCGCTCCGGCTCGCGCGCAGCGGCGCCGATATCGACCCCGCCGAGTACTTCATCGAGGGCGGCCGGCTGTTCGACGCGACGGAGCTCGCGGCGCTGGCCGAGAACACCGACGAACTGGTCCAGCGCATCCGTGACAGCCGGTACGGGAGCCAGCTCTCCGACGCGCTCGACGAACTCGAGGCGGCCGAGAGCCTCATCGGCTTCGAGCACGCGCTCGACGCGGTGCTGCTGGAGTACTCCGACCGGCTCGGCTACGTCTACCCCCTCTCGGTCACCCCGGTCGTGTCGTACATCCTCGCCAAGGAGCGCGAGGTCGACAACATCCGCGCGATCGCCCGCGGGCGCGAGGCCGGCCTCGCGCCCGAGGAGATCGAGGAGGAGCTGGTCATCCTATGAGCCAGGAGATCGCGGTCATCGGCAGCCCGGAGTTCACCGCCGGCTTCCGGCTCGCGGGCGTACGGAAGGTGGAGAACGTCCGCGAGGACGAGAAGGCGGAGGCGCTGGACGACGCCGTCGAGCGGACGCTCGACGACGACGACGTCGGCATCGTGGTGATGCGCGACGACGACCTCGACCACCTCTCGCGGTCGGTTCGACGGGACGTCGAGGGCAGCATCGAGCCGGTCCTCGTCACCCTGGGCGGCGAGGGAGCGGGGAGCGGCGGCCTCCGCGAGCAGATCAAACGCGCCATCGGCATCGACCTGATGGAAGAGGACTGAACACATGAGTCAAGCAACACAGGAAGGGACCGTCGAGCAGGACGGTCGCATCGCGAGCGTGAGCGGTCCGGTCGTGACCGCCACCGGTCTCGACGCCCGGATGAACGACGTCGTCT
>JBDGQA010000054.1:0-34700 GCA_042219325.1 Haloferacaceae archaeon | reverse complement strand
TCGGCTACCAGGGCCTGCACTACCACGCCGACGTCATGGCCAAGACGATGCAGGTCGTCGTCGAGATGGGCCTCGACGTCCGGGACCTCCCCGACCGGGCCTACCACCCGACGACGCCGGAAATCCTCGACGGCCTGTTCCGCGACGCGAGCGCGGAACTGGACTGAGGCGGGGACCGCTCACGGCGGATGGGGACCGGTGCGCGAAAGCGTCTTGTGTTCCGGAGAGGTACGTGTGAACAATGTACACGGACGGCGAAGTCACGACGGACGAGTACGTCTGTGAGGCCTGCGGCGAGCGGTTCGCGTCCCGGCGGGCGCTCGAACGGCACGTCGCCGACGTCGGACTGATCGACTGAGCGGGCACGTCGGCCGACGGACGGCGCCGGCAACGCTTCGCCGGCGGTCGGAACGACGAGCGGTGCGGCGGTCGGCAGCGACTGGCCGGGGGCGGTCGGCGGCGACTAGATGAGCCCGCTCCCGAGCGCGACCATGTAGAGGATGATCGTCACCGCGTAGATGGCGCCGAGCGCCGCGACGGCCTTCAGGTGGAAGTAGAAGAGGTCTTCGCGCTCGTCCTCCCGGGCCGCCTCGTAGGCCTCCCGCTCAGCGTCGGTACACGCGTCGCCGTGAATCTCGCCGACGTGGAGGGCACACGCGCGCGTCGCCGCGAACGGACGGCCGCAGTACTGACAGGTGGCTTCCGGCTGGCGGTCGGGCGGGACGTCGAACTCGGGATCGGGGGTGGGATATGTGGGCATGTTCACACGAACGGTGGCTGTCTGAACGGCTGGACGACGACCCAGGCGCTCGTCATCGTGTAGACGATCATGACGACGATGTAGGGGTACTGGCTCCGGATCGGCCGCAACACGCCCGGGAAGAGTTCGAACGCGAGCGCGTGGGCGACCCAGACGGCGAGGAGGTGGCCGACGAGGACGAAGCCCAGTTGCAGGCTCCCGAACCAGTCGGGGGCCACCAGCAGTACCGCGGCGGGCGGCGACAGGGGATCGGCGAGGGCGACCGCGAGCGCCGGCGACAGGCCGAGGAAGTAGCCCAGGAAGTGGGCGACGTGGTAGCCGGCCGCGATGGGGAGGAGCGACGGGGCGAAATACCGGGCGAGGTAGTCGGCGTCGACGTAGGAGTCGGCGGTCCGGCGGACCCGCTCGGAGGCCCGGTGGTAGACGCCGTAGAAGAGCGCGAAGCCACCGACGGCGGCGACGAGATAGAGCAGCCGCGGCGGGAGCCCGGCGGCGACGAACGGGCTGATCGCACTCGCCCACGCCGGCGTCGCCACGAGGCCGTCGTAGGTGGTGACCCAGAGCAGGGCGACGACGAAGGCGGCGGTCCCGGGCACCCCGTCGGTCCGGGGATCGATCAGCGCCGTCGTCGGGAGCCGGAGCGCGAACCCGTCGTCGGTCCGCTGGAGGGGAGCGATCCGGCCGTAGGCCGCGAAGACGCGGGTGATCGGATCGACGCGGCCGAACCAGGTCTCGGCGCCGTAGACGGCCGCGCCGGCGAGCGTGATGACAGTGTACGCGCCGACGACGGCCACGAGCAGGCGGGGATCGGTCGCGACCGGGCTCACGACCTCCAGCCAGACCAGCGCCAGGAGGCCGGCCACGGCGGGCCAGACGCCGAGCCGGTCGGGATAGGCGCGTCGGCCGACGCGGGGGAGCAGGTCCGCGAGCGTCCGCCAGGGGTTCAGCGCCCCCCACGTCGACCCGACGGTGTAGACGCTCATCGTGTAGCCCGCCCACCACCCGACCCAGACGACCAGGATGGCGAGGTTCCGCGTCGGCGCCGCCGGGCCGACGAGGCCGGCGACGACGACCAGGCCGAGGGCGGCGAGCGTCGCCGCCCGCAGCCCCCGGGTCACGGCCGACCACGCGGCGTCCGGCACCGGGACGCGGACGTGCCAGTCGGCGACGGCGCGGATGGTCTCGTGGTCGGTCAGCAGGCTGGCGAAGACGAAGGAGGCGACGACGACGATGCCGCCCGTCGCGACCGTCAGCCAGGTCGGGACGGTGCCGCCGGCGGCGGACCCGGCCAGGCCGCCGGCGTGGGCGGCCGCCGTGTCGGCGAGCGCCGCGAGGAGGACGGCCACAGCGGCGGCCCGTACGGCGCTACGCATCCGTGGCCTCCCGCCGCGCTAGCCGTCCCGCGCCGGCCCCGGCGGTGACCGTCGCTCGCCGGGCGTCGCGTCGGAGCCTTCCGGCGTCAGTCCCGTCGATCAAGTCGTCGAATCGGGGTCAGGAGCGCGGCGACTTGACCGTTGTGCTACCCCGGCGAGCGCCGCGGCAATACCGGCGGAGCGCGGTGTCGAGTGGCCCCGGCTACTCGGACTCGTACTGGCGCTCGATGGCCGGCGTGCCGCCCACGCCGGCGGCCATCGCGCGGGTGATGCCGTCGAAGGCGAGCACGAGCGGGTAGAGGACGACCCCGACGATCCGGAGCGGGCGGACGACGGCGAGCGCCAGCCGTTCGGCGTTCGCGAGGCCGTAGGACTTGGGGACGATTTCCCCGCACACGAGGACGACGGAGGTGGCGAGGAGGGTCGCGATCACGACCGCCGTCCCGCCGGAGACGAACTCCGACACGGCGAGTGTGACGAGGCTGGAGATGGCGACGTTCACGAGGTTGTTCCCGACCAGGACCGTCACGAGCAGGCGATGGGAGTCCTCGCGCATCCCGGCGAGCGCGGCGGCGCGCTCGTCCCCCTCGGCGGCCCGTGCGTCGATCCACGTAGTGGGGAGCGAGAAGACCGCCATCTCGCTCGACGAGAAGAACGCGCTCAGCGACAGGAGTGCGAGCAGGGCGACGACCCCGGCCAGGCCTGACGAGACCATGTGCCCCGGTCGGGGGGGCCGGGCAAAGGTCTCCCGGCGGGTCGGCAAGCGGCGAAGCCGGCGCGACCGATCAGGCCGCGACGGCCGTCCGGAACCCCCGTTGGACGGTCAGGGCGTGGGCGTAATCCGACTGGGAGAGCACGCCCCGGATCGCCCCGTCCTCGATAACCAGCGCGTCGGTCTCGCTGGTGCCGTGCAGCAGGGCGAGCGTCTCGAACGCGTCGGCCGCCAGCGGGACCCGCGGTACGTCCCGGGCCACGGAGCCGGCCGTCGCCCCCTCGCGGGAGCGTCCCTTGAGGTCGGAGAGGCTCACGAGTCCGACGACCGTCCCGGACTCGTCGGTCACGGGGAAGAGGGTCCGGCGCTCCCGGATCATCCGGTCCGCGAGGTCGTCGAGCGGAGTGTCGGCGGCGATCGTCGGCGGGCCGCTGGTCATGATGTCCCCGACGGTGAGCCCCTCCAGGAGCCCGTCGAGCATGACGGTCCGCGACTCGGTCGTGGCGGCCCCGTAGATGAACAGCGCGAGCAGGAGCAGGATGGGGTTGAACCCCAGGATACCGATGACGGCAAAGAGGACGGCGAAGACGACACCGATCCGCGCGGCGAGCCGCGTCGCGCTCTCGTAGGGGCGCGAGCGCGACAGGAGCGCCCGCAGCACCCGGCCGCCGTCCATCGGAAAGGCCGGGAGAAGGTTGAACAGGACGAGCGTGCCGTTCGCGACCGCGAGCCAGCCAAAGACGAAGCGGACGACCGGGAGCGAGGCGGGGGTCGCCAGCAGGCCGGCGTAACAGACCGCCGCCACGAGCACGCTCGCTGCCGGGCCGGCGATGGCGATCCGGAACTCCCGGTCCCACTCGCGGGGGATCTCGGACAGCGACGCGATCCCGCCGAGGATCCAGAGCGTGATCGATTCGATCTCCAGGTCGTACCGGAGCGCCATCCACGAGTGCCCGAGTTCGTGGACGGTGACGCTGACGAACAGGCCGACGGCCGCGGCGATCCCGATAACCCAGGGGGTCGATCCGGCGCGGAGCGCCGCGAGGTCGAACGTGATCCCGCTGATCGCCGCGATGAACCCCGCGTAGGCCTCGATCTGGCCGCCGCTCCCGATGAGCCAGGCCAGGATCGGGAGGAACACGACGAGCGAGATGCTGATCCGGATCGGAATGCCCCAGATGCGCCCGACGGTGAAGTTCCGCATGTCCGCGGTATCGGCGGGGCGTGGATAACTCCACCGGCATCGGAGGTCCCCGGCGGGACCGTCGGGAGCGGGCTATCGGTCGAGAGACGTCACGGGCCGCAGTAACGGTCGACGAGCGTCACCGACCCGACCCGGCGGCGGGCCGCCCGCGCCGCGCGGCTACCCCTCGGTGTCGGCGTCGGCCACGTTGCCCCTGATCGACTCGACGGCGTCGCGGGCGCCGCTCTTCGAGGCGTAGCCCTCGCCGGAATCGGCGAGGGTGTTTCCGTTCCGATGGCGGAGCCGCCAGCGGTACTCGCCCGCGGCGTCCTCGAACACCTCGAGCGTCTGACTCATGCGGGCGTACCCCGACCCGGAACGACATATAGGCACGGGGCGCTGGGCCCCGCCCCGTCTGCCGGACGTCGGACGACGGCCGGGTGCCTTTTATATTTGGGTGTGAACAGTTGGCACGACCGATGGAGGAAATCGTCGACGTCCGCTGTTACGAGTATGCGGACGAGGTCGTCGTCGAACTCTTTGGCCGCGACGCGAGCGACGAGGTCGCGGTCGTGTCCTACGGGTTCCGCCGCGACGGCGACGGGGACGGGGACGGGGACGCCGAACTCCGGGGTCCGGAGGTCTCGGCAGAGTACGCCGACCGGGTCGAGCGGACCCTGCGCGACGCCGGCTACGCCGTCGACGTGTGAGGGCGGCCGGACGCGCCGGCGACTGCCGATCCGGGGTCCCCGTCGCTCACCCGCTTTCGATTTCGACGTACTCGTCGGTCACCGCGGTCACCCGTCCGTCGACCGACGCGTGCTGGGTGTTGCTGATGCCGTCCTCGCTCGGGGTTGCGATCCGATCCCCCTCCGCGACCCGGTCGCCCGGTTCGACCGTCGGCTCGCTCCGGACGACCAGGTCGCCGAACGCCGGGTTCGTGACGAGCGGTACGCGCACCGCGTCGGGGACGAGCGTCGCCGGTTCCGTCTCGTGGTCGCGCTTCCAGTCGCCGGCCTCGAGCACGTTGATCCGGCCCCCGCCGACCGTGTTCTCGGCGGCGACGTCCGCGTCGAGCACCGTGACGGCGTTGGTGCGTTTCGTCACGCCGAACTCGGCGGGCGGGGTCTCGATTTCGAAACACCACCCCGGCCCGCCGTCGGCGAGCAGTTCGTCCGGATCGGGGTCCGACTCGCGGCCGGCCGCCGCGAGCAGCGCCGTCGCCGGCGTCCCGACCGGTACTTCCAGGAACCGGTGGCGCGGGACCCGCCCGTCGACGTGGACGTACTTGCGCGTCATCGGTTCGTCGGCCTCCAGCGCCCGGTAGAGCCGGTAGAGCGTCTCGGTGTTCTGGACGATCCAGCCGTGGTCGGTCGGGAGGCCGTCCCGGATCACGACGTCGGCCACGAGTCGGAGGAGGACGCTCTCCATGCCGTACTCGTATCGATCGTCGGTGTACGCGACCGCCACGTCCGGGACGCCGTCCGGATCGAGCGGGAGATCCTCGGGGCGGTAGATCGCGGCGTCGGTCGCCGACTCGAGGGCACCCAGCCACTGCTCCCGGTAGGACGCCTTGGTCCCCACGACGACCGCATCGAGGCGGTCGAGGAGGGCGTCGAAGAGCGCCGCGAACGACCCCGCGTGGGTCCGCCCCAGCCACTTGTCCATGTAGTAGTTCGGTTCGCTCTCCTGGTGGTTCACCAGGAGGTACGAGACGTCGTCGAGGCGCTCCCACTTCGCGTGGGTGGGGAACCCGGCGCCACCGGCGCCGGCCAGGCCGGCGTCCCTGATCGTCGAGGCGAGTTCGGCGGGGGCCGCGTCGTCGAGGTCGCGGAGCGAGACGCCCATGGCCCTCGGTTGCGGTCCCCGAGAGATAAGCCCTGTCACGCCGTCGGTCTCCCCCGGATCGGTCCGCCGTCCGGTGCTGCCGGCCCCGACCGCGTCGCGGACCGTCAGCGGCCCGTTTCGCTCGTCGGAACGAAACAAGTAGCCGAGCGGATACGTCGTCTCACTGACCGGTGACAGTTCGACACCTGAAAGCCGACAGAAAGCAGTCGACCCTCCGCCCGAGCGATCCCGGCCGTGGAGAACACATACGGAAGGTTATACGTCCCGGACAAACGGCCGTTTCTGATCGATTCCGTCTTTTTATACGAGAAGACGAATCCCTGCCTTTTATGCGCGGGACAGGAATCGATTCACACGGGACGTTGCCGCTCAAACGCGTGTGAACATGCAAGGAAATAATCACCGGACGGGACGGACATACGGCGCCGTTCCCACACAGCCCTCGCGCTGGGAGTCGACGCCATGATCGTCGGGGTGCCGAGCGAGACGGCCGCGGACGAGACGCGCGTCGCACTCATTCCCCCCGTGGCCGAGGACCTCGTGGACGACGGGCACGAGGTCTGTGTCGCGGCCGGCGCCGGCGAGAGTGCTGGATGGACGGACGCGGAGTACGAGGCGGTCGGATGCGAGGTGCTCGACGACCGGGACGAGGTGTTCGAGCGCGCGGACCTGATCCTCCAGGTGCAGGGACTCGGGGCCAACGAGGACCAGCCCCTCGACCCGTACCAGGAGGGCCAGGTCGTCATCGGCATGCTCGGCCCGTACGACGTCACCGACGAGAACCTGGAGACGCTGGCCGACCGCCGTGTCAGCGCGTTCTCGCTCGAACTGATCCCCCGGATCAGCCGGGCACAGAGCATGGACGCGCTGTCGTCGATGTCCAACATCGCCGGCTACAAGGCGGCGGTGATGGCGGCCAACGAACTGCCGCGGATGTTCCCGCTCCTGATGACCGCGGCGGGAACGGTCCAGCCTGCCGACGTGTTCGTGATCGGGGCGGGGGTCGCCGGCCTGCAGGCCATCGCGACGGCCGACCGCCTCGGCGCCTCCGTGCGGGCCTACGACATCCGGCTGGAGGTCAAAAACGAGGTCGAGAGCCTCGGGGCGGACTTCGTCGAACTCGACCTGGAAACCGAGGGGTCGGGCGACGAGGAGGGGTACGCCCGGGAGATGGACGAGGAGTTCTACCGCCAGCAGCGCAAGGAGATGGGCCGGGTCGTACCGGAGTCCGACGTGGTCATCACCACGGCGGCCATCCCCGGCGCCCCCGCCCCCGAACTCGTGAGTTCGGAGATGATCGCGGAGATGGACCCCGGCTCGGTCATCGTCGACCTGTCGGCGGACACCGGGGGGAACTGCGAGCCCACCGTGGCAGACGAGGTGATCGAACACGAGGGGGTCACCATCTTCGGTCCCACCAACCTCCCGGCCACCGTCTCCCACCAGGCGAGCGAACTCTTCTCCAACAACGTGACCGACTTCCTGGCGAATCTGGTGGAGGAGGGCGAACTCGCCATCGATCTGGAGGACGAGATCGTCGACGCCACGCTGCTCACCCACGATGGAACGATACGAAACCCCCACAAGCAAGACGAGGGAGAGCCAGAGGAAGACGCCGAGGAGGCCGACGGCGCCGACGCCGACGAGGAGGCGCCCGAGAGCGAGCCGGAGGCCGCGGACGAATGATTCCGGGAGGACACCATGACGTTCATCGATAATCTGACGCTGTTCGTACTGGCCGCGTTCGTGGGGTACGAGATCATCACGAAGATTCCGACCAACCTGCACACGCCGCTGATGTCCGGCGCCAACGCGATCTCCGGCATCACGCTGATCGGATCGGTCGCGGTCGCGGGAGCCGGATCGACGACCATCGCGACGATCCTCGGCTTCATCGCGGTGGTCATGGCGTCGATCAACGTGGTCGGGGGGTACCTCGTGAGCCATCTCATGCTGCAGGACTTCCACGGCGGAGGCTGAACGATGTCACAACACATCCCCCTCCCCCCGTGGTTCCTCTCGCTCGCGTACCTCGTCGCCGCGGTCCTCTTCATCCAGGGCCTGCGGGACATGACCCACCCGCGCACGGCGACTCGCGGCAACCTCACCTCGGCGGTGGGAATGTTGCTCGCCGTGGGCGTCACCGTCGTCTGGCTCCAGATTCTCTCGCCGCTGGTCCTGTTCGGGGGGCTGATCCTCGGCGGCGGGATCGGCGCCTGGCTGGCCGTGACCGTCGAGCGCACCGAGATGCCCCAGCTCGTCGGGCTCTACAACGGGTTCGGCGGCGGCGCCTCGGCGCTCGTCGCCGGGGCCGAACTGAACGAACAGTTCCAGGCGGCCGGAGGTATCGGCGGCATCCCCGGCGAAGTGGCGGCCGCGGGGGCCGCCTCCGGGATCATCGGCGCCGTGACCTTCTGGGGGAGCATGGTCGCCGCCGGGAAGCTTCACGGCCTCGTCGACGACTCGGCCGTCCGCTTCCCCGGCGACCAGATCGCCAAGGTCGTCTTCCTGCTGCTCGCGCTGGCCTTCGGGGCCTACCTGGTCGTCGCGCCGAACGCCCTCGCGTCGGCCATGGGGGCCGCCTGGGTGCCGCCGTACTGGCTCCTGGTCGTCGCCGCGTCGGTGCTCGGCATCCTGCTCGTCATCCCCATCGGCGGCGCCGACATGCCGGTCGTCATCGCGCTCCTGAACTCCTACTCCGGCCTGGCGGCCGCCGCCACGGGCTTCGTGCTGAACAACAGCGTCCTGATCATCGCCGGGACGCTCGTCGGTGCGTCCGGGATCATCCTCACCGTCATCATGTGCAACTCGATGAACCGGTCGCTCACCAACGTGCTGTTCGGCGGGTTCGGCGAGGAGGCCGAGAGCGAGGAGATGGAGGACATCTACGAGGGCAACATCACCGAGACCTCCCCCGAGGAGGTCGAGATGCTGCTCGACACGGCCCAGCGGGTCGTCATCGTGCCCGGGTACGGGATGGCCGTCGCCCAGGCCCAGCACGCCGTGGCCGAACTGGCCGAACTGCTCGAGGAGGACGGCGTCGAGGTGGAGTTCGGCATCCACCCGGTCGCCGGCCGGATGCCCGGTCACATGAACGTGCTCCTCGCCGAGGCCGACGTGCCCTACGACAAGATGAAGGAGCTAGAGGAGATCAACCCGATGTTCTCCCAGACCGACGTCGTCCTCGTGACCGGCGCCAACGACGTGGTGAACCCGGTCGCGAACGAGGACGAGTCGAGCCCCATCGCCGGCATGCCGATCCTCAACGTCGCGGAGGCCCGCTCGGTCGTCGTCAACAAGCGGAGCCTCAGCCCCGGGTTCTCCGGCATCCCCAACCCCCTGTTCGCCAAGGACAACACGAGCATGCTCTTCGGCGACGGGAAGGAGATGATGCAGGAACTGGTGAACGTCTACAAGGAGAACCACCGCTAGCCGGACAAGCGCAGCCACGACTTCCTTTTTGACGGCCGACCGAACACGTGAGGCTAACTGTATTACTTCACGCCTCGTGTGAACGTAACCGATGAACGCCACTCGCCGGGCCGCGCTGCGCGCGTTCGGCGGGGCGGTCGCCGTCGGCGCCGCCGGGTCAGTCGCCTACGGCCGGGCGACGACCGGAAGCGACAGGGACCCGGCGGCGATGGTCGCCGGCAGCCTCCTCCGCGTCGCCGACCGGCTCGGCGGCGCGACGGTCGAGGCCCACGGGAGCGCCGGGGTCCGGCGGCTGCTCGTCGAGGGCGCTCGGGACCCGGACACGGTCGCGCTCGCCGATCCGCGGCTGTTCGACGGCATCGCCGCGCGGGCGACGCTCTTTGCCACCAACGCCCTCGTGCTGGCGTACGATCCGGCCTCGCCGGCGGCCGACGCGCTGCGGCGGGACTGGCGGGCCGCGCTGACGCGGGACGGCATCGCGATCGGTCGTACGGACCCGGACGTCGATCCGCTCGGCTACCGCACCGTCATGGCGCTGCGGCTGGCCGCGCGTGACGGCGGCCCGGACGCCGACCGCGTCCTCGACCGTTCGACCGCCTTCCGGGAGACGGACCTGCTGAACGTCCTCGAGCGGGGCGGCGTCGACGCCGCCTTCGCCTACCGGAACATGGCGGTCGAGCGGGACCTGCCCTACGTGACGCTGCCCGACCGGATCGACTTCTCCGCTCCCGCGCTCGGGGACGTGTACGCGAGCGTCGCCTACGAGCTCCCACACACGACGGTTCGCGGCGCCCCCATCCGCTACGCGGCGACGCCGCTCACCCCGGCGGGCCGGCCGTGGGTCGAGCGCCTCGTGACCGCCGGGGACCTCCTCGCGGACGCCGGCTTCCACGTGCCCGAGGCGTTCCCGCGCCGGGACGTGCCGGTCGGCGGGCCGAGGTGACGTGGCGGCGGTCCGCCGGCCGGGCCGTGTCTCCACAATTCATATGGCCCTCGGTCGAACGCCGAGAGGATGCACGGCCGTCGTCTGGCAACGACCGAGGAGGTGGTCGCGATCGCGGCCCCGGACAGCGACGAGGCGATCGAACAGGTCGAATCGTGGGCGACGACCCACGGCATCGACCTCACGCTCCTCGACATCGGGGAGACGGTTACCGACGAGCACTACGACCAGGCCCGCGAGACGCTCGGCATCACCATCGGAGGGGACGGGGCGTTCCTCGAGGGGGTCCGCGCGTTCGCGCCGCGCGAGATCCCGTTTCTCGGCATCAACACCGGCACCCTCTCCTTTCTCGCCCGGGTCAAGCCGAGCGACGTGACGAGCGCCCTGACCGAGGTGCTCCGGGGCCGGGCGACGATCACCGGCCGGGGGCAGTACCACGTCACCGGCCCCGACCTCGACGCGACCGGGGTCAACGAAATCACGGTCGGGAAGGTCCCGCCCAAGGTGCCGTACGGCGCGAAGGTCGGCCGCCTCCACGTCTTCATCGACGATGAGTACGTCGGCGAGTACTTCGGGACCGGCGTCATCGTCAGCACCCCGACCGGGAGCACCGGCCGGGCGCTCTCGAACGGGGGACCGATCCACTACCCGAGCGACAACACCACCCTGCAGGTCGTGCCGTTCGAGGCGCACAACGTCGCCGCCAGGCCCATCGTCGTGAGCGGGTCGACCACCGTCCGGATCGTCCCGGAGACGGCCTTCGAGGTCGTCGTCGACGGCGGCCGGGAGGTCGTCGAAATCGGGGCCGACGACGTCGTCGCGATCACCGGATCGGACCGGGTCGCCCACGTCGTCCGGACCTCCCGCGACGACCGCTTCATGCCCGCGCTCACCGAGAAACTCGGGTGGGGACTCAGGGACGTCGACGACGACGGTCCCGTCGACAGGCTCCGATCCGCGGAGGGGACCGAGGGGGACGAGGACTTCCTCTCGAAGGCCGGCCGCGTCGCCCGCGAGGCCGCCCTGGCGGTCGGGGAACCGCTGCGCGAACTCCACGGGCAGGTCGAACAGATCGAGTACAAGACCACGAAGTCCGACCTCGTGACCGAGGCCGACTACCAGAGCCAGCACATCATCTCGACGGCCATCGCCAACGAGTTCCCGAAACACGGCTTCCGGTCCGAGGAGGCCGAGACGCGCCACGGCCGGTCGGACTACTTCTGGCTCGTCGACCCGGTCGACGGTACCGGGAACTTCGCCCACGGCAACCCGAACTACGCGGTCTCCATCGCGCTGATCGACGGCGACGAGAACCCGATCGTCGGCGTCGTCTACAGCCCCGAGACGGACGAGATGTTCCACGCCATCGAGGGGCGGGGCGCGTACCTCAACGGTTCGCCCATCGCTCCGACCGACCGCGACCGCCTGGACGAGAGCATGTTCCTCAGCGGGTACGACCCCTCGGGCGACTTCCTCCAGCAGTTCTACCACGAGACCCGCGGCGTCCGCCGCCTCGGCTGTGCGGCCCTCCATCTCGCCTACGTCGCCGCCGGCAGCGCCGACGCGGTGTGGGAGTACGACACCCTGCCGTGGGACGTCGCCGCCGGGGTGCTCCTGATCCGCGAGGCCGGCGGCCGGATCACCGACGCCGACGGCGAGACCTACACGCTGCTCTTCGACGACGCCGAGACCCGCAAGCCGCTGGTGGGGAGCAACGGCCACATCCACGACGCCCTGCTCGAACACCTCGTCGACGAGTGACGCGACCGCGGCCCGGCACGGACCGGCCGGACGGGCGTGACCCGCCGCCCGGTCAGGAACCGAGCGTGCGGACGGAGTTGCCGACGACGAGCAGGCTGCTGGTCGCCATCGCGACGGCGGCCAGCAGCGGGTTGAGGACGCCGACGACGGTGACCGTCTCGGCGGTCGTCGCGGTCGTCGGCGAGGAGACGCCGCGGGAGGTCACCAAGCGGGTGCCGCTCGAACGGGTGCCCGTCCGGGGGTGATGATCCGGCTCCGGCGTCTCACAGCACCACGACGCCGACGAAGGCGACGAGGACAGAGGCGGTGAGCAGGATTTGAACGGCCGAGGAGACGAGGATGCCGAGCACCGTGCCCGCCGACCGATACAGCGCGGTCCGGGGGGCGGCGCCGCGGCGCAGTTCGAGCGCGAGGACGACAGCGACCATCCCCACGAGAATCCCGACGGGCCCGGCGACGAAAAAGAGGACGACGCCGCCGGCTCCCGCCGCGAGCGCGGTCCCCGTCGAGGCCCCGCTCGCCCGCGCCGCGACCGGGCCCGCGAACTGTTCGGCGACGGCGGCGACACCCGCGACGAGGGTGAGGCCCACGAGGAGGAGCGGACCGATCGGCTCGGCCCCGAAGAGGACGTACGCGTAGACGCCCGCGAGCGAGAGCAGGCCGGAGGGCAGCGCCGGCAGAACGCTCCCCACCACCCCGGCGGCCATCAGCGCAGCGGCGACGACCGCGACCGGTTCGACCATGCGGCGGTGTACGCCGTGCCCGGTGAAAAACCGCGTCGTCGGGGCGCGGCGAGGGATGGACCGACCCGAATCGGTTCGGGACAACCGCTTCCCCCGGGCCGCCGGAACGGGCGGACGCCATGGAGGAGCGAACGCTCGACGTGCGCGACATCCCGCCGGCACAGCGCCACACGCGAATCTTCGACGTCTTCGACGACCTCGAGGGCGGCGACCGACTCGTACTGATAAACGACCACGAACCCAAGCCCCTGTTCTACGAGATGCGGGCCGAGGTCGACGCCTTCGACGCCGACGGCTACAGCGTCGAACGGCGCGGGGACGCGGAGTTCGTCGCGACGTTCCCGAAAGAGGCGGAGTAGCGGACACGCGGGAAGGACGCACGGGTCGTGTGCCCCCGCCGACGGCTACGGCCGCCAGATGGCGGTGACGACCGCGCCGTCGGCGTCGACGGTTTCGTACGCGTAGCCGCGGTCCTCCAGTTTCGGGTAGAGGTGCTGGGGCGCCCGGTCGTTCACCTGCACGAGGACGGTCGCGTCGTCGAGGTCGGCCAGCCGTTCGAGGGTGTCCGACAGCGGCCGCGGCGGCGGGAGGTCACGTGCGTCCAGCGTCTCGTGCGGACGGTCCGTCGGCGCGTCGGTCGAGGAGAGGTGCGAGACGGATTCCATGTCCGGTCGGACGGCCGTCCCGGGGGAGTCGGTTGTCCCGAACCGATTCGGGGTTACGGGACGGACTCGGCCCCTTCCCGTCGTTCCGAGCGCCGACACGGGAGGCAAACGCCTTCCCGTCCGGGGGGCGTCGGGCGGCGCATGGAGACGGTCGCGGTGACGCGGACGCTCGCCGCCGACCCCGGGGCGGTGCGGGAGGCGCTGACCGACCTCGAACCGTTCATGGCGGCGGCCGGGTTCGACGAGGTGACCGTCGACGGCGACACGGTCCGCGTCCGGAACCGGGTGGGCATCGTCGACATCGAACTGACCCTCGAACGGGTCGACGCCCCTGACGCCGACTGGCGTACGAGCAGCGCGAGGGCATCTTCGACGAGATGCGGACGTCGCACGTGGTTTCGGAGGTCCCCCACGGGAGCGAGGTGACGGCCACGACCCGGTTCGCGGTCGGCGCGGGCCCCATCGGTGACGTCCTCGACGCGACCATCGTCGGGCGGCAGCGGCGGCGCGAACTGACGGCCCAGCTCGACTGGCTCGAAGCGGTGACGACCGACTGACGCCGGACGAGGGTACCGGCGGACGGGCCCCGGACCGGGACCGATCCCCGGTTCCCTCGCCGCGCCGCGGGGGCCGAACGGGTTCGGAACAGCACACATCCGGGCGGACCGATCAGTCCCGGTAGACCCGTGGCGACGACGGAGGTACCGTCCCAGAGGCGGGCGGTTCGCGAGGCGCTCCGCCGGCGCGCCGAGGCGGTCAGGCGCCGCGAACTCGACGCGGCCCGGTCGCGCCTCGACGCGCACGGCGACCTCACCGACGAACAGCGCGAGGTCCTCGACGCGATGGCCCGGTCCATCGTCGACGGGGTGCTCGCGGAGCCCCGCGCGGCGGTCGAGCGAGCCGAGGACGACGAGACGGTGCGGGTGGTTCGCGACCTGTTCGTCCCCCCGGCGCGCGAGGGCTAGCCCGCCCTTTCGAGCTGCTGGGACTAACGGTGAACGGTCCGCGCCAACGCTCGCCGGATCGGTCGACGTATCTCGCGTCCGCGGGTGCTACGAGCGCACCATCGACCGACGGGGCCGTCACCGGGTCGTCGGGCGTCGGCAGGTCACAGAGGTGGCAGGTGCTCATTGACGGGGGTTGGCAGGCCGTCGCCGAGGATATGGGCCCGAACACGTTCGCGGGCACCGGTGTCGGTATCCGGCCCGTACCGGGAGGTGAGATGTCCGTCACCCGCTGGCCGCGCGTCGAGGCCACGATTCTGCGCCACCTCGCCCGCCGTCCGACCCCGACCGCGACGGCCGAGGACGTCGCGACGGCGACCGGCCTGCCGCACGACGACGCCATCTACGCGCTCGAAGCGCTCTACGAGCGAGGTGAGGTCGACACGTTCGTGGACGGGGGCGTGCGGCGGTGGCAACTGCCGGACGCGGACGGCGAGGCGTGATGCCGGATCGACGCCCGCGAAAGACGTATCCGGCCGCTCGCCCCACGTCGACGCATGGGCGACCGCGCCTGCGACCGGGCGTACTGCCCGGCCTGTGACGCGCCGGTGACGGTCCACGACGACCGGTGTCCCGACTGCGGGGCTTCGCTGGCGGACGCGTAGGCCGCCCCCTCGACTGCGGGTCGGCCCGTCCGCCGAAGCGGTTGGCCTTTGACCCGGGAGCGCCGTGTCCCCGGTAATGAGCGAGTTGGACGAGCGCGGGGACCTGGCGGTGGCGGCCGCGCGGGCGGGTGCCGAGGAGGCCCTCGACCGTTTCCGGGGCGAGATAACGGTCGAGACGAAGGAGAACAAGAACGACCTGGTGACGGCCGCGGACCGATGGGCACAGCGAACCGTCGTCGACCGGATCAGGGAGGCGTTCCCCGACGATCCGATCGTCGGGGAGGAGGAGGACGAACTGAAGGAGATGCCGGAGACGGGCCCGGCGTGGATCATCGACCCCATCGACGGGACCGCGAACTACGCTCGCGGGATGCGACTCTGGACGACGAGCGTCGCGGCGGTCGAGGACGGCGACCCGGTCGCCGCCGCCTCGGTGATGCCGGCGATGGGCGACGCGTACACCGCCGACCGGGCGACGAGTCGCCTGAACGGCGAGCGGATGAGCGTCAGCGACCGGACGGACCCGGGGACGTTCGCCGTCGCGGTCCTTGGGTGGGGCCCCGTCGCGGACCCGTCGCCGTACATCGACCTCACTGACACCGTCATCCGGCGGTTCGGCGACATGCGGCGCCTGGGGAGCATGCAGACCGCGCTGGCCTTCGTCGCCAGCGGGGAATTGGACGCGGCGATCACGACCCGGCGGCCGCGCCCCTGGGACTCCATCGCCGGCGCGCACCTGATCGACCAGGCGGGCGGCCGGGTGACCGACGCCGAGGGGCGGCCGTGGCGTCACGACAGCGACGCGCTGGTCGTCTCGAACGGGCACGCCCACGGGGCGGTCGTCGACGCGGCCGGCGAGAGCCCGTCGACGTGAGGGGGCGGTCGCGCCCCGCCTTCGATCCGGCCCCCGGCGCTGACGTGACGCCCGCCCGGGGCGACCGTCACGGCCGCCAGAGTTCTTCCTCCTCCTCTTCCCCCTCCCAGTACTCCCTGAACAGGCGATACGCCTCCAGGTACAGGACGAAGACTACGCCCATCATCGGGAGCCAGTACCACCGGGGCAGCCAGTCGACGGGATACGCGCGCACGAGCATGCCGGTCAGGAGCGCGGCCAGGGCCGGCCCCGCAAATCGGGTCACCTTGCCCATCGTCGCCTCCCCCCGCCTCGGGTCATCGCCCCCGCCACGTGCCTCGGACGACCCATGCTACCATCAATCACGGGCGGATACTTCAGTACCCGGCCTGTGAACGGTGGTCGGGGCGTGTCCGCTCGGGAGACGGGAGCGCCGAACGCGGCCGCCGTCCGGATCGAAGTTGCTCCCGGTTCGGTTCTGACCCTCACCCGGCGGCGGCCGTGATCCGGCGGTGGACGCGGGCGACGACGAGCAGCGTCGGCGGCAGGGTGGTGAGCGCGGCGGCGAGCGTCAGGAAGATCACCCCGACGGTGAGGAAGCCGAAGTCGCTGATGATCGGGAAGGGCGCGGCGGCGAGCGCCGAGAACCCGAACACGGTGGTCATCCCGGAGACGGTGATGGCCTTCCCGACGCGTGCCGCCGCGGTCTCGACCGCGTCGAGCGGCGTCACGCCCTCGCGGCCGACCTCCTCGTGGTACCGCTCCATCACGATGATGGTGTACTCGGCACCGATCCCGACGGTCAGCGCGCCGAGTGAGGCCCCGAGCGGCGAGACCCGGATTCCGAGGCCGTACATGTAGAGGCCCTGCCAGCCGACGACGAAGACCATCGGCACCAGCGGCGCCACGACCTTCCGCCAGTCGCGGTAGTAGCCCAGGAGCAGGAGGAACACGAACGCGAACCCGAGCGCCGTCGTGGTGTTTCGGGTTTCGATCTGCTCGACGATCAGCGGCGTCGACACGACGCTCGTCCCGGTGAGGGCGGCGTGGACGCCGGACGGCGGGCGACTGAACTCGATGGCGCTCTCGACGTTGTCGATGAAGGAGAGCGTTTGCTCGGTCGACATCCCCCGTGCGCCGACGACGACGATGTGGGCGTGGCCCCGGTCGTAGAACCGCCGCCGTTCGGCCGCCGGCGCCCGGTCGAGCGACCGGTCGACGCCGGCGCGGGTCGCCGGTATCTCGCCCCCGTTGTACCGCCGGACCAGGTCGGCCGGGGTCTCCATCCCGACGACCAGCGGCTGGCCGACGGCCACGTCCTCGAACTGCTCCATCCAGCGCAACGTCACCGGGTGCCGGAGCGCGCGCCCGGAGACGAGGACGTCGAACCGGACCTCCGCGCCGCCGCCGCTGGCCGAGCGGAACTGCTGGAGGTCGAGGTAGGCGGGGAGGTCCTGCGGGATGAACTCCTCGGGGTCCGCGAGCGTGTCGAGTTGCGTGTTCGCCTGGAACCCGGCGCCGGTCAGCAGGAGTGCAAGCAGGAGCACGGTGCCCGGCCGCGCCGCCGTGCCCCGCGCGATACGACCGAGGCTCCGTCCCATCGGTCCGATGTCGACCTCCGCGGTGGGGCGCGCCGGCTTCCCCCCGTCGGGGCCGGGGGCCGCCGCGCTGCCGTCGGGGAGCGGCTCCCCGCCCTCGTCGCGGCGCGCGGGCGCGTTCCCCGGGGCGTCCGGACCGTCGTCACCCCGCCAGCGGACGTACAGCGTCAGGAGCGGCACGAGGACGATCAGCGCCGCGAGGAAGGTGAGGAGGACGCCGAACATGGAGGTCTGGGCGAACCAGACGAACGCCGGGGACTCGCGGGTCGAGGCCCACGTGGCGCCGAAGCCGAGCGTCGCGGCGAGCATCGCGACGAACACCGCCGGTCCGATGCCACCGAGTGCACGGGGGAGCGCCTCGCCGGGCGGGTGTGCGGCGAGTTCCTCCTCGTAGCGCTGGTGGAACTGGACCGAGTAGTCGATGCCGAGGCCGATCATGATGGGGAAGACGGCGCTCGTCAGCGTCGAGTTCGGCACACCCGCGTACCCGATGGCGCCGAACGTGTAGATCACCCCGACGAACACCGCGACGACCGGCAGCAGGCGGAGCCGCACGCCGCGAAACAGGAAGAAGAGCGCGACGATCATCAGGCCGACCGCGAGACCGAGCTGCTGCCGGGTGCTCCGCTGGATCTGCTCGCTCAACTGCGCCGAGAACGCCGGCGGACCGGTCACGGTGACGGTCGCCCCCGCGGGGAACCGCACCCAGTCTTTCGCCTCCAGCGCGTCGGCGTACACCGGGCGCGTCTCCGCCTGTGTGAGCCCGGGTTCGAGGAGGACCGTCACGAGCACGAACCCGGGGGTTCCGGTGACCGCCCGGATCTGTGTCTCGGACCCCGGGACCCGCCCGTACTCCCGGCGCACGGCGTCGGCCGGACTCGTGACCAGCGCCACGTCCTCGGTCCCGGATAGCCGGTCGTCGAACCGGGCAATCGCGCGCATCGTCCGCGGATCGGTCACCTCGCCGCGGACGAGGACGACGAGCACCGCACGGTCGAACGTGTCCCGGAACGTCGACAGCGTGGGGTTCTCGGCGGTGAACGCCTCGTCGCCAGTGACGCTCCGGATCTGCGCCGCACCGCCGAGCGCCGCGCCGAGCAGCAGGCCGGCGAGGAGGAGCGTCACGAGCGTGTGGCGGTCGATGGCGCGCCCGAGGCGGACGAAGGCGCGGCGGATTCGCGCCATCGGTCACCGTCGCCGGTAGCCGACGTATCCGGCTGCGCCGAGCACCAGGAGGACGACGCCGGCGAGCAGGGGCAGCGGGAGGCCGCCCCCGGATTCGCGCACCGGGACGCCGATCGGCAGACTGTCCGTGAACCGGGTGTCGCCGTCGGCCTCGTCGTAGCGGATCTCGATCGCCGCGTCGTACTCCTTGGCCAGCGCCTTCCCGCCCGCCGACACGCGGAACGTCGCGGTCCGGGTCGCTCCCGGCGCCACGTGACCGAGATACGCGCCGTCGTCCGAGGAGGAGAGGGGATCGCTGGCGAACAGTTTGGCATTCACGGCGTCGACCGGCTCGTCGCCGACGTACCGGACCCGGACGTCGAGGCGGGCGCTCCCGCCCGGCGCGAGGTCGGTCGACACCCCGACGACGCGGAACGGCGCCCGTTCCGGCCCGACCGTCAGCGATCGGCGGAGCGGATCGTCGAGTGCCCGGAGTTCACCCGCCGCGTTCTCGTACTCGACGCCGAACCGGACGGTGTTGGTGCCGGGCTCGGCGTCGGCGGCGACCGTGACGGTGAAGTTCACGCGCGCCGCCTCCCCCGGTGCGAGGTCACCGACCGCCGCCTCGCCGTTCGTCGCCGTGATCGGCCCGCCACCCCGGAGTTGGACGGCGACGTTCCGCGCCGTCCCCTCGCCGGTGTTGACGATGCGCCCGGTGACGCGTGCCTCGGACTCGTCGACCCGGAACCGGGCCGTCCGCAGGTCGCGTACTTCGAACGTCCGCTCGGGGCGGACCGTCACGCCGGTCCTGATCGTGTCCGCGGTCTGGAGCACGCCGTTCTGGTTCCGGAACGAGATGGAGGCGGTGATCGGATAGGTGCCGGGCGCGGCGTCCCCCGACGCGCCGACCTTCGCCGTCAGGCGGCGGGTCTCGCCCGGTTCGAGCGCGTCGACGTAGAGGCTGGACGACTCCTGCGGGGCCGACTTGGGACCGAAGAACAGCCCGGGGGACCCGGTCGAGAGCCGGACCGACGCGCGGCGGGCGGTCCGCGTACCGGTGTTTTTCACGGTGAACGCGAGCGTGCCCGTGTCGCCGGCGAAGAGGCGGTTCGCCCCCTCCGAGACGACCGCGAACTGGGGGCGGTCCTCCACGACGAGGACGACCGACGTGCGGACCGTCTCGGTCGTGTCGGTGAACTCCGGCTGTTCGAACCGGTCGTAGTTGATCGACCGGATGTATCCGTACTCGACGACGACCGGCACCCGGTACCGACCGGGGGAGACGTTCCCGACTTCGAGGGCGAAGTCGACCGGTTCCGAGGCGGGCGAGGGAAGCCGGCCGAACGAGACGGTGCCGGTCTTCACGTCGATGCCCGACGCGAGCCGGCTCTCGTCGATCCGAACGCGGACGTTGCGGGCGGTCGTCACCTGCTGTTCGTAGTCGGGCTTGTTCTGGGCCCCGTCCTCGACGGTCCCCGCGTTCGTGACGACGACGCGGAGCGTGGTCCGCTCGGAGGCCTGGACCGGCCCCGTGGGCGACGCCACGGACACCTCGGGCGACCCCACGACGACTGTGTTCGCGACGACCGGCGTCGCGGCCGCCGCGGGGGCCAGAACCACGAGGAGGGCGAGGGCGAGAAGGGACGCGCGTGGCCGGTCCGACATGCCGACGTTGAACGGAGAGTCAAACAAAAAGGATTGTGGTCGGGTGTCGCAGATCATCGCGTTCGTCCGATCGAGGGCGTCACGGCCCGGGGCCCGGCTGATCGCTCGTCGCGCGTACGTGCTGTGTCACCCCGCAGACATGTGCTCCTCCAGGTCGTCCGCCTCGTCGCGCCAGTAGCCGACGTACACCTGGGCGAGGAAGACGAGCGTGAAGGCGGCGTTGAGGGGCGTCGTGTAGCCCGAGGGGGCCGTACCGCCCGTCTCGCCCGTCGGGATGAGGCCGAGCGCGCTCCAGAGGTAGTGGATGACGACGCCGGCGACGACAGCCGTGACGAAGATGCTCACGAACAGCACGGCGGCCATGCGGAGGCCGTAGTAGCGCCGGTACGCGTCGTCGATGGTCGGGACGATGAGGTCCGCGAAGATGAACGACATCACGCCGCCGAAGGCGATGCCGTTCGACCAGAGGACCACGGCGAACGGCACGTTCCCAACCGAGCAGACGAAGGTGACGACGCCGACGACCACGCCGACGGTCGCGCTCACCACCACCCACGCGAGCGTCCCCTCGGCCCCAACGCCGAACAGTGCTGTCCACCACCTGCGGGGGACGAACGCCCCGATGAGGCCGGCGACGAGGAACCCGGCGACGATGTCCGTCCAGAGCATCCCCCACTCGCCGAGCGCGTTCTTCGAGGCGAGGCGCCAGCCGTCCCGGGTCAAGAGCCGGTCGCGCCACGTCGCGCCCTCCTGGCGCCGCGTCTCGACGTACGCCTCCCTGCACGACTCCGAACAGAAGTACTCCGTCCCGCCGTCGGTGTCGAGGGCGACCACGTCGTCGCTCGTCGGGTCGACCTCCATCCCGCAGGAGGGGTCGCGGACGCCCTCGATCGACTGCAGGTGGTCCCGCGCGGCCTCGAACCACGCCGCCGGCACGAGATACTTGAAGACGGCCGCGAGGAGGAGGATGAGGATGAGCCCCGCCACGTAGTCCGCGAGGACGAACTGCCAGCCGAGCAGAATCCACATCACGAGGCCGAGTTCGATGACGAGGTTTGTCGAGGCGAACTGGAAGGCCGCGAGGCTGGCGACGGGGGAGGCGCCCTTCTTGAACAGCGACTTGGTGGTCGCGACGGCCCCGAACGAACACGACGAGGAGGCCGCGCCGAAGAGCGTGCCGAGACCGAGTTCCCGCCAGCCGCCCCCGCCGAGCACGTCCGACATCCGCTCCTCGCTGACGAACGTCTCGACGGCGCCGGCGATGGTGAAGCCGAGCACGAGCGCCCACCACGTCTCCCACGCCATCTCGCCCGCGAACCGGAGGCCCTCCAGGAGCGTCCCGACGACCATCAGGGACCACCCGGTTCGCGTTCGACCTCGGATCGGTCCAGTCGCCGCGATTCGACTGACAGGGCCGGACGGATACGAGCGGGGAACATCGACGTGTGCCTCCGACGGTCGGACCGCCGACGCTAGGGGTTCCACATTCAATGCGGTTGTCCTTCCGATGATGTCGTGACGGGCGTGTCCAGTTTTGGAATCCAAAGTCCGTAGGCGGACGCGTGGGTCGTTCGGCGCCGTCGGTCCCGACGCCCGACCCTCACATACGAGGCGGAGGATACAACTGGGGCAGGGCCGGACGTCCGAACGGGTTCGCCTGACACGAACTCGTCTTCACCGGGAGTCGCCGTTCCTGGCGTCCCGGGTTTTCGGACGTCATACTCCTGACCGACCGTACCTGTCACCGAGTCGTCCTCCGCCCCGATCGGGCCCGCAGCGACCACCGCGCCGGGAGCCGTGTCGCCGCGACCACAGGGTATATTACCTAGTGATATAACCTAGTAATCGATGTCGCTGACACAGCTTCAGCGCGCTCGCGACGGCGAGGTAACGGCGGCGATGGAACGGGTGGCCGAGCGGGAGGGCCGCGACCCCGAGTTCGTCCGGGAGCAGGTCGCCGACGGGCAGGCGGTCATCCCGAGCAACCACACACACGAGTCGCTCGATCCGATGATCATCGGGCGGGAGTTCGCCACGAAGGTCAACGCCAACATCGGCAACAGCGAGGAGACGAGCGATCTGGAGGGGGAGCTGGAAAAGCTCCACGCGGCGGTCCACTACGGGGCGGACACGGTGATGGACCTCTCGACGGGGGCGAACCTCGACGAGATCCGGGAGGCGAACGTCGAACACTCGCCGGTCCCGGTGGGGACGGTTCCGATCTACGAGGCGGTCAAGCACGCCGACGACCCCACCGACATCACCCACGACCTGCTCCTGGACGTCATCGAGAAGCAGGCGGAGCAGGGCGTCGACTACATGACGATCCACGCCGGGGTGTTGATGGAGCACCTGCCACTGACCGACGGCCGGAAGACGGGCATCGTCTCGCGCGGGGGGTCGATCCTGGCCCAGTGGGTCGAGGAGAACGGGATGCAGAACCCGCTGTACGTCAAGTTCGAGGAGATCTGCGAGATATTCGCCGAGCACGACGTCACGTTCTCGCTCGGCGACGGCCTCCGGCCGGGGTGTCTCGCCGACGCGAGCGACGAGGCGCAGTTCGCCGAACTCGACACTCTGGGGGAACTCACCCGCACCGCGTGGGACCACGGCGTGCAGGTGATGGTGGAGGGGCCCGGCCACGTGCCGATGGACCAGGTGGCCGACAACGTCGAGCGCCAGCAGGAGGTGTGTGACGGGGCCCCCTTCTACGTGCTCGGGCCGCTGGTCACCGACGTCGCCCCGGGGTACGATCACATCACGAGCGCCATCGGCGCGGCCGAGGCGGGGCGGGCGGGCGCCGCGATGCTGTGTTATGTCACGCCGAAGGAGCACCTCGGCCTCCCCGAGCGCGAGGACGTGCGCGACGGGCTGGCGGCGTACCGGATCGCCGCCCACGCGGCCGACGTCGCGACCGGCCTGCCCGGCGCCCGCGACTGGGACGACGCGCTCTCGGAGGCGCGCTACGAGTTCGACTGGCGCCGGCAGTTCGACCTCGCGCTGGACCCGGAGCGGGCCCGGGAGTACCACGACCGGACCCTCCCGGGGGACAACTACAAGGAGGCGCGGTTCTGCTCGATGTGTGGCGTCGAGTTCTGCTCGATGCGGATCGACCAGGACGCCCGCGACGCCGACGGCGAGATGTCGAGCATCGACGACGAGACCGACCTCGACGCCTCGCCCGCCGCCGAGGCCAACCTCCCGCCGGTCGGCACCCACGACACGAGCGGCGTCCCGGAGGAGATCGAGATCGACGGCGTCACCTTCACGCCGGAGCGCGGTCACGCCGACGACTGACGGCTGAGGGGGGCGGATCGCTCGCCTAGACGAACTCCAGGGCCGTATCGACCGCGTCGACGGCCGTCTCGCCGAAGACGTACGTGATCGGCTCGATGCCGAACGCGCCCTCGTGGTAGACCACGCGCGGGACCCCGCCGTGGTCCGCGAAGAGCGCCCGGAGGCGTTCGTCGCGGTCCTCGTAGCTCGCGTCGAAGACGACGGGGTCGACGCCCGCCGCTCGCGCGCCGTCGAGCAGTTCGTCAGAGGTCGCGAGGTTGACCGCGCCCCGCACCGACCGGTCGGCGGTCGTCGCCGCGAGGAGGCCGATGGCGACGTTGCGCGAGGCCCCGAACTCCGGGTTCCCCGGCACGTTCACCCGGCCACGCATCGCGTGGATGCGCCCGGGGACCGCCGCCACGTCGGTGGGGTCGGTCGCGTCGGGCAGCGCCATCGCGACGTTGGTCCCGACGTTCGGGACGTGGTCGACGACCCCGGGCGCGTTCTCGAACCGCCTGACTGCGCGGCGGACGTTGCCGAGCACGTCCCGCTCGGCCCGGAGCGCCCGGTCCTCGCCGCGCACGCACAGGTCACACCCCAGCCCTTCGAGCGCGGGCATCTCCTCCTCGTGGACCGCACAGATCGGGCCGCGGTCCTCGAAGGCGCGCACGAGGCCGAGCAGTTCCGCCAGCGCCTCGTAGTCGTCCATCGTCCCCTCGTCGAAGCCGTCGGCGATCCGCTCGACGGTCGCCTGCATCCGCTCGTGCTCCGCGAACCGCTCCTCGACCGGCCGGTCGCCGGAGAGGTAGCCGCTCACGGCCGCCTGGGACACCCCGAGGCGGTCGGCGATCTCGCGCTGGGCGAACCCCCGCTCGTCCAGCGCGACCGCCAGCATCGCGCGGGCCGTGGGCAGGAACCGGTCGACGACGATCTCGCTCGGGAGCCGGAGGGTCACGGTCCGCCCCCGCTGTGGTCGCCTCGCATGTGCGTCCCGTCGCCGGGGGACGACTTATGGCTCCCGGCGTCGGCGCGGTTCGGGGGCCCGCGTCAGCGGTCCCTACTGGAGCACGCCCGGGGGCACCGCCCGGTCTCCGATGCGGACCGTCGGACGGCCTCAGGACAGCCGCTCGATGTACTCCCGGACCGTCTCGAACGCGGTCTCGGCGTCCGTACACGAGGCACAGAACTCGTCGCTGATCGCCGCCGGGAACCCCGACCGGCTGTGCTCGGGGCCGGCCGTCTCGGCGCCCTCGACCCACCAGTTGCCCCGGATGGACTGTACGGAGACCACGCGCACCGGCGCTTCCGTGCTCAACGAGACGTCGTCGACGTCCCAGTCGAACTCGTCCGGCTCCATCTCCCGGACCCACTTGTAGGAGTCCTCGTCGATCTCCTCGCGACGCCACTCCGTCCCGCTCTCGACGACCGTCTCGGGCGGCAGGTCGTCGTCCTCGGCTTCCATACCGGGGAGGTGGGCGCGACCGCTCAAAGTCGTTGCGAGTCGCTCCATCCGAGTGACGTCGTCGCGGACCGGCCTCACGGCAGCGACCGCTCTCGCCGGTCGGTCCGTGGAAAATGTGGAATCTCGCGGTGTCGCCCCGCGGCGACGACGCGAACCTCTACGTGCGGACGACGTTCGTCGCGCGCGGGCCCTTGGGGGCCTGTTCGATGTCGAACTCGATCTCGGTCCCTTCCGTGAGGTCCTCGCCGCCGACGTCCTCCATGTGGAAGAACACGTCCTCGTCGGAGTCCTCAGTCTCGATGAAACCGTAACCGCCCGTGTCGTTGAAGAAATCAACCTTACCGGATGCCATTGCAATCCAACGGAGGCCGACCACGCGGTTAAGGATTCCGAAACGTTCGGCAGACGAACTATTCGGAGGACATCTGTCACAATACTATCCGAAGTTCGGTTCATCCGTTCGTGCAGTCGGTTCGGCGCGGCATTCGCGTCCGATCCGCCGGGAGGGGCCCCAGCAGCCGTCGTATCCACACTTCGGCGACGCCGCGTGCGGGCGTTCCCCCGGCCGGAGGCGTCGCGCGGGGGGCCAGTCCGACGGGCCTTTACGTGTCGGTCGGCGCTATCGTACGTGGATTCTACCGAGGTCCGTCGCTCCTGGGCGGAACGCTCCGGGGAGTATTCGCCGGCGTACTACGCCTATCATGGCCCGGACGAGCGCAGCGAGGCGGTCCGCGAGGTGCTCGACAGGCACGTCGACCGGGACGCGTCCGTCCTGGAGGTCGGGTGCAGTTCGGGCCGGCACCTCTCGCACCTCCACGAGCACGGCTTCGGGGACCTGGCGGGCATCGAGGTCAACGCCGACGCGTTCGACGTGATGGACGAGACCTACCCCGCCCTCGCCGCCGCCGGGACCTTCTACCACGGGGCCGTCGAGGACCTCGTCGACGACTTCGCGGACGGCCGGTTCGACGTCGTCTACTCCGTGGAGACCCTCCAGCACATCCACCCCGACACGGCGTGGGTCTTCGGGGAACTGGCCCGGATCGCCGACGACCTCCTCGTCACCGTCGAGAACGAGGGTGGCGACGACCGCCCGGAGGGGACCGACGCCGCCGTCCACTACGTGTCCGAGGACGTGCCCCTCTATCACCGCAACTGGAAGCGCGTCTTCACCGAGGCGGGTCTCGTCGAGGCGGAGGCCAGCGCGGGCGACCGGACGACCACACGGGCGTTTCGCTGTCGCGACTGACCGCCCGAGGGTACTTTATACTCGCCGAGAAATACCGGAGCAGCATGTCAGACGGCCAATTCGAGGGGTACGGCGGACGGCACGTCCCCGACCCGCTGCGCGAACCGCTCCAGCGCCTCGCCGACGCGTACGACGACATCGGGGCGACGACGGACTTCCAGTCCGAGTTGCGCGGGTACCTGGAGGCGTACGCCGGTCGGCCGACGCCGCTGTTCCACGCCCGCAACCTGAGCGACCGGTACGGCGCCGACATCTACCTGAAGCGGGAGGACCTCCTCCACGGCGGCGCGCACAAGATCAACAACACGCTCGGGCAGGCGCTGCTCGCGAAGAAGGCGGGCAAGGAGCGGCTCATCGCCGAGACCGGCGCCGGCCAGCACGGCGTGGCCACGTGCATGGTCGGCGCGCTGTTCGACCTCGACACGGAGGTGTACATGGGGCGCAAGGACGCCGAACGCCAGCGGATGAACGTCTTCAGGATGCGGCTGATGGGCGCGCAGGTGAACGAGGTCACCCGGGGCGGAGCGGGGCTGGCCGACGCCGTCGACGCCGCGCTGGAGGACCTCGTCGAGAACGTCGACGACACGCACTACCTCGTGGGGTCGGTCGTCGGGCCGGACCCCTTCCCGCGGATGGTTCGCGACTTCCAGGCGGTCATCGGCGAGGAGGCCCGGGAACAGTTCCGGGAGCGGACGGGCGGCCTGCCGGACGCCGCCGTCGCCTGTGTCGGCGGCGGATCGAACGCCATCGGCCTCTTTCACGCCTTCCGGGACGACGACGTGGCGTTCTACGGGGCGGAGGGCGGCGGCGAGGGGACGGACTCGTCCCGGCACGCCGCGCCGCTCGCCGCCGGTACCGACGACGTCCTCCACGGGATGCGGACGCGCGTCATCGACGAGGACGTGGACGTCCACTCCGTCTCCGCCGGCCTCGATTACCCCGGCGTCGGTCCCGAACACGCGATGTTCCGTGAGGTCGGCCGCGCGGAGTACACGGGGATCACCGACGACGAGGCGCTCGCCGCGTTCCGCGAACTCGCGGAGGCCGAGGGGATCATCCCGGCGCTGGAGTCCGCCCACGCCGTCGCCCGGGCGCTACAACTCGCCGACGAGGGCGTCCACGAGACCATCCTCGTGAACCTCTCGGGACGCGGCGACAAGGACATGGAGGCCGCTTCGGAGAGGTTCGACCTGTAGCGGGCGTCGCCGTTCCGGGCGCGACCTGACCCAACCGATAAGTCACCGACCCCGATACCCAGCGCACGTGACGGCTTCTACGTCCGGGCGTGACCTCCGGCAGCGGGTCCGGGGGCTGGCCGGCCGACTCCATCGGTGGCTCCTCCTCGACGGCGACCGGGTCGTCGTCGCGGCGACGGTCCTGTTCGCCGGCTTCGTGCTGATCGGCGTCGTCGGTCACGTCGTCGCGTCGGCGCTCTCGGCCGGCGGTCCCCCCAGCCACACCACGGTTCCGCTGGTCGGTGCCCTCCTGAGCGGGAACTTCCTCCTGTTTTCCATCGTCGTCTCCGTGAACTCCCTGTTCGTCACCCAGGAGGAGTCCGCGCTCGGGAAGGAACTGGGGCGCATCCGGAGCGTCGTCGAGTACCGTCAGGGAATCGAGGAGGTCCTCGACAGGGATCACGTCCCGGCGAAGCCGACCCGGGCCGTCCGCCTGCTGTCCGCCGAAATCCTCGCGCTCGCCCAGCGCCTCGAAACCGACCTCCACGCGGCGGACGTCGACCTGCGCGCGGACTTCGACCGCTACCTCGCGTCGCTCGCCGAGGAGACCGGCGAGATGAACCGACAGCTCTCCGACGCCGCGTCGAACGCGGACCTCGTCGTCGCGATGATGGACTACAACCACGACCGGCAGATAAACGGCCTCCGTCGGCTCCGCTCGACCCACGGCGAGGCGCTGCCCGACGGGGCGGACGCGGCGGTCGACGACCTCCTGCAGTTGCTCCAGTACTTCGCGACCGCGCGGTCGTACTTCAAGTCGCTGTACATCCGCCGGGAGTTCGCCCACCTCTCGCGCAACCTCGTGTTCACCTCGGTCGTCTCGGTGGCCACGACCGCCTCGTTCATGCACTTCCTCGACGTGCTCCCCACGAGCCACCTGCTTGTCGCGACGGTCGAGGCCGTCGCGCTCGCCCCGTTCGTCCTCGTCGGGAGCTACGTCCTCCGGGTCGCCGCGATCAGTCGTCGGACGCAGGCCGCCGGCCAGTGCGTCGTCAGCGACAGCGCGACCGGCGACATCGAGGGCATCTCGCCGACGGATCGCTCCCCGTAGCCGGCCCTCGTCGGCAGCGTCCGTCGCGACGGCACCGGCCCCGGGAACGGACTGCCCGATGAAGGGAATTGGCCTCCAACTTAACGGGCCGCCGACCGCCGCTCGGGACATGGAGCGGATACCCGGGTACGATCACCAGGACGGCCGTCACTGCGGGTCGACCGCCCTCGCGAACGTCGCGCAGTTCTACGGCTGGGACTACGACGAGGCGGCGTGTTTCGGCCTCGGTACCGGCGTGTGGGCCGCCACGTTCGACCATCCGCGCGGGCCGTGGGGCGGCCTGCTCGCGCGCGCGCCGTGGCTGGAGGCCGAGTTCTTCGACGTACTGGACGTCCCGTACGTCGACCGCTCGGGCGACGACTTCGAGACGGCGTGGGACGGCCTCACCGGGCGACTGGACGGCGACGATCCGACGCTCGCCTTCCTCGATCCGATCGCCCTACCGAACGTCGCCGACAGCGGCCACGTGACGCCACACGTCGCCGTCGTCATCGGGTACGGCGACGACGCCGTGCTGCTGTCGGACTCGGTCCGGGGCGTCCACGAGATGCCACTGGAGACGTTCCGGGACGCCTGGCGCGACGCGTGGGCCGCGGGCGCGTCGAACCGCTACGTCGTCGTTCAGGACCACGGGGCCGCCGCCGATGAGGGGGAGGCGGCCAACCGCGCGCTCCGGCGGACGACCGGGTACATGCTGGAGCCGTACGACAACGCGCGGGTCTACGGCACCTACGGCGACGAACACGGCGTCGGCGCGCTGCGAACCTTCGCCGACGAGGTGGCCCGCTGGCCCGACCTGGAGAGCGCGGCCGATCCCGCCCTGTTCACCTACCGGCACGTCGACCACCGTGGGGGTGGCGCCGGGTACCGCCGGCTGTACGCCGACGCGCTGGACCTGCTCGCCCCGGACGCGGGACTCGGGACCGCCCCCGCCGACCGGATGCGCAGGCTGGCCGACGAATGGGAGAGCGCGGCCGAGTCGCTGGAGGCGGCGACCGCCACCGACGACGAGCGCCGCCGGGCCAGCATCGGGGAGGCGGCCGGCGTCTTCGGCGCCGTCGCCGATGCGGAGCGGACGTTCTTCGAGGACATCCGGGAGCAACTCCGGGGGACGTAGGTGGGACCGTGGGCGACACCCTCATCGGCACGTGCGGGTACCGGTACTACGACCCCGGGGAGGGGTGGCAGGAGGAGTACGAGAGCAAACTCCAGGCCTACTCGGACGCCTTCGCCGTCGGGGAACTCAACCGCACCTTCTACGAGTTGCCCCTGCTCCCGACCGCGGAGCGGTGGCGCCGCGAGGCCGCCGGGGGCTTCGAGTTCGCGCTGAAGGCCTGGCAGGCGATGACCCACCCGTGGCGGAGTCCGACCTGGAACGGACACCGCGACACCGTCCCCGACGACCGGACCGACGAGGTCGGCTACCTCCGCCCGACGGCGCTCGTCCGGGAGGCCTGGGAGCGAACCCGCGAGACCGCGACCGCGCTGGAGACCCGGGTCGTGGTCGTCCAGACCCCACCGAGTTTCGACTGCACCGACGAGCACGAACGGAACCTCCGGAACCTGCTCGGCGAGGTCGACCGCGGGGGGCTGACGGTCGCGTGGGAGCCCCGCGGCGACTGGGGCGAGCATCCCGATCGCGTGGCGGAGATATGCGAGGACCTGGACCTGATCCATGTCGTCGACCCCATGCGGGACGACCCCCTCACCGGGGGGCCCGTCTACACGCGACTCCACGGCCTCAACGAGGATCCGTACGACTACAACTACGAGTATTCGGAGGCCGAACTCGACGACCTGGCCGGGAAACTCCGGCGCTACGACGACCGCGAGCGGACCTACTGCATGTTCAACAACGATGCCATGTACTCGGACGCCCGCGCGCTCCGTGACCGCCTGAGTGGGTAGCCGACCCGGCGCGGGCGACATCGCTTCTAAAGCACGTAGGCCGCCCTCTTTTTCGCCCGGACGACGCGCCCGTCCCTGATGACCGCGCATCACGTTCCCAAGGGCGTGAGCCTCGACACCCTGAAGGAGATCATCGCAGGCTGGGACGCGGTCGGCGCGGCGGCCGAACCGGCGTACACCTCGGACGTCGAGGAGGCGACGGGCATCGCCGACGCGGTCGGCCGGCAGACCCGATTCCTCGAGGAGGTCGGCGTCCTCGATGCGGAGGGACAGAAACACCGACTCACGAGCGAGGGGCAGGCGCTGGCTGGCGCACTCGCGGTCGACGAGGACGAACGGGCCGCCGAGCGCGCCCGCGGCCTGCTCGCCGACTGGCCCGTGACCGAGGAGGTCCGCGGCATCGTCCGCGAGAACCCCAGCGACGCGGAGACGCTCGTCCCCCTCGTGGCCGCCATCACGGATCAGGACCCCGGGGCCAGCCGGGTCCGGAACGGTATCACCACGCTCCTCGAACTCTACGAGTGGGCGGACCTCCTCGACCGCGACGAGGAGGGAGGGTACCGGCTCCCCGAACACGAGCGGACACCGGAGACTCCACCGACGGCCGAACGACGGGGGGTGGAAGCGGGAGCCGAGAGCGGAACGGCCCGCGAGCGAGTGAAAGCGGCGACTGAAGAGGTAGAGACCGCGGCCGAGGAAGCGAAAGCCGCCGCCGAGGCGGCCGAACGGGCAGAGGAGACCGCGGCGGAGGCCGCCCAGGAGGTCGAGGACCTCGCCGAGGACGCCGTCGAGCACGTCGAACGGGTCGTGGAGCGGGCGCAATCGGCGATCGAAGAGGTCGAATCCACCGCCGAGGAGGCCGAACGGGCCGAGGAGAGGATCACGGCGGTCACGGCGACCGGGACGGAAGCCGAGGAGGAGACCGGACCGCCGGCCGAGACGGCCAAGGCGCCCAAAGCGGACATCGAGCCGCCGGTCGGGGCGGAAACGTCGGGCGTCGAGCCGGAGGTGAAATCCGCCGAAGGGGTGGCGGAGGTCGCCGAACCCGCCGAAGGGGTGACGGAAAACGCCGGCGAGGAAGCGGAAGAAACGGCCGAGGCGACGGGTGAAGCGGAAGTAGAGGAGACGGGCGAGGGGGAAGCCGCGAAAGCGGACGAAGAAACGCGGCGAGGCCGGCCGGCGGTCGAGCTGGATCTCGGCGATACTGCCAAACTCCGGATCGCCGTCGCTGAGGACGGTCCCGTCGAGATTTCCCTCGATGGCGATGTCGACCTCGACGACCTCTCGATCCACGGGGACGGGGAGGCCTCGGATGCCGAACTCGACGCCGAGAACCCCCGGACCGACGGGGGCGTCGAGGCGTCCGCGGAGGGCGACGTGGAGGTCACCGACGAGGACGAGGGCGTGAGGATCGAAATCGGGGTCGGGCCGGGCGTCACCATCTCCATCGGCGACGAGGCGGAAGCGGCCGGCGAGGGCAGCGACGAAGCGGAGGCCGCCGAGGACGTCGAAGAGGGAGCAAAGGGGGCTGCCGAGGTAGCAGAGGAAACGGCGGAAGAGGCGAGCGACGAGGCGGCAGAGACGACCGAGGAGGCAGCGGAGGCGGCCGAGGACGTCGAAGAGGAGGCAGCAGAGACGGCCGAGAAGGGGGGAGAGTCGGTCGAAGCGGAGGAAGCGGCCGAGGCGGCCGAGGAAGCGGAGGAAGCGGCAGGCGAGGCCACGACGGAGGCCGGCGAAGGGGTCGACGTCGAAGCGCTCGCCGAGGACGTCGAGGAGGCCCTGAACGTGGCCGAGGAAGCCCTGGAGAACGCCGAGGCGGCACGCGAAACGGTCGCGGACCTCCAGAACGATGGGTCGATAACGGTCACCTCCGACGGCGATGCGTCCGGCGACTCACACGCGCTCTCGGTCGGCGTCGACCTCGACGCCGACCCGGAGGACCTCGAAGTGCTCGTCCGGGGCATCCGTCGCGGCCTGACGGGCGAAAGCGACGGAGCGGCCGGCGGCGACGCGGAGTGACCGCCGGCGTTCGCCGTCGCTCCGGGGTTTCGTTCGGGTATCGGAAGCGGCCTCGGCACTCATCGGATGGCAGTCTACCGGTAGCCTCTCACGGTCACCGCCGGATACACTCTCACGATCGGACAGGATCCGCGCACTGGATACAGAGTGTGTATTCAGCACAAGGTCTCTCCCGTTATTTGGACTGTCTCCGGAGTCGTGGCGCATCCTCGCTCTCATCGTGGTTTGACCGACTATCGGATTCACCGAGTTGACGACGGAGATCCTTCGTGTCCCAGACCATCTCGCTTTCGTGAATCTTGCCGTTCCTGACTATCCCTGTGGTGACCCCCGAGACAGCGATCCGGTTTCCGTGGGGTTCCTCTCCGACCTGGCCGATGTTACACGTCGGTTTGACACCCATGAATCGTCGTTCGTGAGTACCATGAGCGGTCCAGAACACCTCGAAGGCGTCACCTTCCACTTGGAGGTCATCTATCTCGATCGTGAATCCATGGAAGGCCGTGCGCAGCCGCGTTATGTGGGTTTTGATACCTTCCGGCCCGAGATATGCTTCGGACGATTCAGTGCTATACCCCACGAAGTCCGACGCCACTAACTCGGTGACGAGACTCAATTCGCCCTTCGAGTAACCCCGCTCGAAGAGACGGAGGACAACTGCTCGGGCTTCGTTCCTGATCCGATCGTGTTTCGGGGACAGTTTGCTTGGCATCCGGGCCCTCCATCTGTTCCAACGATCGCTGGCGGAATAAGTATTATTAGAATGACACTTCTATAAGGCACACAATAGAACCCATCTTCTATTAGGAAAATGATATTAGATTGGTCTGGATCTCCTTCCAGCAATGCGATCGCGGTGAATGCGAGCGGAACGTTGGACTGAATGTGGTGTGATAACAACCGACACGGCTATTGTGGATTGCAAACCACTGTCGATCATGGATGAGACCCTGCCGATCAGTCCAATACGCGAGCACGGTGATTCGATAGACGAAGCGTTTCAGCTCCTCACGGACGACACACGATTAGCCATCATGCAAGCGCTCTGGGAGGCGCACGATCCAATGGATCCGACCCCGATGACGTTCACCGACATCCGGGAACAGGTCGGTGTCGATGATCCCGGACGGCTCAACTACCATCTCGGAGAACTCACGACGCATTTCGTCCGTCGTACGGAGGACGGCTACGAGTTCCGCGAAGCAGGCAAACGTGTCATGCGTGTCGTCATCTCGGGGACGGCAATCGATAGCGTGACGATCGAACCCACTGAGATCGACGTGTCGTGTATCTTCTGTGGCGGCCCGACCGAGATCAGTTACGAAGACGGCCTGCTCTCGCATCGCTGTCTCCAGTGCACGTCCCGGTGCGTGGCCGATTACCCACCGAGCCTCCTGAGTCGGGAGGAGCTCCCACCTGCTGGACTGTTGGACCGGACGATCAACGAAGTCTACCCGTCGAACAGGTTGTGGGTCAAGCATCGCGAGACCTCGGTGATGGACGGCGTCTGTCCGGAGTGCGCCGGGCCGATGCCGGTCGAGTCGGTCCGGATATGCGGAGACCATCGGCCGGATCCGACCGACGAGGAAGTGTGCGACGGCTGTGGATCGATCTTCTGGGGGGTAGTCCATCACGTATGTGGCGTCTGCAAGTTCCACATGCAGCTCCCGACGAGCCACTACCCGCCGACGCATCCGGCTGTCCTCGCGTTCTACTACGATCACGGCATCGAATTCGATCTCGCCTCACACGAGCAGCGTACCCATCTTCTCGAGTATCAGGAAGAAGTCGTCTCGGAGGACCCGCTCCGGATCCGGACGACGATTCCGCTCGATGGAGACGAACTCCACGTCACCTTCGACGAGCAGATGACCGTCGTCGATGTGAGCCGATGACCCTCCCGGCGAACGCGGTCCGTGAGTGATGGCTCCGTGGCCCTGTCTGTTGCCTTTCGTAGCACCATCGAGAGGATCATGCGCCCCCGGAGTCGGCTCCCGCCCCGACTCGGCTACTTCCCCTCGCTCTCCGCAACGTTTTGCGTACAGACGGAGTGGCACATCGACCTCGGAGCGGACGTGGGTGATCATCGAAACGTGGTCTTCCGGTGACAGAGTGGCCTCGGCACTCACGACTCACGATCTATCCATAGTGAATGTGTTTAGCGCGCCTGTAGAGGTCTCTCGCCCCGTTA
>JBDGQA010000058.1:0-35599 GCA_042219325.1 Haloferacaceae archaeon | reverse complement strand
AGAACGGCGTCCTGATCGTCGAGGCGACGAAGGTGGGCGCGGACACCGCGCTCCAAGGGATCGTCCGGACGGTCAGGGAGGCCCAGTCCCGCCAGCCCGAGATCCAGAACGTCGCCGACCGCATCTCCGCGTACTTCGTGCCCGCGGTCGTCGCGAACGCCCTGCTGTGGGGGACCGCCTGGTTCCTCTTACCCGACGCGCTGGCCGGGTTCGTCGGTGGACTGCCCCTCTGGGGACTCGTTGCCGGGGGCCCGGCACCGGCCGGCGGCGTCTCGGTCGTCGAGTTCGCGGTCGTCGTGTTCGCCTCCGCCGTCCTCATCGCCTGTCCGTGCGCGCTCGGCCTGGCGACGCCCGCGGCGACGATGGTCGGGACGACCATCGGCGCGCAGAACGGCGTCCTCTTCCAGGGCGGCGACGTCCTCGAGCGGGCGCGGGACGTCGACACCGTGGTCTTCGACAAGACCGGGACGCTGACCGAGGGCGAGATGGAACTGACCGACGTGGTCGCCCTCGACGCGGACGGGCGGCCCGCTCCCGACGGCGGGGCGTCCCGGGAGGCGCGTCCCACGTCGCCGGAGCGGCCGGCCGACGGGGCCGATCCGACCGACGACGGACGTCGGGTCGGGCCCCCCGAGCGCTCCGAAACTGCGGTGCTCCGCCTCGCCGCGGCCGCCGAACGCGGCAGCGAACATCCGCTCGCCCGCGCCGTCGTCGACGGCGCCGAGGCGCGGGGGCTCGACGTGACCGACCCCGACGACTTCGAGAACGTCCCCGGCCACGGCGTGCGGGCGACCGTCGACGGCAGCGGGGTCCTCGTCGGAAACCGGAAGCTCCTGCAGGAGGCCGGTGTCGACCCCTCTCCCGCCGCGGAGACGATGGAACGGCTCGAAACCGAGGGCAAGACCGCGATGCTGGTCGCGCGCGTCCCCGCCGGCCCGTCAGGGGGGTCCGCCGACGCGTCGGGTGGCGACCTCGTGGGCGTCGTCGCCGCCGCGGACACGGTCACGGAGGGCGCGCGCGACGCGGTCCGCGCCCTCGGGGAGCGCGGCATCGACGTGATGATGCTCACCGGCGACAACGAGCGGACCGCCCGTGCGGTCGCCGAGGCGGTCGGTATCGACCCGGACGACGTCCGCGCCGAGGTGCTCCCCGGGGACAAGGCCGACGCGGTCGAGGCCATCCAGGCCGAGGGCCGGAAGGCGATGATGGTCGGGGACGGCGTCAACGACGCGCCGGCGCTCGCCGTCGCCCACGTGGGCTGTGCCATCGGGAGCGGCACGGACGTCGCCATCGAGGCGGCGGACGTGACGCTGATGCGCGACGACCCGCTGGACGTCGTGAAGGCCATCCGCATCTCCGACGCCACGCTCCGGAAGATCAAACAGAACCTCGTGTGGGCGCTCGGGTACAACACGACCCTCATCCCGCTGGCGTCGCTCGGACTGCTCCAGCCCGTGTTCGCGGCCGCCGCGATGGCGGTCTCGTCGGTGTCGGTGCTGTCGAACAGCCTCCTCTTTCGCCGGTACACCCCCGACCGCGACTACCGGCTCCTCGGCGCGCTCCGGCGGTGAGGTCGATGACGCCTGCGACGGCGACCGGCGCGGGACCGTACGCCCGGGCCGCTACTCCTCGGTCTCGAAGTCGAGCGCAGCGCCGTTGATGCAGTACCGTTTGCCCGTCGGCTCCGGCCCGTCGTCGAAGACGTGGCCGAGGTGGCCGCCGCACTCGCTGCAGACAACCTCCGTCCGCGTCATCCCGTGGCTGTGGTCGGGTCGCGTCTCCACCGCGTCGGTGTCGGCCGGGTCGTAGAAACTCGGCCAGCCGGTCCCCGACCCGAACTTCTCGTCGCTCGTGAACAGGACCTGGCCGCACCCGGCACACCGGAAGACGCCGTCGTCGTCGACGTGAAGCAGGTCCGAGGAGCCCCGCGGTTCCGTGCCGGCCTCGCGGAGAATCCGGTACTCCTCGTCTGACAGTTCCGCCTTCCACTCCTCGTCGGTCCGCGATGGCCCGCCGCCGGACTGCTGGTCGGTCATGCACGTCGGTAGGGGCTCCGGCGCATTAACGCTCCGGGGATCGGCGGACAGTACTGTTCGGCGAAGCCTGAGAGTAATACCGGGACCATCTCGCAAGCCCCCGCCGTCCCGCCCGTTGCTCGGTCGGTCAGTCGATCTGGGCGGGACTGGAAGGGGCTTTCGAGGTGGCTCCAGCCGTTTCAGCACCGATCCAACTGTAATCGAAACAGCGCCCGAACGATAGGGGGAACGACCCGGGACGGGCCGCCGCGTACCGCGCCGCCTACTCGAACGCGGCGATGCCGGTCAGTTCCTCGCCCAGGATCAGCGTGTGGATGTCGTGGGTGCCCTCGTAGGTGTAGACCGTCTCCATGTTCTGGGCGTGGCGCATCGGCGGGTAGTCCGTCGTGATGCCGTTCCCGCCGAGCATCTCGCGGGCCACCCGCGCCTGGTCCCGGGCCATCCGGACGTTGTTGCGCTTGGCCATCGACACCTGTGCCGGGGTGAGCCGCCCCGCCTCCTTCAGGTCGGCCAGCCGGTGGGCGAGGAGTTGCGCGGTCGTGATTCCCGTCGCCATCTCCGCGAGTTTCTCCTGCTGGAGCTGGAACCGGGCGATGGGGCCGCCGAACTGCTCGCGGGAAAGCGCGTACTCGCGCGCGGTCTCGAAGCAGTCCCGGGCGGCCCCGACCGCCCCCCACGCGATGCCGTACCGCGCCCGGGTGAGACAGGAGAGCGGCCCCTTCATCCCCTCGACGCCGGGCAGGACGTTCGCCTCTGGCACCCGGACGCCGTTCAGACCGATTTCGCCGGTGACCGAGGCCCGCATCGAGAGCTTTCCGTCTAGCTCGGTCGTGGTCACGCCGTCGCGGTCGGTCTCGACCAGGAAGCCCCGGACCGGGTCGCCCTCGGCGTCGACGTCTCGCGCCCACACGAGCGCCACGTCGGCGATTGGCGCGTTGGTGATCCAGGTCTTCGACCCGTCGAGGACGTAGCCGTCGGCGTCGCGTTCGGCGATCGTCTCCATCCCGGCGGGGTTCGAGCCGTGTTCGGGTTCGGTCAGGCCGAAACAGCCGACCGTCTCGCCGGCGGCGAGGGCGTCGAGGTATCGCTCGCGCTGCTCGTCGCTCCCGTAAGCGTAGATTGGGTACATCACGAGCGCCCCCTGGACGCTCGCCATCGATCGGACGCCGGAGTCGCCGGCCTCCAGTTCCTGCATCAGCAGGCCGTACGCCCGCTCGGAGACGCCCGGCAGGCCCGGCCAGTCGAGCGTCGGGCCGTAGAAGCCCAGGTCGCCCATCTCGGCGATCAGGTCAGTCGGGAAGGTCCCCGCCGCGTAGTGGTCCGCGATGTCGGGGCTGACCTCCTCGGCGACGAACTCCCGGGCCGTGTCCCGGATCATCCGCTCCTCGTCGGGGAGGTCGGCCTCGAGGTCCACGAAGTCGAGCACGTCCGGGGCGTGGGGCGGCGGCGTTATAACCTGTCGCCCGTCGCGGCCGTCATCTGGTGTCGCCCGGCGGCATCGTCGCCCGGCGCGTCCCGGGTTGACGACGCCCGGCCGTCGGGGAAGGGGGGAGTGGGCGGCAGCACCGCCGATCGGTCGCCGACGGGCGAGGGATTTAGATACGGGGGCGTTCCCACTTCGCACGTGCGCATCGAGCAGAGCTTCATCCCCGTTCGCGGCGTGGGCGAGACGACCGAGCGCCGGCTCTGGGAGGCCGGCGTCACGGAGTGGCAGGAGTTCGACGGCTCGGTCGTGGGCCCGACGGTCGCCGACCGGATCGAGGCGTTCGTCGACGAGGCGCTGAACCGGCTGGCGGCAGACGACGCGGACTACTTCGCCGCGCGGCTGCCCGACGGGGAGCACTGGCGGCTCTACGAGAACTTCCGCGACGACGCGTGCTTCTTCGACATCGAGACGACGGGGCTGGACCACGAGGGCGACCGCGTGACCACCGTCAGCGTCCATCGGGGTAGCGAGACCACGACGCTGGTGCGCGGCGAGGACCTCACGGCCGGCGCGCTCCGCGAGCACCTGGCCGACGCCCCGCTGCTCGTGACGTTCAACGGCCGGAGATTCGACGTCCCCTTCCTGGAGACGTCCTTCGACGTCTCGCTCGACTGCCCCCACCTCGACCTGATGTACGCGTGCCGTCGGATCGGTCTCACGGGCGGGTTGAAACCGATCGAACGCGAGGTCGGCATCGAGCGCGAGCGGCCCGACATCTCGGGGCGGGATGCCGTCCGCCTGTGGCGGGAGTACGAGCGCGGCGACCGCGCGGCGCTCGATCGGCTCGTCTCGTACAACCGCGAGGACGCGGTCAACCTGCGCGCGCTCGCCGACCACGTGACCGCCCGACTCCACCGCGAGACCGTCCCCGATCCCGGGCCGCCCGGGCCCGGACGCTTTTGAGTCCGGCCCCCGACGCGGGGGGTATGGCCGACGAGCCCGGCGGGGAGGCGGCGAACCGACCGGACGACGACGGCAACGGCGACGGTGGAACCCCCACCGTCCCCACGGTCGACCTCGACCTCTACCAGCTGTCGGTGTCGGTGAGCGGACAGGCCGAGGACGAACTCACCGACGTGGAGGAGACCGCCCGCCGGCTGATGGAGTACCTGGTCGACCAGGCCGAGCGGCTGGAGGAGCGCCCCGACGAACGGGGCCTGGGCTGACCACGGGCCCTCGATTGACCGTTCCGCCACGGGCGTGGCCCCGACCGGGAGCCGGTCCGTCCCCGCTCCCCCGGTCCGGGCTGCCGGGGTCGGGTCGCTTTTGTCGGCGCCTGCCGGATCCTTCGCCGTGATCACGTTCGCTCGCGACGCGTACGACGACGTCATCTACGAGGCGTACGACGGCGACGAGCGGGAAGTCTGCGGGGTGCTCGCGGGAACCCACGGCGCGACGGAGTCGGCGGTCCGGACCGCCTACCCGGCCGAGAACGTCGCGGACCGCCCGGAGATCCGCTACTACATCGACCCCGAGGAGCAGTTCGAGATCATCGAGTCCATCGAGGACGACGGCCTCGAGGTGGTGGGGTTCTACCACTCCCACCCCGCAGGGCCGCCCCACCCGAGCGACACGGACGCCGACCGGGCGACGTGGCCCGGCGTCTCCTACGTCATCGTCGCGCTGGACGGCTACCCCTACCTCGGGTCCTGGCGGTGGCGAGACGGAGAGTTCGAGCAGGAAACGGTCGGCATCGAGTGACCGGCTACTCGACCTCGACTTCGGGCCCGGGTTCCTCCTCGGTGGCGGCCCCGATGGCACACGACGCGGTGTACTCGACGTCGTGGATCGATTCGATGGCCGGGTCGTCGCCACAGACCGGACAGTCGTCCTTCTTCGTGATCTCGACGGTCTCGAACTCCATGTGGAGCGCGTCGTAGAACACCATCCGCCCGTCGAGGAGGTCTCCGGTCCCGAGGGCGTACTTCACCGTCTCGGTCGCCTGGATGCAGCCGACCGTGCCCGGCAGCACGCCGAGGACGCCGGCGGTCGCACAGTTGGGAACCATCCCCTCCGGGGGCGCTTCGGGGAACATACAGCGATAGCACGGCGAGTCCTCGCCGCCGGCGAAGGTCGTGATCTGGCCCTCGAACCGGAAGATCGACCCGTGGGAGAACGGGACCCCCGCGAGCGTACAGGCGTCGTTGACGAGGTAGCGGGTCCGGAAGTTGTCGGTGCCGTCGACCACGAAGTCGTACCCGTCGATCAGGTCCTCCACGTTGTCCGGTTCGACGCGGATCTCGTGGCGACGGACGTCGACGTCCGGGTTGAGGTCCGCGACGAACTCCGCCGCGGAGTCGACCTTCGGCCGGCCGACGTCGTCGTCGCCGTGGACGACCTGGCGCTGGAGGTTCGACAGTTCCACCACGTCGTCGTCGGCGATGCCGAGGGTGCCGACCCCCGCTGCGGCGAGGTACTGGATGATCGGCGAGCCCAGGCCGCCGGCACCGAGCACGAGTACCTCGGCGTCGAGGAGGTCCGACTGGCCCTCGGGGCCGACCTCGTCCATGATGATGTGGCGGGAGTACCGGTCTAGCTGTGTCGGGTCGAGGTCCAGGCTCATACGCTGCCGTTGGAACCGAGTCCGCTAAAACGCACCGTCACGCCGGCGCGGGTCGACGCGGACGTGAGCCAGACCCTCCGACGTCCGGTTGCCGAGAACGCGCGCTTTTTCCGCCGACGGGACGAACGACCCACATGGCACGGATAAAGGTTCCAGCGGTACTCGCCGGGGGTGGCGCCTCCTCGACCGTCGAGGTCGAGGGCGACACGCTCGCCGAGGTGTTCGAGAACCACGCCGCCGAGCATGGCCCGGAACTCCGGGACAGCGTCGTCGAGGGGGGCGAGATCAAGGAGTTCATCAACGTCTACGTCGACGGCGAGGAGGTCGCCGGCCTCGACGCGACGGTGGGCGACGACGCCCAGGTCCGGGTCATCCCCGCCGCCAGCGGCGGGCGATAAGCGTCCGGACCGGGGGCGTCCGCCGGCCGAGTCACCAGTCGGGGTCCAGGTGGTCCTCCCACAGCGGGATGTCCGCGTACTTGTCGCCCCGGTCACACAGCATCACGACCACGACGTCGTCCGGCCCGAGGACACCCTCGTCGGCGAGGTCCCGGACGACTGACAGGGCGGCGCCGCTGGAGGTGCCGACGACGAACTCCCCGTCGACGCGGAGGTGGTCCCGCACCGTTCCCCGGTCGTGCTGGCCCGGATCGACGATCGGCAGTTTCCGGTCGGCGAACCGCTCCCGGAGCGCCCGGGCGTGCTCGTAGGCCGCGTCCGTCGCGGCGTACGCCTTGCGGTCGAGCACCGACTCGTCGTACGTTTCGGGGTGGTAGTGGTCGCCGGTACGCAGGTATTTCAGCCCGTCTATGGCGTGGAGGGGTTCGTCCGGTTCGAACCCGACGACCGTGACGTCGCCGTCGCTCAGGTCGTGGAGCCCGCGACCCGTCCCCGTGACGGTGCCGCCCGTCCCGACGCCGGCGACGAAGCACGTCACCCCCGCGTCCGTCTGTTCGTGAATCTCCCGAGCGGTCGTTCGCTCGTGCGTGCCCGGGTTGTCGGGGTTCTCGTACTGGTTCGGGCGGTAGTAGCGGTCCGGCTCCGCCGCGATCAGGTCCTCGCAGCGCTCGATGACGGCGTCGTAGCCGCGGTCGGCGTCGACGAAGTGGCTCTCGGCGCCGACGCCCCGGATCGCCTCGACCTTGCCGCCGGCGGCGTTGTCCGGCATGACGATTTCGACGTCGTATCCCCGGGCCGTGGCGAACCGGGCCACCTCGCTGCCGGTGTTGCCGGAGGACGGCTCGATCACCGTCATCCCCGGCTCCAGGTCCCCGCGCCGCTCGGCCCCGTCGAGCATGCCCTTCGCGATGCGGGACTTCACCGACCCGCCGCCGTAGGGGGCGCCGTAGAGGTTGAACCACTCGGCCTTGCCATAGACGGTCGGCGGAACGTCGACCGCGAGGTCGAGAAGCGGGGTCCCGAAGACGGTCGACTCGTCGAATCCGGGGGCGTCGCCCATGCGCGGCGGTAGCGCGGCGGCAGACAAGGCCCTGTCGAAACGACGGCCCCGTCCGGCGTTCGCCCGGTCGCCGGTCCGTCTTCAGCGATCCGTCACGCGCCCGCCGGGCCCCGGGTCCGCCCCGTCACGGGTCGACGCACTCCACGCCCGCTTCCGAAACGGGTTAGGTCGTCGGAACGTACTGTGTGATATGAGCGGAACGGACTGGGAGGACGTCGTGGACCTCCCGGACGAACTCGACGACGAGACGGCCGACGAACTGTACGAACAGGCCACCGAGGTCCAGGACATGACCGGAGAGGTCTGCCCGTACCCGCAGGTCGAGGCGAAGAAGACGATGGGCGCCCTCGACGAGGGCGACCTGCTCGTCCAGGAGACCGACCACGTGCCGAGCACCGAAAACGTGCCAAAGGCCGTGGCCGATCAGGCGTCGGCGAAGGTGTGGAAGAGCGGCGACGGCCGGTACCGCGTCTTCCTGCGCAAGGAGTGACCATGGTCGAAGAAATCTCCCCCGAGGCGGTCCGGGAGCGCCTCGACGACGAGGACGCCCAGATCATCGACATCCGCCAGCCCGATCAGTTCGAGGCCGGGCACATCCCGGGCGCCATCAACGTCCCCATGTCCGAACTCCCGGACCACGTCGACGAGATCGACTGGGCCACCGACGTGACGGTGGTCTGTCCCATCGGCCAGTCCTCGGTCCAGGCGGCGAAGCTCATCGGGAGCTACGAGGGCGCCGACGCCGACGCGGTCAAGTCCATGGCGGGCGGCTACCGCGAGTGGGAGTACGAACTCGAGTCCGGCGGGGAGGAGACGGAAGCGTAGACCGGTCCGCGGCACGGTCGTCGGCTGTTTCCCCGACCCCTACGGCGCGCTCGACGGGGCGGGCGTCGACCAGGTCGTCACGCTGTGAGCGGTCCGTCCGGACCGGGACTGGGCGTCGCCGCTTGCGCCCGGTCGGATCAGATGGCGCAGCCGACCTCGCGGTAGAGGTAGTGGGTCATGACGTAGGCCCCGAGCACGATGCCGGCGCCGGCGATGATGGAGTGAAGCGACAGCAGCGCGACCCCGCTGAACAGGTTGGCGATGTTACAGCCGGGGGCGAGCCGGGAGCCGAGACCCATCAGGAGGCCCCCGATCACGGGGTTGTGGATGCGGTCGAGGTTGGGCGTCCGGATCCGGAAGTCCCCGGAGAGGTACGCCGCCCCGAACGACCCGACCATCAGCGACGCGATCATGAGCATGTCGATGGTGATCGAGACGCCGCTACTGCGGAAGAGCACCGAGCCCCAGTACTCGACGTTGGCCACGTCGACGCCGGCCTGCGCGAGTAGCCACCCCGCCCACTTCGCCTCGCTGCCGGTGATCGCCCACGAGCCGTACACCCAGAACCACACGCTCGCGGTCAGTGCCAGCCCGATGCCGGCGGTGCGGGCGTCCCAGGAGTCCCGCAGGCGGTCGGGGATCGGCCGGTCGTCCGTACGGAACCCGCGGACGTACTCGCGGGTGCCGTCGGCGAGCCCCCGAAGGCCGACGGCGAGCGCCGCGAACGGCCGGCTCGCCGGCGTGATCTGTGCCCGGTCGGCGGCGGGCGCGCCCGTGCCCCCCGCCGGACGGTCCGGGAGCGTCGCGTGGCCGAGCACGTACGCGTACAGGAGGAGGCCGACGCCGACGGCCAGGGCGCCGGTGACGGCCGGCGGCCACGGGAGTGCGAGGTACAGCGTCGTCCCCTCGCCGAACCGGAGCGGCTCGAAGTAGACGGAGCGCAGCGTGGGGAACGCGAGGGCGAAGACGACGTACCCGACGAACATGAACAGGAGCGTGATCCAGAACTGGACGTACCCCTGGCCCGCGCGGTACAGCGTTCCCGAGGCACACCCCCCGGCCATCGTCATGCCGATCCCGAACACGAAGCCGCCGATCAGCGACGCTGCGCCCCACGGCGGGGTCCAGAACCCCCGGAAGTAGCCCGTCGTCGCCTGGAGACTCCAGAACAGCGTCATCACGAGCACGCCCGCGAGCACGCCCTTCAGCACGCGCGTGTCCTTGAACGCGAAGAAGTCCCGGCAGGCGCTCACGAAACAGAACCGCGCCTTCTGGAGGAACACCCCGAACGCGAGCCCGACGAGCACGGACACCGCGACGTAGCCTGCCGCCGAGAGCATACGTCCACCTCCGGCGTCGACTCCCTTTAGGGCACTGGAGCCAGCCGGACTTGTCCTGTCCGCCGCGTTCCGGCAAAATCATCCGATACCTCGCACACCGCGCAAGCCACGGCCGTTCCGGTGTGCTTTTTCGCGTCAGGTGCGTTCACTCCGTTATGACCGACGGGACTTCGCGGGACGACTGTGGCGAGTGCGGCTCCTCGCGATCCGACGACACCCGACCCGACGGGGTGAGCGCGACCCCGACCGACCCGTTCGCGTCCGGCGTTCCCCGCCGCCGCCTCATGCAGGCCTCGGCGGCCGCCGGGGCGACGATGTCCCTGGCGGGCTGTACGGGCGGCGGTGGCGGCGGCGACGAGGCCGGCAAGCCGACGGTGTTCGTCTTCAACAACGGCGACCGGACGCTCAGCGTGATAGACGCCGCGAACGACGAACTGATCGACACGGTGTTCGTCGACACGACCGCGTCGTTCCCCGCCAACCAGTACGGGACGACGGGCGACGACGGGTACGACACGCTCTGGCTCAACGTCGCCGGGGGCGTGCGGGCGCTCGGGGCCGAGTCGCTGGAGGAGACGGCCTACGTCGAGACCGGGTTCGGCGCTAACTATCCGAACCTCACGCCCGACACGGAGCACCTGATCGTCGCCGCCGGCGGCTCGCTCGGCATCCCGCCGGACGGCGACGCCGACCACCGCATCCTCCGGATCGATGCCGCCCCCGGGAGCGACTCCTTCGGGGAGGTGACCGGCGACCTCTCGGTCGGGTACACGGGTCCCTGCGACGCGACCGTCGGCCCCGACGGGGAGTACGCTTTCGTGCCGGACGTCGCCAACGACACCCTCTCGGTCGTCCGGGTCGATCCCTTCGAGGTCGTGACCAAGGCCGATGTCGGCGAACCGGCGGGCGAGGGGAACGTCCTGCCGTTCATGGCGACGGCGTCGTTCGACGGCGGGACCCTGTTCGTCGAGAACGGCGAGGGTACGCTCGGCGAGAACGGCGAGAGGAGGGGATCGGAGAGCATCTGGGACGTCTCCGACCCGACGAGCCCGGAGGAGGTCGCGCGAATCACCCGCGACGACGGCCTGCCCGGCCTCCCGATCACCAGCGAGATCGGCCCGGACGGCGCGACGGCGTACCTCTTTACTCCCGCGGCGAACGGGCTGGTCGTCGTCGACGTCGACGCCGCGGAGATCACGGGAACCATCGACGTCGGCGGGAGCACCATCGGCGGCACCTGGGGGCCGAACCGCGAGAAACTGTACGTCCCCGTCCAGAACCGGAACGAGGTCGCCGTGGTCGAGCACGGGGCCGGCGAGGTGTCCACGCGGATCGGGACGGGCGAGGCGCCGACCGGCGCGACCGCCGGCACGGTCCGGCCGTCCGTCGACACCGCCCAGCGGCTCAAGGGGAGTCTCGCCTCGCTCGGCCTCGCGATCGGCGCGAAGATGGAGTGGGCGTACTGTCCCGACGGCCACTGCTACTGCGGCCGTTGACGATGTCGGACCGCTCGACGGACCCGGCGGATGACGGACCGACGACGGGCGAGCGGCCGCCGAGGCAGGACGCGTCCCCGGCGGGCGCGGGAGAGTCGACATCGGACGGGGATGCCTCGACGACCCGGCGGGCCCTCCTCCGGGCCGCCGCGGGCGCCGGGGTCGCGAGCACCGCCGGCTGTGCGGCAGTGACGACGCCGGTCGACGTCGCCCAGTCCGGGTCGATCCCCGGAAACGTGGGCTACTTCGAGGACGCGGCGTGGCTCGCCGAACACCGCGATGGGGTTGTCGTCCTCGACGCGCGCTCGCCCGAACTCTTCCGCGAGGAACGGATCTACGGCGCCCGGCACGTCCCGCTCGACGCCGTGACGGCGACCGAGGCGACCGACCGCGGCGTCGTTCCGGACGCGGACGCGCTCGCGACGGGGTTCGCCGCCGCCGGCGTGACCCCCGACGACGACGTCGTCGTCTACGGTGGGAGCGTCGGCTCGCGGGTCTCACGGCTGGTCTTCGCCCTCGCGTACCTCGGCCACAGCGGCGACCTCGCCGTCCTCAACGGCGGGTTCGACGCGTGGGCCGGCCGCGTCGGCGTCGGCGACCGGACCGTCGAGCGCGCGCGCTACGACTCCGACCCGCGCGAGGGCCTCGTCGTCACCCGCGAGTGGCTCGCCGACCGCGTCGGCTCGTTCAACGACGGCGGCCCCGGACTCGTCGACGTCCGCGCCCCGGAGGCGTACCTCGGGGCCCCGGGCGCGGACGAACTGGTCCGGTCGAACGACCGCCACGGGCACCTCCCGGGCGCCGTCGACGTCCACTGGACGGGCAACGTCTCGGGGCGGTACCTGACCGAACCCGCCCGCCTCTCGCGGCTGTACGGGTCCGAGGCCGGCCTCCCGAGGAGCGGTCCGACCGTCGCCTACGGACAGACGGCGGTCAACCCGACCAACACGTGGCTCGTCCTCCGGGCGCTGGGCTTCGAGGACGTCCGCCTCTACGAGGGCGGGTTCCGCGAATGGGCCAACGTTCCCCCGGCCGAGCGCGGCCGCTATCCGGTCGAGACCAAGACGAGCGTCGTCGTCGAGACCGAGGGCGGCCTCGGCGGCGGCGGTGCCGGCGGCTTCTCCTGTACGGGATGACGCTGCTCGCGGTTCCCTGCGAGGGGGCCGACGTGCTCGCGCTGTTCGACGACGAGGGAACCCCCCGTGGCCGGATTCCCGTCGGCAGCGATCCGGTCCACGCGACGACCGCGGCCGGGCGCGTCGTCGTCGCCACCATGGGCGAGCGGTCGGTGACCGTCGTCGAACCGGACGGCGAGGTGGGCCGCGTGGCGACCGGCGTCCTCGGTCCGGCCCACCTCACCCGCGCCGCCGGACGGCTGCTCGTCCCCTGTACCGCCGGCGACGCCGTCGCGGTGATCGACCCGTCGACGCCGACGTTAGAGGGCCGCGTCCCGGTCGGTGCGGAACCCCACGACGTCGGCCGGTGCGGGGCACACGCCATCGCCGGGAGCCGCGCGGGGGGCGTGCTCACGGTCTTCGATCCGACCACCCGGAGCGTCGTCGCCCGCCACGGGGTTCCCGATCCCGGGACCGCCCGCGTCCAGGGCGTCGACCGCGTCCGGGGGGCGGCCGGGATGGCAGCGGTCTACGCCGTCGATCAGGGGAACGACCGCGTGCTCCTCGCCGACCGCGACGGGGTACGCGCCCGCGCCGCCGTCGGCCCCGACCCGTACGAGGCAACGGCGACGCCTGATCGCGTCTACGTCCCGGCGCGGGGCGGGGACACCGTCCACGAGTTCGCTCCCGACCTGTCGGAGGGGACCGTTCACGAGACGGCGGCCGGGCCGGAGGGCGTCGTCGTGGTCGACGGCGACCCCTGGGTCTTCCACCGCGACGCCCCCCTGCTCCGCTCCCTCGACGGAACCGCGGTCCCGCTCCCGGCCCCGTCGCTCGCGGCCGCGACCTGCCCGGACGGGCGGGTCCTGCTCTCGCATTACGACGACGACGCGGTCAGCCTCGTCGACCCCGCGGCCGGGACCGTCGCGTGGACGGTCGAAACCCCGGCCCGGCCCTTCGGTTCCGCCGTGGTGTGATCCGCACGTTTCCCCTCGCATTTCCGTCGTTTTGGCGAACCTAAACCGACAAGTACCCCCCGGCGAGTAGACCGGGGCATGCCGTTCGGCTTCGACGATCTGGCGGTCGTGATGGGGACGTACAACGAGGAGGAGGCGGTGGGGACCGTCATCGACGACATCGACCGGGTGACCGACGGGGGGGCCGAAGTCGTCTGCGTGGACGGATCGACCGACCGGACGCCCGAGATCGCCCGCGAGAAGGGCGCCCACGTCATCCGCCAGCAGCCCCAGGGGTACGGCGTCGCGGTGCGGGAGGCGGTTCTGACACCCGACCGTCCCGTGGTCGTCACCACCGACTGCGACGACACCTATCCGATGGAGCGCCTGCCGGATTTCCTCGATCGGATCAACGAGGGGTACGACGTGGTGAGCGGCGACCGTCTCTACCACGGCGCGGACGCGATGCCGCCGGTCAACCGGTTCGGGAACGTCGCCTTCGCGCTGCTCGGCAGCCTGCTCGCCGGCGAGCGGGTCCACGACACCACGACCGGGATGCGGGCCTACCGCCGCGACCTGCTCCACGACATCGTCTGGACCGAGAACACCGGGCTCTCGGCGGAACTCCTCCTCCGCCCGCTGATGCGCGGATACGACGTGATCGAACTGCCCATCGAGTACCGCGAGCGGGCCGGCGAGACCACGCTCGACCCGCTCTCCGGGGGCGTCGCCATCGCCAAGTCGATCGTGAAAGTCTGCGTCGAGGAGCGACTGCAGGCGCGGTGATCGCGGGGGGCGGACGCCGGCGGAGGTCGCGGGACGGCTACGCCTCGTCGGCGCGCACCGCGGGCGTCTCGTCCCGGTCGGCCGTCAGCAGCGATCCGCCGACCAGTCCGATACACGCCAGCGCGAGTGCCGGGATGAACGGCATAAATCCGAACGTCGGCGCGGGGCCGAACCCGGCGGCGACGAGGTAGGCCTGGCCGAGAACGACCGACGCGAGCGCCCCGGTCGCCGTCGCGCCGCGCCAGTACAGCGGCGCGAGCAGGACCGGCAACAGGAGCGCGTTGCCCTGGATGAAGTAGATCGCGAGTTCGACGATGGTTCCGGTGAACGAGAGCGCGATCCCGTAACCCGTGGCGAGGAGCACCCCGATCGCGATGCGGGCCACCCATCGCTCGGCCCGGTCGCTCGCGTCGGGGTCGACGTGGTCGTGATAGAGGTCCCGGGTGACGAGTGACGAGAGCGTGAGCGCCAGGCTGTCGGCGGTGCTCATCATGGCCGCCACCGCGCCGCCCATGATGATCCCCACGAGCCACGTCGGTGCGAACGTCTCGAGCAGGCGCGGCACGACCTTGTCGGGGTTTGCGAGGTCCGGAACGATTCCCGTCCCGATGATCCCGAGGAGGACGGGCACGACGGACGTGACCGCGAGGACCGCGGGCCACCAGACGATGAGGGACCTGAACGACCGCTCGCTCTTCGCGGCGAAAAAGCGCTGGAACACCTGTGGATAGGCGATTACCGCCATGCCGTTCATCAGCAGGAACGAGAGCCAGATTCGGGGCGTGAAGAAACCGACGTTCCCGGCCGTCGTGAGCAGGCCCGTCTCACGGGCGACGTTCCGGAAGAACCGGTCGAGCGTGATCTCCGGCTGGATGTAGAGCAGGGCCGTCGACAGGAAGCCGACCAGGACGACGCCCTGGATCACGTCCGACCAGGCGGACCCCCGGAGCCCCCCGAGCGAGAGGTAGACGGCCGTCACGAGCATCACGAGCAACGCCCCGACCTCGAAGCCGAGCGCCCCGTCCGAGATGACTTCGAGGATCACCCCGCCGCCGATGGCCTGGATCGCGAGATAGGGAATCGCCCAGACGAACTGGACCGCGACGACGAGGACCTTCAGCACGTCGCTGTCGAACTGGTCGCCGAGGTACTCGGTCGGCGTGATGTACCCCCGCTCGCGGCCGAGCAGCCACGCCCGGTATCCGACGAGTGCGAGCGGTATCCCCGCCAGACTCGTGACCGCGAGCATCGTGAACCACGGCAGCCCGTGCAGGTAGGCGAACCCGGCGCTCCCGAGGAAGTTGAACGCGCTCACCAGCGTGGCGAACATGGTGAGCGGATAGACGATGCGGCCGAGCGTCCCCCCGGCGAGGAAGTACTCGTCGGGGCCGCTACCCGTCCGCCGATAGCCGTACCAGCCGGCGGCGAGCACGCCGACGAGGTAGAGGCCGATGAACGCGAGCGCGACCCTGCTCATACCGGCTCACCTCCGTGCGGCCATCCGCGCAGGGCCGCCACGGCGCCGGCCGCCACGCCCGCGAGCATCGCGGCCGCGACCACGGCACCCCAGAGCGGGAATATCCAGACCATCGGCCGGACGGGGAGCGCCACGGCGACGACCATCACGACGAGCAGCAGGCCCGATACGGCCCACAGTGCGGTTCCGTCTACCCTCATGGACGAACGTCGTGGTAAAAGGTTATTATATCATTCGGTTATACCACGCGGACATGACGGACGAACGCGGTCGGGGACCGGAACCGCGGGTCGGGGACGTCGGCCGTCCCCTGCCGGAACTGCGCCCCCCGTCGACGGAGCGTCTCCGGGAATTGGCCGACCGCTACTCGCTCGGGCTGACGGACGCGGACCTCGACGCGTTCGCGGCGCTCGTCGGCGAGCGGATGCCGATCTACGAACGGCTGGACGAACTCGCCGACCGCCCCGACGACCGGCACGACGACCGCCGGACGTCCCGACCGACGCCCGGGGGCGACCCCTACAACGCCTTCGTCACGCGGTGTGAGGTCGAGGGTGCGGCGGAGGGGTCCCTCGCCGGCGTCACGGTCGGCGTCAAGGACAACATCGCCGTCGCGGGCGTCGAGATGACCTGCGGGTCGCGCGTTTTCGCGGGCTACCGGCCGCGCCGGGACGCGACGGTCGTGACCCGCCTGCTCGCGGCCGGCGCGACCGTCGTCGGGAAGACGGCGATGGACGACATGGCGGTCTCGGGCACGGGCGAGGTGAGCGCCGCCGGACCGGTCCTGAACCCGCGGGACCCGGACCATCTCGCCGGCGGATCATCCGGCGGGTCGGCGGCGGCGGTCGTCGCTGGCGACGCCGACCTGGCGCTCGGTACCGACCAGGCCGGGTCCGTCCGCGTGCCGGCCGCGTGGTGTGGCTGCGTCGGCCTCAAGCCGACACACGGGCTCGTGCCCTACACCGGGATCACCCCACTCGGCCACACGTACGACCACGTCGGGCCGCTGGCCGGGAGCGTTCGGGACTGCGCCAGGGCGCTTTCCGTGCTCGCCGGTCCCGACGGGCAGGACCCCAGACAACCCGTCGGCGGTCGGGAGGGTGCCCCCGGACCAGGGTCGTACGTCGGGGCGCTCGACGGCGGCGTCGAGGGCCTCACCGTCGGCGTCCTCGCGGAGGGATTCATCGCGGAGGAGCCGCCGGTCGACGACCTGGTCCGGGATCGAATCGCTGATCTCGGCGATTCAGGGGCGGGCGTCCGGGAAATCCCGGTGCCGCTACACGCGGATGGGGGAGCCATCTGGCTCGGAATCGTTCCCGAGACCATCGCGACACTGGCCCGCGACTCGGGGGTCGGTCACCACGTCGACGGCCGCTACGACACCGACTACCTCCGGGCGTTCGCCCGCCTCGCGGACGCCCGCGCCGACCGGTTCCCGCCGACGATGAAACTCGTGCTCCTGCTCGGGGCGTACATGCGCGATGAGTACCGCGGCTACTACCACGCGGTCGCGCGGAACCTGTCGCGGGACCTCGCGGCGGCCTACGACGAGGCGCTCGCCGAAGTGGACGTGCTCGCGCTCCCGACGACGCCGGTCACCGCCTACGATGTTCGTGAGGGGCTCGACGGACCGGAACTGGTCGAGCGGGCCTACGCCGGCCCCCGCGTGGCCAACACCGCGCCGTTCAACCTCACCGGACATCCGGCGGTCTCCGTCCCCTGTGGGACAGTCGATGAACTGCCGGTCGGACTCATGCTCGTCGGGCGGCGCGGCGACGACGCGACGGTCCTCCGGGCCGCCGCCGCCGTCGAGGCGCTATAGGAGGACCGACGGAGCGCGTCTGACGCCGGACGTCCCGCGAGGGACGTCGGGGATCCGTCTTCCGGTCCGCCGACCCGCGGCGGCTACGCCAGAATGTCGCCGATCCGTCGGGGTTCGCCGCTGAGACTCGGGTCGTCCTCGACCAGTTTGAGCACCTCGTGGTCGGTGACGTCGGGGTAGGACTTCCGGGTCGCCTCCTCGATGAGGGTCTTCTCCATGCGGAACTCGATGCCCTCGTACACCACGTCCACCCCCCGGTCGTCGAAAGAGATCACCGTCATGGACGCGGCTAGGCGTCGCAGCTATTAAACCGTCACGGGCGAGACGCGGCGGCGTCAGACGCCCGTCCGACGCCGTCGGGCGGTTTATGTGCTCCGGGATGCATCACTCGCGCGTGCAAGCGCCGATCGGCTCCGACCCGCTCGACGCGCTCGAGATTCCGGACGGGACCACCGTCGAGGAACACGACCTGGTGACCGACAGCGACGTGGTCGTGGGCGGCCAGTCGACCGTCGAGTTCGGCGTCCGGGGCCGGAACGTCATCGCCGGCGAGCGGGTCCGGTTCGGCGGCGACATCGAGGCCGAAGGGGACTGTCGGCTGGACGTCTGGTCGGACGTCGCCGGCAACGTCCTCGTCGGCGAGGACGCCTACCTCGGCGAGCGGACTCACGTCGAGGGCCGCCTGATGGTCAGCGGCGACCTCGACATCGGCGACGACGTGGAGATCGAGGAGGGGTTCGAGGCCAACGGCTGGATCGTCATCCGGAACCCGATGCCCACCCTCGTCTTCTACTTCGTGGTCCTCTCGCAACTGCTGCGGATCGGTGACCACGAGGCCGCCGAGGACCTCGCGACCGCGCTCTCGGGCGACGGCGAGAGCGATCCGCTCGTGGTCCCCCGCGGCAGTACCGTCTCCGATGACGCCTGGCAGGTGTCGACGCCCGCGTCCATCGGCGACGGCTGCCGCCTCCACGGCAACGTCCGCGCCGAGTCCATCGAGGTCGGCGAGGACTGCAACCTCTTTGGCAGCCTCCGGGCCCGCGGCGACGTCGTCGTCGGCGAGGGGACCCGCGTCCACGGCGACGTCACCACCCGCGGCGGGGATGTCACCCTCGCGCCCGGCGCCCAGGTCCTCGGCGAGGTGTCGTGTTCGGACCTCGACCTCCACGCCGAGGCCGAGGTCGACGGCGCCATCCGGTCCCGCGGCGAGATGCGCATCCGGCGTCCCGGCGGTCGGGTCCCCGAGTAGCGGCCGCCGCTCGTCGTTCGCACGCCGGGTAGTTCGTACGTCCCGATCCAGTCCCGTCTCCCCCTCCGCGGGACGTGCTCTCGCCGGTGTCCGCGTCCCTCGTCGATCACTCGTTCCCCGCCGATGCCCCCACCGACGCACCGCCGCAAGGCATATATTCTATATATCGCTATTGTGAGCCATGTTGCCATACATCTCGCGGCGGCGTCCCCTCCTCGCCAAGACGGTCAGCTACCGGCTCGCGAGCGTCGTCACGACGGTGATCGTGGCGTACGTTCTGGTGGGCGATCTGAACGCAGCCCTGGACATCGGACTGGTCGCGAGCGCCGTCAAGATGGGCGTCTACTACGTCCACGAGCGGGCGTGGGACGGTATACCGTCCGCCGAGTGACGGCGAGTTCGTCCGACCCGCCTCACGGGTCTGCGATTCCTGCCACCGCGCGGATGGCCGGCGTCCCCGCCGCCGGCGCCGCGACTGTATCACTCAGTTGTATTAGTTAGTTATATCACGGGCGAGTCGCTACGCCCGGATATGGGATTCAGCGACGAACTGCTCGACGAGGGCCGCCACGTCTGGGAGGCCCAGTACGACCACCCGTTCGTGCGCGAACTCGCGACGGGCGACCTCGATCCGGCGGCCTTCCGCCACTGGATCGAACAGGACTACCGCTACCTGCTCGATTACGCCCGCGTGTTCGCGATCGGGGCCACCAAGGCGCCCGACGAGGCGACGATGACCCACATGATGGGCGTCGGCCACCGGATCCTCGACCACGAGATGGACCTCCACCGGGAGTTCGCGGCGGAGTACGACATCCCGCTGGAGCGACTGGAGGCGACGACGAAGGCGCCCACCTGCGTCGCGTACACGAACTTCCTCGTCCGGACGGCCCACGAGGGCTCGTTCCCCGAAGTCGCGGCGGCAATCTACCCCTGCGGCCGGGGCTACCTCGACGTCGCCGAGCGGATGGCCGAACGCGCCGACGGCTCCCACCGGTACACGCCGTTCGTCGAGAAGTACACGAGCGAGGAGTTCCGCGACGCCGTCGCGTGGATGACCGACCTGGTCGACCGGTGTGGCGACCGCTTCCCCGGCCAGCGCGACGCGATGCGCGAGGCGTTCCTGACGAGCGCCCGCCTCGAACACCGGTTCTGGGAGATGTGCTACACGCGCGAGGGGTGGGACGTGTGACGGGAGCGACGCCGCACGCCCCCGACGCGGACGGCCAGGCGCCTTACGACCCCGACGCTGACGGCCGCTTCTCGGCCTGGCTCCGCGACCGGACGGGCGAGGGGTGGACCGACGCGACCCGCCACCGGTTCGTCGAGGCGGTCCGGGACGACGCGGTGGCCGAGGACGTGTACGGCCGGTACCTGGTCCAGGACTACGCCTTCCTCGAAGCCGGGGCGCGCAAGACCGCGCGCACCGCGAGCCAGGCCCCGAGTATCGAGGAGATGGGCCGCCACGCCGAGTCCCTCTCGGTCCTCACCGGGGGCGAACACGACTACTTCCTCCGGGCGTTCGAGGACCTCGGAATCCCGCCCGAGCGGTGGGAGGACCCCGACCTCCACCCGGCGGCGGAATCGTTCATCGACTTCCTCCACCGCTCGACCGGCGAGGGGGGCTACGAGGAGTCGCTGGCCGTCGAGACCGCCGCCGAGTGGGTCTACCTGGACTGGTGTTCCTACGCCGCCGAGGGCGACCCCGACCGGTGGTACCTCGACGAGTGGCTCGACATCCACCTCAACGAGTGGTTCGAGTCGTACGTCGACTGGCTCCGCGGCCAGCTGGACGAGTACGGCCCGCGCCTCTCGCCCCGCCGCCAGCGCCGCGTCGCCCGCCTGTTCGAACGCACCGCCGAGAACGAGGCGGCGTTCTTCGACGCCGCCTACGATCCGCAGTGATCCGAACCGTCACGCGATCCGCAGCGATCCAAGCCGCCACACGAACCGCACGCGCTCCGCACGCACTCATGACCCGTTACGCACCGCACTGTTCCGATCCGTCGACGCACCGCTCGCCGCGACTGATCCGCCGGACGCCCGACAGCTCGGGGGGTGAGCGCGACCCATGATTGACCCGGTCGTCGCGACGCTCGTGACCGCCGCCGCGCTGGTCGTCGTCGCGGTCGTCGGCCTCGTCTACTCCCGGCGCCACGTGGGCTCCGTCGAGGACCTCGTCAGCGCCCGGAACAGCACGGGCACCGGCATGACGACCGCGACGCTCGTCGCGTCGGGGCTCGGCGCCTGGGTGCTCTTCTCCCCGGCCGAGGCCGGCGCCGCGTTCGGCGGCCTCGCCGCCGTCGTCGGCTACGCCATCGGCTCGGCGGTTCCGATCCTCCTCTTCGTCTGGGTCGGCTCCCGGGTCCGGCAGTACATCCCCGAGGGCCACTCACTGACCGAGTACGTCTACGTCCGGTACGGGCCCGTCTTCTACACCTACGTCCTCCTCATCTCCGTCTCCTACATGTTCATCTTCCTCGCGGCGGAGATGACGGGCATCGTGGGAGCGCTCCAGCTGGTCGCCGGCGTCCCGGCGTGGTGGACGGCGGCGCTGGTTGGCGGTGTCGCCCTGGTCTACACGGCCTACGGCGGCCTGCTGGCCAGCATCGTCACCGACGCGGTCCAGGCGGTCGTCCTGCTCCCGCTGATCCTCGTCACCGCCGTCGCGGCCGCCGTCTCGCTCGGCGGCGTGGGCACCATCGTCGGGGAGGTCGCCGCCTCCCAGCCCCAGCTGCTCGACATCACCAACCCGTCGGGCGTGGAGTTTGGCATCTACATCAGCGTCGCCATCCTCGGCGCCAACATGTTCAACCAGGGCCGCTGGCAGCGCATCTACGCCGCCCACGACGAGCGGACCGTCCGGCGGTCGTTCGCGCTGTCGGCCGCCATCACGCTCCCCGCCATCGTGCTCTTCGGACTCTTCGGCATCGTCGCGTCCGGCATGAACCTCGGCGACAACCCCTCGACGGCCTTCTTCGCGGTTGTCGACGCGGCGCTCCCCGACACGCTGTTGCTCCTCGTCGTCGCGCTCGCGGCCGTCCTGGTCGCGAGCACCGCGGACACGCTGTTCAACGCTATCGCCAGCATCGCCACCGCGGACCTCTCGCTGGTGATCGACGACCCGGACGAGCGCACCCTCCTGCTCGTCGCCAGGGGGCTGACGGTGGTGGTCGCGCTCGGCGCCATCGTCGTCGGCACGCAGGGGTACAGCGTCCTGAACCTCTTCCTGCTCGCCGACCTCCTCTCGGCCGCCACGGTCGTGCCCTTCCTCTACGGACTGTTCTCCGGCCGGCCGACCGAGGGCGGGGCGCTCGTCGGCTCCGTGGCCGGCCTCGCGGTCGGGACCGCCTACTTCCCGCTCGCGCGCGGCCTCGTCGGATCGATCCCGGTCCTCGGTCCCGCGCTCCCGGCGGCGTCGAACATCCACGCGTTCACGCTCGCGATGGTCGTCTCGACGGTCGTCGTCGTGGCGCTCGGCCGGATCACCGACGCGCGGTTCGACCGCGACCGCCTCTCGACGCAGATTCGGTCGCTCGACGAGCCGGACATCGCGCCGGCCGACGACTGAGCGTCGGCGGATGACCGCCGGACTGCGGGCGGTTCTTCGCCCGGCGACCCGCCCTCCCGACCCGCGCAGTACTTATTCCCTCGCGACGCGAAACTCCCAGTCGATGAGCGACGTCCGGCGTGTCGTCGAGGACGACCCCGGCCCCGACACCGGATACACCATCGTGGTTGCGGTCGCCAACCCCGACCGGGTCGAACAACTGATGCGGACGGCGGTCGACGTGGCCGCGGCCCACGACGGCCGGATTCGCGTCGTGAGCGTCGTGCACAAGCCCGCCACGTCGCCGTTTCTGCTCTTCTCCGAGGAACGCATCGAGCGGGAGTTCGCGACCGACCGGCGGGCGGTCCTCGACCGGGCGGTCGCGGCCGCCGACGACTCGGGGGTTCCGGTCGAGCGGAGCCTGCTGGTCGGCTCCGACGTGGCCGACGCGGTGCTCTCGGCCGTCGCGGACGCCGGCGCGGACGCGGTGCTGCTCGGCTGGCAGGACCGGTCCCGGCCGTCGGACGTCGTCCTCGGCACGACCGTCGACCCGGTCCTCCGGCGGGCCCCCTGTGACGTCTTCGTCGAGCGGGTCGGCAGAACGGCCGACGGGATGGACGGAATCCTGCTACCGACCGACGGCGGCCCCCACGCCGCGACGGCGTCGGACCTCGCCAGGGCGGTCGCACGAGCCAACGCGGCGGCCGTGACGGTCGTCTCGTACGTGCCCCCGGACGCCGCCGCCGACGCGCGGGAGGCCGCCCGTGACCGCGTCACGGCGACGGCCGACCGCCTGTCCGGCGTGGCCGTCGAGACCGACGTGCGCGAGGCCGCGGCCGTCGGCGACGCCATCGCGACCGACGCCGACGCCCACGACCTCGTCGTCCTGGGGGCGACCCGTGAGGGGGGGATTCGGCCCCGGGTCGTCGGGTCGGTGGCGCGGACGGTCGGACGGCGGGCGGCGCCGCCGGTGGTCATCGCCAAGCGCCGGTCGGACGCGTCGCTCGTCGACCGGGCCCTCCGCAGGTTGTGGTGACGCGTGACATCCCCCGTCTTCGCCGCGCTGGTCGGCGTCGCCGTCGTCGCCAGCCTCGCGATGGCGTGGGCGCTCGGGGCGAACAGCAACTCGCCGCCGTTCGCGCCGGCCATCGGCGCCAACGCGGTCTCCACGATGCGCGCCGCGTTTCTCGTCGGCGTGCTCGCGACCGCCGGGGCGGTCACCCAGGGCGGAAGCATCTCCCGGACGGTCGGGAGCCGCCTGATCGAGGGCGCCACCATCACGCCGCTGGCGGCGACGGCCGGCCTCCTGACCGCCGCGACGTACATGACCCTCGGCGTCTACTCCGGCTATCCCATCCCGGCGGCCTTCGCCACGACCGGCGCGATGATCGGCGTGGGCCTCTCGCTCGGGGGCGATCCGGCGTGGGCGGTCTACCGCCGGATCGGAGCGTTCTGGCTCGCCGTCCCGGTCGCCTCGGGGACCATCGCGTACCTGACGGCGACCCTCCTGCGCCGCGACGACGTCCCCGAGACGGTCGGCGTCCCGCTCCTCGCGGCGTTCGTCGGGGGCCTCCTTGCCCACATCCGCCTGGGGGTGCTCCCGCCACCGGCCGGTCGCGACCAGGGGACCGTGGCCGGGGTCGCGTCGCGGGCCGTGGGCGCCGCTCCCGATCCGCTCGTCGGCGTCGACCCCGTCGCGGTCCTCGTCACCCTGGCGTTCGCGGCGGTCGCGTTCGTCGCCGTCCGGCGGCGGACCCGGCGGTCGGTGAAGCGGGGTATCCGATCGTTCCTGCTCGTTCTCGGTGGCGTCGTGGCGTTCTCCAGCGGCGGCACCCAGGTCGGCCTGGCGACCGGGCCGCTGGAACACCTGTTCCGGGCCGAACTCGGGCTCCCGAGGATCACGCTGCTCGCCCTCGGCGGGGCCGGCATCCTCGCCGGCGCGTGGACGGGCGCGCCGCGACTCCTCCAGGCCACCTCGCGGGAGTACGCGCAACTCGGCGTCCGGCGCTCCATCGCCGCGCTCGTTCCGGGCTTCGTCATCGCGCAGGCCGCCGTCGCCCTCGGCGTCCCCGTCTCGTTCAACAACATCGTCCTCTCGGGGGTCATCGGGAGCGGCCTGGCGGCCGGCACGGCCGGCGTCTCGCGCCGGAAGGTCGCCGTGACCGTCGTCTTCTGGCTGCTCACGCTCGGCTCGTCCGTCGCCGTCGGTTACGGGCTGTACGCCGGGTTCTCCCTGCTCCTGAGCGTGCGGTGACGGGACGGGGCCGGATTCGTGCTCGACGACGCCGCGCGGGGCGGTGACCCGTCGTTCCCCATCCGCCGTGTCGCCCGGACGCGCCGCAGCAATGTACAACGACCCTTTGTCTCTCCACAACGGCTTCAGGGTCCGGGCCGGTACGGACGCCCATGCCACGCTCACGCCGGGCGCTCGCCGCCGTCCTGCTCGCCGCCCTGATGGTTTTCGCCGGCTGTTCGGGGGGGGCCGGCGGCGGTTCCGCCGGGGATGCCGACCTCGCGGCGACGCAGGCGGCCGAGCGAGCGGACGCGGGCGCGCCGGCCGAGGAGGCCGCCGCTAGCAAGACCGGTGACGGCGGCGGCGACGCCCTTCAGATCCGGGAGCGGCAGGTGATCAAGACCGGGCAGGTGGTCCTGACGGTGGACGACTACGGCCGGGCGAGGCAGAACCTCACCCGTACGGTCCGGGAGATGAACGGGTTCGTCTCGGACTCGACGCGCCGGCGCCACGAGGTCCGCGCCGGCACCTACGTCACCGGGTCGGTCACCCTCCGGGTGCCGGCCGAGCGGTTCGACGCGATGATGGATCACGCCGAGTCGGTCGGCACCGTCCAGCACAGCGAGACGAACTCGAAGGACGTCACCGATCAGTTGGTCGACATCGAGGCGCGGCTGACGAACCTGCGAAACCAGCGCGAGCGCCTCCGGACCCTCTACCAGCGGGCAAACGACACCGAGGACGTGCTGGCGGTCCAGCGTCGACTCTCGGAGACCCAGGAGCGCATCGAGCGCCTGGAGGCCAAGCAGCGGACCCTGAAGCGACAGGTCGCGTTCTCGACGATCACCGTCGAGTTGAACGAGGAGCGGCCCGAACCGGGCCCCGACGCGGTCCAGCAGTGGTACGATGTGCCGCTCGTGGGGGCGTTCCTGGAGTCGGTCCACGGTGTGACCGTCGCCCTCCGCGCGCTGGCGGTGCTCGCCGCGTACGCGCTCCCCTACCTGGTCGTCTTCCTCGGGCCGGTCGCACTCGTCGCCGGCCTGGGGGTCCGCCGCTACCGGCGACGGGGTGACGGCGAGGGGGAGGGCGGTGACACGGACCCGCCCGACGACGGGGACGCCGCCGACGAGGCGTCCGCCGGCGACGGCGGACAGGATGCCGGCGGTGGCGACGGCGGGCAACGGAGCACGTAACCGCACGGGTGACCGGCGCCCCCCGGACCGAAAGGCAGTTCCCGGTCTCCGGCGGAGGGGACGTATGCTGACGGTCGCGCTCGCCGGCAAGCCCAACGCCGGCAAGTCCACCTTCTACCGGGCGGCCACGATGGCCGAGGCCGACGTGGGCAACTACCCGTTCACGACCATCGACCCCAACCGCGGGGTGACGTACGCCCGGACCCGATGCCCCTGCCTCGACCGCGAGGAGCGGTGCGGGGACGAACACTGCCGCGCGGGCAAGCGGTACGTCCCCGTCGAACTCCTCGACGTGGCCGGCCTCGTTCCCGGTGCCCACGAGGGCCGGGGGCTCGGCAACCAGTTCCTCGACGCGCTGACCGACGCCGACGTCATCCTCCACGTCGTGGACGCCTCCGGTGGGACCGACGCGGAGGGCGAACCCGTCGGAGTCGGGGAACACGACCCGATGGAGGACGTGGACTTCGTCGAGCGCGAGATGGACCTCTGGCTGGCCGACATCATCGACCGCAACTGGGAGGGCGTCGAGCGCCAGTCCCGGTCGCCGGACTTCGACATCGACGCGGAACTGGCGGACATGCTGACCGGCTTCGGCGCCTCGCAGGCCGACGTGGCCGCGAGCCTCCGGGCGCTCGACTACCCCGACGACCCCCGAGCCTGGACCGACGAGGACCGCGAGGCGCTGGCCCGCGACGTCCGCGCCCGCACCAAGCCCATCCTGGTCGTGGCGAACAAGGCAGACGTCGCGCCCGCGGAGAACCTGGAGCGCCTGCGCGATCTCGACCGGCCCGTGGTGCCCGCGACCGCCGACGGCGAACTCGCGCTCCGCCGGGCGGCGCGGGCGGACCTGGTCGACTACGACCCCGGCGACGAGGAGTTCGCGGTCACCGGCAACCTCAGCGACGCCCAGCGGCAGGGACTAGAGCAGGTGCGCGAGACGATGGCCGAGTACGGCGGTACCGGCATCGTCGAGGCCATCAACGAGGCGGTGTACGACATGCTCGACCGCGTGACCGTCTACCCGGTGGAGAACGCGACCCGCTGGACCGACGGCCAGGGGAACGTGCTGCCCGACGCCCACCTGCTCGCGCGCGGGTCGACGCCGAAGGACCTCGCCTACGCCGTCCACTCCGACATCGGAGAGGGATACCTCCACGCGGTCGACGCGCGCGCCGAACGGCGGATCTCGGACGAGTACGAACTGGGGGAAGGCGACGTGATACGGATCGTGAGCACGGCGCAGTGAGTGCCGGGTGACGGAGACGGCCCGCACGCCGGCGTTTTACTCGCCCGTCGACTCCCCGGCCGCCTCGCGCTCGCTCTCGCCGGTCTCGACCACGTCGATCACCGAGAGCGGGACGTCGGTGAGCGCGCCGCCGACCTCGCTCTTGGCGATGCGGGCGGCGTGGGTCTCGCCGTCGGCGTCGAACACGTCGATCTCCAGCAGGAGACCGACCAGCGCGGTGCCCGCGGCGACGAACGCGGAGTCGAACGGCTCGCCGCAGGCCGGGCAGGGGGTCGCCCCGACCTCGACCTCGACGAACTCCTTGCCGGCCTCGTTGAGGCGCCGCCCCGACTCGCTCACCGCCACCCCGACGGCGTCGTCAACGTCCTCGACATCGTGTACCAGCCAGGCCGCCTCCATCGCCACGAGGTAGTCGCTCATGGAGGACGGTGGTGCGGGAGGGAGTCGAGTCTTGCGGTTCGTCCCGGCGCCCCCGACGCGCGTCGACGGGTCCGGTGACTGACGTCGACGAGGGGAGACGCCCTACCCGTCGACGAGTTCCGCGATCAGTTCCCGGGTCGCCCGGCGGACGGCGTCCTCGCTCGACGCCGACGGCTCCCAGCCCGTCGCGGCGAGTTTCTCGATGGACAGCCGCATCCGCGGCACGTCGCCCTGCCATCCCCGGTCGCCGCCGGTGTACTCGAACGTCGGGTCGGCGCCGAACTCCTCGGCGACGATCTCGGCGATCCGCGTGACCGAGGTGGTCGTCCGCGACCCGAGATTGTAGGTGTTGAGCGCGGCGTCGGCGTGTTCGACGACGTGCCGGATGGCGTCGACGCAGTCGGTCACGTGGAGGTAGGACTTCTCCTGGCGACCGTCGCCGAGGATGGTCAGCGTCTCCGGGTCGTCCTGCAGTTTCCGGATGAAGTCGGGGATGACGGTCCCGCGCTGGTGGGGGCCGACGATGTTGGCAAAGCGGAAGGTCCAGGCGGTGAAGTCGCGGGCGTGGGCGTACGTCGAGATCAGCGCCTCGTCGGCCAGTTTGCTCGCCCCGTACTCGCTGATCGGTTCGAGCGGCGCGTAGTCCTCCGGGGTCGGCCGCGGCGCCTCGCCGTAGACGGTCGAGGAGGAGGTAAAGGCCAGGTTCCGGACGTCGACCGCCGCCATCCGTTCGAGGACGTTGTACGTCATCCGGGTGTTCTCCTCGAACATGCGGCGCGGTTCGGCGTGCGCGGTGTCGGTGTGGGCCGCGAGGTGGAAGACGACGTCGAGGTCCGGCGTGACGACCCGTTCGACCGCCGCGGGGTCGGTCACGTCCGCGCGCTCGAACTCGACGTCCGGCGGGAGGCGGTCGCGCTCGCCCTTCGAGAGGTCGTCGGCGACGCGCACGTGGTTGTCCGGGACGAGCACCTCGGCCAGGTGCGAGCCGACCAGTCCCGCGCCGCCGGTGATCAGCACGCGCCGGTCCTGCAGTCGCATCGTCGGCGCGACGCCGGTGACGGGCTAAACCGTTTCGGGTTCGACCGCGGCGCTACCCCGCCCCGGATCCGGCGTCGGTGCCGGTGTCACCGGCCCCGTCGCTACGGCCGACACCGCGCCCGGCGAGCAGGAGGCTCGCGACGAGCGCGAGGACCGCCGCCGGCACCAGCGCCCCGAACGCGCCGACGAGAGCGCCGGTGGCCTGGATGCCGAGCAGGAAGAAGACGGCCGGGCCACAGCAGGTCGCGCCGGAGAGCAGGCCGAGGACGCCTGCGAGCGGGCCCGTCCGGGCGCCGACTCCACAGGCCGACGGCGCGCGCGTGGCGACGACCGCGACGGCGGCGTTCGCGGCGACGAGGACGCCAAGCACCCCCGCGAGCAGGAGGTTCAGCGGCGAGATCAGCCAGACGACCGGCCCGACGACCAGTCGAGCGATCGGCTCGTAGTTGAACGGCGACCGGGCCACCACGGCGCGGGCGAGGGGGCCGGCGACGACGAACAGGTCGAGGCCGCCGCTGCCGCCGAGCGTCAGGTGACCGAGCGCGACCAGGTAGAGGACGGGGTAGGCCGCGAGGACGACCGCGCCGGCCGCGCGGCCGTCCCGCCGGGCAACCGACCGGGCCAGGAGCGACCGCGTCCGGCTGAGCGTCTCACGCATACAGGTTCGTGTCCGGATAGAACCCCGCCCACGCGAACCACATCGCGTCGGTCGCGAGGACGCCGTCGAGCGGAAGGTCGTCCGGCGGGTGGGTCGCGCCGTCCACGCGTATCCCGTCAGCGGTCGTCTCGACGGCGAGGCCGTCGGGATTCGCGTAGACGTATCCCGCGTCGAGCGCCGGGTCGTGGACCGCGACGTGGGGCGTCCCTCCGAGGTCGCTGGCGACGACTCCCTCGGTGCGGAGGCGCTCCTTCTCCCAGGCGGCCGCGTAGGGGGGCGGTCCGGCGTTGGCCGGCACCCGCGCCCCGACGACCACGTCCTTGGGGTGCAGCCGGTCGTCGTCGTTGAGCCGCGGGAACAGCGTGTTCCGGTTCGCGTAATAGTCCTTCCTCGGGTTGTACTGGCCGTAGGGGTCCCTGCCGTAGTCCCGGGCGTAGCCGGTGTCGGTCGAGAGGACCGGCGCGTCCGGGTGGACCTCGCGCCACCGCCCGAACGTCGTCCAGACGACGCGGAACTCCCGCAGGCTCCGTCCGCGGTGCTCGCCACGGATGGCCCGCGCGAGCACCTGGGGCCACCGGCTGTCGGTCGCCCGGTCGTACATCACGAGGTTGTTGTTCAGCAGGTCGCCCGAGACGCCGAAGGTCGTCTCGCCGCGGTAGAAGCCCATCGCGGTGCCCGTCAGCGGGCAGTAGCTGACGGTCACGGGGACGCCGCCGACGGTGTCGTTGGCTATCTCGTGCCAGACGAGCACCTTCTGGGGGTAGGCCCTGGCGACCCCGTTCACGACGACGCCGAACACCGGGTCACCACCCTGCAGGAAGTCCGCGTCGCCGGGGGCGACGAACGACGGGTCGTCCACCGCCGGGATGCTGTCCTTCCCGACGACGTCTTTCACCTCCTTCCGGAGCGGCCCGGCGCTCCCGGGTATCGGCAGGGCAGCGTCCGCGAGCGGCGGTGTTCCGGTCGTCGGGACCCCGTCGGGCGGCGGGCCCGCGGGTTCCGCGGTGAGAGCGGAGTCGCCGCCGTCGCTACCTCCCCCACCGCCGGATCCGTCGCCCAGGCTCACCGGCGACCCGGCGCACCCGGCGAGTCCCGCGGCGCCGACAGCCCCCAGGCCGGCGAGGTATCGCCGACGAGTGTGACGCAATGCCATACATCCCGTAATCGGGGTGGGGAGTAAAACCTGGAGCGGCGGTGCGTGCGGGGCGCACAGGTCGGCGGTGTCCGACCGGGCGGTCCGTGGCGTTGGCGGTGTCCGACCGGGCGGTCCGTGGCGTTGGCGGTGTCCCGCCGGGCGGTCCGTGGCGGATTTAGGACTGTGCACGCGCGACGGCCGGGCGATCGGCCGGTCAGCAGATGGGCCGCGGATCGAGGCCGAGGTCGGTGAGCGCGTCGGCGTAGTCGTCGTACGCGACCTGGATCACGTACTCCGCGACCATCCGGGCGCGCTTCCAGTCGCCCTCGTCGTCACAGAGCGCGTCGAGCAGGTCCAGTCCCCGCTCCAGCGACGCCCTGGTCTCGGCCCGGAGGTCCCGGAAGAGGTCCGCCCGCCGCTCCTCGGCCTCGTTGACGAAGAAGCTGATCACCTGCCCGTGGGTGCGGACGCTCACGAGGCCCCGGCCGACCATTCCGGCGGCGACTCGCTCGACGGCCCCTTCGCGCTCCCGGAGGTACGCGTGCATCGGGCCGCCGTCGGCCGGGTCGAAGTCGGGGTCGTCGAGCGCGTCGAGCACCCGTTCGAGGTGTTCGGCCTCGCGCTCGGCCGCGTCCTCGAACGCCTCCCGGGCGAGCGGGTCGTCCTCGTCCGCCGCCCAGGCGCGGAACGTCTCCCGCGCGGCGTGTTCGCTGTGGGCCGCCACGCGCAACACCGCCGCCGTCGTGAGGTCGGCGTCGGTCAGGGCGACGAGCAGTTTGTTCGACCCGAGGCGGTCGAGTTCCGTCTCCATCCCGTCTTCCACCGTCTCGCGGAACGCCTGGCCGTCCATGTCCGGGCCGAGGGACGGGATCGGCTTGAACGCTCCGCGCCGACCCGGCCGCTACTCCGTGTCGCCCCGTACGAACGTCACGGGACAGGGGGCCGAGAGCAGGACCTCCTGTGCGACGCTCCCGAAGACCGCCTTGCCCGTCGGGGAGCGGCGGCGGCCGCCGACGATGACGCGGTCGGCGCCGACGTTCTCCGCGATGGCGACGATGCCCTCGGCGTGGTCGCCGACCGCGCCGCGCACCGTGTACTCCACGTCGGCCTCGTCGAGGAGGGCGGTGAGGTCGCGGGTGGCCGCGTGGCGCTCCGCGACCCCGTCGGTGGACACCTCGGCTTCCGCGCCGATTCCGAGCGTGTCGAGCACGTCATCGTACTCGTCTTCGGTGAACACGTGTGCCAGGACGACCTGCGCGTCCGCCGCGGCCGCGACCGCGATGGCCTCCTCCGCGAGACGGACGACCCGTTCCCGGTCCTCCTGCCCGACGGCCACCAGGATCGTGTCGAGCTCCTGACGACGTCTCCGTACCGTCTCCGATTCCTCGGCTGTGTCGCTCATTCGGACGGAGCGACGGTCTACGGACGGTTAACGCCGTCGGCGGTGAACGGGCGTCGACGCGAACCGGGCGGATGCGGGCCGCTCCGGTCCGCCGCCCCTCGCGTCGCGCCGGCAGGGACTTTTCTCCCGGCGGGGCGTACGGCGGGTATGAGCGACGCCCCGTCCGATGCCGTCCCGTCCGTCGCGCCTGCGGACCTCCCCTCCCGGCTCCGCGCCGACGAGCCGCTCTCCGTGCTGGACGTGCGCGACCGCGACGAGTTCCGGGCCTGGCACCTGACCGGTCCGGCGGTCGAGGCGGTCCAGGCACCACACGCGAAGTTCATCGCGGCTGGTGCGCGCGGGACGGTCGGGGACTACGCCGCTGACCTGGGCCTCGACTGCGACGAGGTGCTCGTCGTCTGTGGCCGGGGGAAGGCGAGCGCCCACGTCGCCGGCCTCCTGCGGGAGGCGGGGGTCGACGCCGCCAACCTCGAGGGGGGGATGGCGGCGTGGGCGCGGCTCTACCTCGCGACTGACGTCCCCTGCGGGGCCGCGACCGTCCGGCAGTACCGCCGCCCGTCGAGCGGCTGTCTCGGCCATCTCGTGGTCGCGGACGGCGAGGCGGCCGCCATCGACCCGCTCCGGGCATTTGCCGACCGGTACGTCGACGACGCCCGCGACCTGGGCGCCGACATGCGGTACGCCATCGACACCCACGTCCACGCGGACCACGTCTCGGGGGTGCGAACGGTCGCGTCGGCGACAGGCGCGGAGCCCGTACTCCCGGCCGGCGTGCGCGACCGGGGGCTGGCGTTCGGCGCGCGCCTCGTGGCGGACGGGGAGGAACTAGCGGTGGGGGACGCGACGCTCTCGGCCGTCGCGCTCCCCGGCCACACGAGCGAGATGACCGGATTCCGGCTGTCGGACCTCCTGTTCGGCGGCGACACGGTCTTTCCCACCGGCGTGGCGCGGCCGGACCTCGAGGCCGGTGCCGAGGGGGCGTCCGGTCTCGCCCGCCGCCTGTACACGACCCTCCACGACGGGGTCCTCGCGCTCCCGGCGGAGACACGCGTCCTCCCGGGCCACTACGCCGACGCGGCGACCCCGACGGACGGCGGGTGCTACGCTCCGACCGTCGGGACGCTCCGGGAGCGCCTCGACGTCCTCGACCTGGACGAGGAGGCGTTCGTCGAGCGCGTCACGGCGGACCTCCCGCCGCGGCCCGCCAACTGCGCCGAGATAATCGGGACGAACCTCGGGCGGCGGACGACGGCCGACGAGGAGGCGTTCGAACTCGAACTCGGGCCGAACAACTGCGCGGTCTGAGGGCGGCGAACGACCCGAATCCCGTCCCGTTCCGGGCCTCAGTCGTCGGCGCTCGCGGCCGCGTCGGCACCCGCGTCGGCGTCGCCCTCGATGCTCGGCGGATACTGCCCGCGGTCGAGTTTCAGGTCGCTCTGCGGGCGAGCCATACAGGTCAGAGCGTAGCGTTCCTTTTCCTCCTCGGTCAGCCCGCGGGCGGCCGGCTGGACCACCTCGCCCTCGACGATTTCGGCCGAGCAGGCGAGACACATCCCGACCCGGCAGGAGTACTCCTGGGCGATGCCCGCGTCGATGCAGGCGGAGAGGACCGTCTCCGTGTCGGACACCTCGATCCGTTCGCCGGTGCCGACGAACTCGACGACGTACTCGCTCATGACGCCAGCTACACCCGAACCCGGGTAAACTCTTTGCGGTCGGCCGGACCTCGACCCCTGCCCCGGTCGACCGACGGGACGACGCTCACTCCTCTTCCTCCTCCATCCGGATCGTGAGGACCGGCACGGGCGCGGAGCGCACCACCCGTTCGGTGACGCTGCCGAGCAGGTAGCGGTCGATACCCCGCCGGCCGTGGGTGCCCATCACCACCAGGTCGACGTCCGCCTCGTCGACGTAGTCGAGGATGTTCCGGTGGGGCGACCCCCGGCGGATCACGCGCTCGAAGGGGACGCCCGCGCCCTCGGCCGCCTCGACGATCGCGTCGACCGCCTCCTCGCCCTGCTCTTCCAGGGCGTCGATGACGGCGGTGCCGGCGCCCTCCAGGGCGGCGTACGCGCTGGTGTCCACGACGTAGAACGCGTGGATCCGGGCGTCGTACCGCGCCGCGAGGTCGATCGCGTGTTCGATCGCCCGCTCGGCCGCCGCGCTCCCGTCGGTCGGGACGAGTATCTCGTCGTACATGCGCGGCCCTACTCCCCCCTGGATTGAAAGCTTTCCCGCCGGCCGGGGCCGGGTCCGAATCCGGGACGGGATCGGAAGGGTGATGAGCCCGTTCGGCCGTCGCGTCGGACGGGACCTGTTCGCTTCGTGCGTTCGGCGGAAGGCGAAAGGCTTCTGTCGGCCGCGGGCGGGAGGGGAGGTATGCCCTCCCGCCCGGGACCGAGCCGCGGCGACCGGGTCCTCGCCGCCGTCGTCGGTCTCGCGGCGCTGGCGCTCGTCGCACGATTGCTCTGGCTCGGGCGCCGCCCGTTTCACTGGGACGAGGCGCGGGTCGGCTACTGGACGCTTCGCTTTCTCGCCACCGGGAGCTACGAGTACCGCCCCGTCGCCGGCGGCCCGTTCCTCTACCTCGTCGGCCGGCCGACGCTCGCCCTCTTCGGCGCCACCGACGCGACGGCCCGGCTCCCGGTCGCGCTCGTCGGGGGCCTGCTTCCGCTCGTCGCCCTCCTCTTCCGTGGTCGGCTCGACGGCGCGGAGACGGTCCTGCTCGCGGCGTTCCTCGGCTTCAACCCGCTGCTCCTCTACTACTCGCGGTTCCTCCGGGGCGACGTCCCGGCGGCGGCGTTCGGCCTCGTCGCCGTCGGCGCGGTCGTCCGCCTCGCCGACGGTGGTGCCGACGGCGACGGGACCGGCGACCGCCGGTTCGCGTACCTCGCAGGCGCCGCCGTCGCGCTGGCGCTCGCGGCCTCCGGGTTCGCCGTCGCGTATCCGTTCGCGTGGCTGGCGGCCGGTCTGCTCGTTCTGGACCACGACCGCCTCCTGGGGCGGCCCGCCCGCGCCGCGTCGCGGGTCGCCGCGCTCCGCGACCGCCTGCTGGCCGGCTGGCGGACCGCCCTCGGCGCGGTCGCCGCCGGCGCGCTCACCCTGTTCCTCTGCTACGCGCCCCGGTCCGGCGGCCAGGGACCGGGACTGTGGCGGCCGACGACCCTCCCGGCGACGCTGGAGGCAGCCGTCCTCGGGAGCGCCCGGAAGTTCGTCGGGGTCAGGATTCTCGGACGCCGGTCCGGCGGGACCCACCAGCTGTTGCCCTACCTCGCGGACAACGCCGAGGCGCTCGCGGCCGGGGCGGTGCCGCTCGTCGCGCTCGCCCTCTACGCCCTGTTCCGCGACCGCTACGGGCCGGGCGACCCCCGCCCGCTCGTCGCCTTCGCCGGCTACTGGGGACTAGTCGGCCTGGTTCTCTTCCCGGCCGTCGCCGAGGTGTCGGGGCCGTGGGTGGCCGTCCACAGCGCCGTCCCGCTGGCGGTGCCCGCGGCCGTCGGGGGCGGCGCAGTCGTCCGGTTCGGGACCCGGGCGTTCGCGGCGGGCCGGACTCGCGGCGCCGCCGCGGCCGCGCTGGTCGTCGTCGCGGCGGTCGCCGGGACCGGCGCCGTCGTCGCGTCGGACGTCTACGGGCCGAGCACGCCCGACAACGGGCTGGCGTCCTACGCCCAGCCGGCCGACGATCTCGGCCCCTTCCACGCGGACGTCACGGCCGTCGCCCCGGCGAACGAGGGGACGGACGTGCTCTACTACGGGGACGACTTCCGGTCGACGCTCGGGGCGGACACCGCTACCCCGCCCGTGCCCGAGGAGTGGGGGAAGCGGCTCCCCCTCCCGTGGTACACGGAACGCGCGGGGGCGACCACGGACGCGGCGTCGACGCCGCGGGCCCTCGACGATCCGCCGCCGGTCGTCGTCGCCGACGCCTCCCGGCGCGCCGACCTGGCGTCGCGACTGGACGGATACGAGGCGCGCGAGTACCGCCTGGCGCTGTGGAATCGCCGGGTCGTCGTGTTCGTCCGCCGGTAGACGGCCGCCGGGGGACGGGCGCTACCGGAACCCCATCGCTTCGATCTGTTCCTGGTAGCGGTTCCGGATGGTGACTTCGGTGACCT
>JBDGQA010000031.1:0-37182 GCA_042219325.1 Haloferacaceae archaeon | reverse complement strand
CGGGCCGCTATCCGAACCCCTCGAACTGGGTGTGTTTCCCCGGGACGCCCAGGCGTTCGACCGCCGCCACGAGCCCGTACACCATCGCGTTGATGCCGCAGGCGTAGACCTCCATCGAGTCGGGGTGGAGGCGGGCGTCGGTCGGCACGGCGGGGGATTCGCCCCGGTAGCGCTCGAACGCCCGCGGGAGGTCCACGTCGGCCAGCGCGTCGGCGGCGAAGTACTTCACGAGGGCGTGCTGGACGTAGGCCGTCTCGCCGTCCCAGTCGGTCAGGTACTCCTCCCGGCTGAGGGTCGGGACGAAGTGGAAATCGTCGTGCTCGGCCGCGAGCGCCCGGAACCGCTCGCGGTAGGGCAGGTCGTCCGCCCAGGCGCAGCCGAGAAACAGCCAGATGTCGCGCGACTCGCCGCGGTGGACGTCCCGCCCGGTCTCGAAGCAGTAATCGATCATGCTCCGGAACGGGGCGACGCCGGTCCCCGTCGCCAGGAAGACGAGGTCCCGGTGCGAGGGTGGCTCCATGACGAAGTCGCCGTAGGGGCCCCGGAGCGTGACCGTGTCGCCCTCCGAGAGGGTCTCCGCGAGGTCCGTGGTGAGTTCCCCGCCCGGGACGCGGCGGATGCAGAACTCCAGGTCGTCCCGCGTGGGCGAACTCGCCACCGAGTAGGGGCGGGTCGTGTCCCGGTACCGCACGGAGACGTACTGCCCGGCGACGAACTCCACCGGGTCGTCGGTCTCGACGGTCACCCGGATGAGCGACGGGTACGGCCGGATGAACCGCTCCTGGAGCGCCGCGAGCCGGTTGCCCGTCCGGCCGGCCTGGTCCTCGTGTGCGAGATACCGGTTCAGCGGCGCGTGCGGGTCGCCCGGGCCGACCCGCTCGAGACGGTCCCTGATCCACCGGCGGCACGCCTCGTTCGAGTCGGGGCGGATGCGCCGCCAGGCGACGCCGTCGCTCCGGTCGAGCGTCCGCCGAATGGCCCGGACGACCGCGTCGTTCCGGCTCCGGTCCATCGCCTCGACCTCCGTCACGACGGCGGACTCGGTGATGAGCGGGAGTCGCTTGGCCGTCTCGTGTTGCGAGAGGTGCGGACGGACCTCCATGGGCCGGATTCTGCGCCCGGGGCCTTGAGTTGCGGGTGTGCGGTTCCGCCGGCGGCCGGCGCTCCGAGCGCAGGCGGTGCGGCGTCGCTAGACGCAGCCGGGGAACGACGCCCCGGTGATCGGCTCGCTGTCGACGTACGGCGCGCGTTCCTCGGGCGGTTCGGTGAAGCGCGACCGCGCGGTCATGTAGGCGTTGATGGACGCGCGGCGCCACGAGTCCGTGGTGTTCGGCGCGGTCCGGTGGGGCATCAGGCAGTGGGTGAACAGCGCGTCGCCGGCCTCCATCGGCAGTTCGATGAAGTCGCCCTCGTCGTAGGGCGAGTCCCGGATGAGGATGTCCGTGTCGTAGTCGACCGTCGAGTGCTCGGTCAGGCCGTCCATGTGGGCGCCGGGAACGACGGTCATGCAGCCGTTCGTCGGCGTCGCCTCGTCGAGCGCGATCCAGACGGTGACGTGGTCGCGGGGCCGGATGGGGTAGTAGGCGGCGTCCTGGTGGAGGCCCTTCTCGCTCCCGACGTTGGGCGGCTTCAGCATCGCGGCGCTCCGGAGGAGCTTCAGGTGGGGACCCAGCAGGTCCTGCGCGACCCTGACGACCGTCTCGTGGTGGGCCAGGTCGTGGAAGACGTCGTCCTCACGGACCATGTCCAGTCCCTCGAACTTCCGGACGGCGTCGCCCTCGTGTGCGACGTCGGCGTCGCCCTCCGTGACCGACGGTTCGAGCATCGTCTCGAACGGCGCGTCCCGGTCGCCGTGGGTGTACTCGCGCAGGCGCTCGACGACGCGGTCGACCTCGGACGACGAGAGGGCGCCCTCGACGACGAGGTGGCCCTCCTGCTGGTACTGTCTGAACTCCTCGTCGGTGAGGAGTTCGATGCCGGCGGCGGGCTGTGCTCGTGCCATGTCCGGGGGCAGGAGTCACGCGATCAAAAGCACGTCGTCGCGCGGGCACGGCCGGCTCAACGTATATTTTCCCCGCCCCCCTGCACCGGGCATGGAGTACATCACGCTCGGGGCGACCGGGGCGACCGTGAGCCGGATCTGTCTGGGGTGTATGGGGTTTGGCGACCCCGACTGGCGCGACTGGGTGATAGACGGGGACGCCGCCGCCCCCATCATCGAGCGGGCCATCGACGCCGGGATCACCTTCTTCGACACCGCCAACGTCTACTCGTACGGCGAGAGCGAGCGGATTCTCGGGTCGGTGCTGGACGACTACGACCGCGACCGGTTCGTCGTCGCCACGAAGGCCCACCGGCGGATGGACCCCGCGAACCCGAACTCCGGGGGGCTCTCGCGCAAGGCCCTCGAACAGGAACTGTCGAACAGCCTCGATCGCCTCGGGATGGAGACGGTCGACCTCTACCAACTCCACAACTGGGACGCGTCGACGCCGGTCGGCGAGACGCTCCGGACGCTCGACGACGCGGTGCGCCGGGAGCGGGTTCGATACCTCGGCGCGTCCTCGATGTGGACCTACCAGTTCGCGACGGCGCTGCACGAGAGCGACCGCCAGGGGCTGGAGCGGTTCGCCACGATGCAGGCGCACTACAACCTCGTGTACCGGGAGAAGGAGCGCGAGATGCTCCCCTTCTGTGACCAGGAGGGCATCGGCGTACTCCCGTACAGCCCGCTCGCCAGGGGGTATCTCGCCCGGCCACACGACGAGTTCGCCGACACGGAACGCGGCGAGTACACCGCCGAGGTCCGCGACGACTACATGCCCGAGCGCGTCCGCGAGTACGGGCGCAACGGCGGGCGGGAGATCAACGCCCGGCTGGCGGAACTCGCCGACGAGTACGGCGTGACGATGGCCCAGGTGGCCCTGGCGTGGCTGCTCTCCCGCGACGCCGTCGACGCCCCCATCGTCGGCGTCACGAGCCCCGAACACGTCGACGACGCGGTGGAGGCGCTCGACGTTTCACTCTCGGCGAGCGACGCCGAGTACCTGATGGAGCCGTACCGGCCGGGGCCGGTGCTCGGACACGAGTGAGCGGCGCCGGGCGGTGACGGAACCGGGGCGGAACGCGCGCTCGCCCGGCGCCGGGAGGAGCGCCGACGCGGCGCCGAGCCACCGGGATTTACCTCGGGCTGTGCCCGTAGATCCGGCATGGCCGCGCTGTTCCCGTCGGTGGTGCCGCTGGCCGCCGCGGGCGTGTCGGTCCCGCCGACAGTCGGGCTCGCCGCGGGCGTGTCGGTCCCGCCGGTGACGGTTCCACTCGCCGCCGCGGCGACGGGCCCCATCGAGCGCCTCCTGCTCGAACTCCTGCCGGTGTTCATCATCGCCGCGGGCGTCGGGGTCTTCGTCGCCAAAGTCGGGCGGTTCCCGTACACCATCGCCCTCCTGCTCGCCGGCGTCGCCGTGTCGGTGGTCGGCGTGGACATCGACGTCCAGCTCTCGCACGACCTCATCCTCCTGGTGCTCCTCCCGCCGCTCCTGTTCGAGGGGGCGGCGACGACCGACCTCGAACTCCTCCGGCGGAACCTCGCGCCCGTGGTCGCGCTGGCGGTGGTCGGCCTCGTGACGAGCGTCGCGCTCCTCGGCGTCCTCGGGCGGGCAGTCTTCGGCTTTCCCCTCCTGGTCGCGCTCCTGTTCGCGGCGATGATCCTGCCGACCGATCCCGTCTCCGTGCTGGCGCTGTTCGAGGAACTCGGCGCGCCGGACCGCCTCGCGGTGCTCGTCGAGGGCGAGTCGCTGTTCAACGACGGCGTGGGCGTGGTGCTCTTCTCGGCGCTGCTCGCGCTGATCGTCGAGGGGGCCGCCCCGACCGAGCTGTTCACCCCCGCCGGGCTCGCCGACCTTGGCGTCGGCCTGATCGTCTCCTCGGTCGGGGGGCTGCTCGTCGGCTTCGCCGCCGGCTACGCCGTCTACGCCGTGATGGTCAACCTCGACGAGCACATGACCGAGACGGTCCTGGCCTTCGTCCTCGCGTACGGCGCCTTCCTGCTCGCCGAGCACTACCTCGGCGTCTCGGGCGTCATCGCCACCGTGGTCGCCGGGCTGTTCGTCGGCAACCGCGGCGCCGAGCACGCGATGTCGCCGCGGACCAAGCTGACCCTGTTCAACGGGCTGGAGACCGCCGCGTTCCTCGTCAACACCTTCATCTTCCTGATGATCGGCGTCACCACGCCGGTCCGGACGCTGGTGACCAACGCCGAACTCATCGCGCTCGCGATTCCGCTCGTGCTCCTCGCCCGCGCGGCGGTCGTCTACCCGGTCACGACCGTCGTCGACCGGATCGCCGACGCGTCGGTGTCGCGGCCGTACCGGCACGTCCTCGTGTGGGGCGGACTCCACGGCTCCATCCCCATCGCGCTGGTCCTCGGCCTCCCGGAGACGCTCGCCTCGGGCGCGCCGTTCCCCCACCGCGAGAAACTGCGGGCGATGGTGTTCGGGGTCGCCGCGTTCTCGCTCGTCGTCCAGGGGCTGACGATGGGGCGCGTGCTCGACGCCCTCGGCGTCGTCACCCGCTCGGAGGCGGAGCGGCTGTACGAACTCCTGCTCGGCCGCGCCCAGGGCGTGGACGCCGCGATCGAAACCGCCGAGTCGCTGAAGGAGTCCGGCGACGTGCCGCCAGAGGTCTACGAGGACTTCACCGCGGAGTACCGCCGGGAGAAGGAGGACCTCCGGCGGGCCATCTCGGCGCTCCTGCGCGAACGGCCCGACCTCCGGACCCAGCAGCTCCGGGCGGGGGAACGGCGGCTCCTGCGGGCCGAGAAGAGCGCAATCCTGGACGCCGCCCGGCGGGGCGTCGTCTCCGACGACGTCGGCGACGACCTGGCCCGGGAGGTCGACCTCAAGCTCGATCGACTGGAGTCGGGGGAGACGACCGTCGCGGGGGAGCGGGAGGGCTACGAGGAGTTCTGGCGCGAGGCGGTCCGCGACGCCGACGTCGACCTCGCTGTCGACGTTGACGTGCCGGAGGACGAGGAGAACGACGGAACGCCCGCCGACGAGTCCACGGAGTCCGGGGGCTGACCCGTCGGGCGACCCGTGCGGGGGTGGGCGATCCGTGCGAGGGTTGGCGACCGTGCGAGGGTGGGCGATCCGTGCGAGGGTAGGGGTGCAGGGGACCCAGCGGGCGATGGGCGTGCACGACGCGTGTTCGAAAGGCGTGGCGAGGCCTACAGCGTCAGGTCCATCCCCGCCATGTCGAGGAACGCCGTCTCGTACCCCTCGTGGCGGGCCGTTTGTGGCGGCGCGTCGACGGTGATCGCGAGGTCGTCACCCGACTCGACGCCGGGGACGGCCGCCCCGTAGTGGTAGCGAAGGTCCGGATCGATCGTCGTCCGCAGGGGGCCGCCGTACAGGATCTCGTCCCCCCGGCGCAGCGTCGCCGAGAGCGACATCAGCGGGAGGATGTAGCGGCTGTACGGCGTCCGCGGCGAGACGGCGAGATACGTCTCGTCCGATCCGCCGCCGAACGGCGTCGCGTCCGGGAGCGTCGTCACGACGAACCGGGCGTCGCCGCTCGTGGCCGTGCCCCGGACGGTCCCCGGGAGGGCGTCCGGCGTCGGGACCTGCGTGCTCGGCATCCCCTCCATCCCCATCGGATCGACGGCGCCCCTCGTCCCCTCCTTCTCTGACGGCACGTCCCGGTACGTGATGTCCTGGAGCGCCGACTGCCGGAACGCGAAGTCGAACGAAAACGCCTCCTGCCCCCGGTTGTCGGTCAGCGAACCCGTGCGGCGCGTCGAGGGCGAACCGATCGACACCTCGACCCGGTACGTCCTGTCGCCGTCGAGCGCGACGTTGTCGCCGAAGTGAAAGCCCATCGGCTGGGAGAGCATCGGCCACGGCGCCAGTTGTGCGACGGTGTCGCCGTCCCGTGTCACGGATAGCTGTGGGTTGATGTCGGGCGGGACGACCCCCGTCTCGGCGTCCCAGACAACGGGCATCAGATGGATCGAGTCCTCCGGCTGGATGCCGACCTTCTCGCTCCGGGACCCCGTCACGAGCCAGAACCGGTGGGGGAACGTGTACGTCAGCGCGCACTCGTAGCCGCCCGTGGACGCCCGCCCGACCATCCGCATCCCCTCCACGTGGGTGGGGAGATAGACGGCTGGCGGGCGGTAGTCGGGAAGGGGCGGGGCCCGCGCGGAGCGGGTGCCAAAGCCGAGGGCGTCCAGACAGCCCGCGAGGCCCGAGAGCGCCGCGCCGCCGCCGGCGGCGAGTGCCGCGCGACGATTCATCGGGGGTCGCCTCCGGCCCCGTCGCCGGTTCCCGCCCCGGCCGCGGCCGTGACGTCCCCGTCACCGACCCCGGGCCGTGCCGGCGGGAGTGCCCGCAACGGCCGCGGGGGCACGAGGAAGTTCCCCCGGCGCTCCGTCCGGATGTACTGGAGGATGCCGTTGTTGTTGCGCTGGCCGACGGCCGATTCCTCCGCCACGTCGGTGCCGTTCATCGCCTCGCGGGTCGTCACGAAGTCCTCGATGCGGCGCTGGAGCGAGACGAAATGCAGGCCCGCGTGGCCGCCGTCCGTCGAGTCGAAGTCCCGGCGGAGGATGATCGGCCGGTCGTCCTCCCGGGCGCGTGCCGACTTCTGGGAGTGCCCGACGACGCCCATCTCGCGGGCCGTCTCGTCGGTCGGCCCACACCCGTCCACCTTGCTGGAGTCCCCCAGGTTGTCGCCGGCCCCCTCGACGACGTCGTTCTCGGCGTGGTGCGGGCAGAACATCTTGGCCTCGCGCTGCCAGCGGTCGTCCTGCTCGTACCACTGCTCCAGGTTCAGGCGGAGCTTCGAGACGTGCTGGGTCGTCCCCCCGGCGAACGGGCCGGACTGGACGGTCACGCGGTCCTCCGTCGCCTGGTTCTTCTCGAACCCCGACTCGAACCCCATGAACAGCGGCGCGTCCTCGGGGACGGCGTCCGCGGGCACCCCCTCGGCCTCGTCGGCGTGCTCGGCGGGCAGGCCGTCGCCGACGAACCCCGTGCGGCGGTCCGTGATCCGAAAGGCGTCGGTCAGCGCGGCGTCCGGCTGGTCGACGCCGTTGACCGTCGCCTTCTCCCCTTCGAGCGCCGTCTCCGCGCCGAGGACGACCTGGGCGTGGTTGCTCGCGAGGTGGACCACGGCGTCGGGTGCGTCGAGCGCGGGGTCCTCGAACGGCGCGAGCGCCTCGGGGTCGGGGAGGTCGATCCCGTCCGGGAGCGGTTCGTCGAACCGGTCGAAGTACGCCGGGGAGTAACTGACCGTCAGGAGCAGTCCCGCGCCGCTCCGCTCGTAGGCGCGCTCGACGCCGCGCAGGGCGGTCTCGACCGCCTCGCGGTCGGTATCGGTGGGGGGGGCGTCCCGCCGGTAGTCGAGGGAGAGCAGGACGTGGTGGCGCGGGGCGACGACGTTCCCGGCGTCGTCCCGGGGGAGGACGTCGTTCCAGGCGTGCTGGCGACGCGGGTGCGTCGAGGGGTTCGCGGGGCCCGTCGGCACGTCGACCCCCTCGCGCCCCAGGCAGGCGCCCAGGGCTGCGGTCCCGCCGATGGCCACGGCCGACTTCAGAAAGTCCCTGCGCGGGATGCCGCTCTCGGTCATCGACGTCGGTTGGGTCTCGGCGGGAAAAGCGGTTCTGGTAGGGTTCTCGAAAGCCGGCGATCCCACGGGGATGGAACGGACCCGAAGCCCCCGACAGCGATCACGAGGCGTAGTCCAGCGCGACGACGCGCCCGTCGCCGTACCGGACGAGCACCTCCGCCCGCCCGTCGCCGTCGATGTCGGCCGGCGTCGCGAACGTCCAGATCGGGACCGCCCGCTCGTAGGCGGCCAGTTCGGCGCCCGTCGCCGGGTCGAGGACGGCGACGGTCCCCCCGTTGGTCACCGCGATCACCTCGGACCGACCGTCGCCGTTCACGTCGCCGAGCGTCGGGGGCGGGACGACGACGTCGTCGCCGCTCGCGACGGTCGTCGACCACTCCGTCTCCCCGGACCGGGCGTCGAGGGCGACGACCTCGCCGCCGACGCGGCCGGCGTACACCTCCGTCGTCCCGTCGCCGTCGGCGTCCGCGGCGCGTCTGATCCGCGATCCGGGGAGGCGGCGCGACCACTCGACCTCCCCGGTGGCCCCGTCGTAGGCCCGGACGGTGGCCGTCCCACTCGTGAACAGTTCGAGCGCCGGGTCGTCGTCGGCCCCGGCGAGGGCGGTGTAGGCCGCCGACCCGTTCCGGCGCCACGCGACCCCGCCCCGCGCGGTCAGGACGAGCGGCCCCCGGTTGCTCCCGACGACCACCTCGGGCCGGCCGTCCGCGTCGAGGTCGCCGACGAGCGGCGACTCCCAGACCACGGGGTCCTCCCAGGCGGTCGCGTTCGCGGCGACCCGCCAGGCGACGGTCCCGTCCCCCCGGGCGACCACGACGCCCCCGTCGATGTCGCTCGCGACGACCTCCGGGCCGGGGGCGGGCGTGACGTTCGCGACCGTCGGCCGGCCGTAGCCGTAGGTCGAAAGCGGGACGCGCCACGCCTCGCTCGCGGTCCGCGCGTCGTACGCGATGATCGCGTTCTCGGTCGTCGCGACGACGACCTCCAGCCGCCCGTCCCGGTCGACGTCTGCGATGGCCGGCTGGGTCAGGGCGTGGGTGAAGCAGGCCTCGGCGGGAACGCCGATCCGCCAGACTGCAGAGCCGTTCGCCGGGGCGAGGCGGACGAGCGCGCAGGACTCGTTCGTGATCGGAACGTCGCTGTGCGGGACCTCGGCGACGGGCGCGACGACCACCCGCCCGTCCGGCCCGACACCGACGGCGTGGTGGTTGACCTCGTTGTCCCGCGCCGTGTCGCTCACCCAGGCCTCGTCGAGAGTGCCGCCGGAACCCCCCGGACCCAGACCGAGGACGAGGAGGCCGCCGAGGAGGACGAGGAGGCCACCCAGGGCGACCGCGGTCCGCGGGCGCATACCGGGGGTTCGGCGACCGGCGCGCAAAAGGCTGCCCGTCGAAGGCGGGGATTCGAGGGGCGAACCACAGCGGCTTTCCCGCCGTCGGCGAGTACGGCCCGCGGATGGACGCCCGTCGACCCGCACGGTGGACGCTCGTCGGCCTCGGGACCTCGCTCGCGCTCGGCGTCGTGCCGGCACTCGCGAGCGCCCACGAGGTCGCCGGGTCACGCTTCGACGCGCCGCTCCCGCCCGCGCTCCTGTTCGCCGGTGCCGGCGCGACGGTCGCGCTGACGGCCCTCTGGCTGGCCGTCACGGGGCGGGCGGCGCCGACCGGCCGCCGGCACGTGCTGACGGTCCCCGGGCCCGTCGCCCGCCCGCTCCGGCGCGCGCTGCGCGCTGCCTTCCTCGTCGCCGTCCTGGCGGCGCTCGTCCTCGGCGTCGCCGGCCGACAGATCGCGGCGGAAAACGTCGCGACCGTCTTCGCGTGGCCGGTCTGGTTCCACGGCCTCGCCCTCGTCGCCGTCCTCGTCGGCACCCCCTGGCCGACCCTCTCGCCCTGGCAGACGGCCTACCGCGCGCTCGTCCGGATCGAGGGCCGACCGATCGCCGTGCTCGGGACCGACCCCACACGGCTCGGCGCCTGGCCCGCCGTCGCGGGGTTCGTCGTCCTCCTCGGCGTCGTCGAGAACCTGACGGTCGTGCCGCGGTCGCCGCGCCTCACCGCCGCGGCACTCGCGGCCTACGCGCTCGTGATGGTCGGCGGGGCGGTCCTCTACGGGCCGGCGTGGCTCCGCCGGGCCGACCCGCTCGCGGTCCTCTACCGGCTGCTCGGGCGCGTCGCGGCGGTCGACCTGTCGCGGACCGACGACGGGGGATGCGCGCTCGCGCTCCGCCCGCCGTGGCAGGGATGTCTCGACCCGGTCGAGGACGCCCCGCTCGTCGTCTTCGTCGTCGCGGCGGTCTACACGGTCAGCTTCGACGGGTTCGTCGAGACGCGGCTCTTCCAGGCGACCCTCTTCGCCGCGCGCGACGCGCTCGGGACCGGGCCGGCCACGAGCGTCCTCCTGTACGCGGCCGGGCTCTCCGGGTTCGTCGCGGCGTTCCTGCTCGCGAGCCGCGTCGTCGAGCGCCTGGGGAGCGGCGCGGCCGGGACCCGCGACGGGGCAAGCGCGGCGCGGGCGTTCGCGCCGACCCTCGTCCCCATCGCGGCCGCGTACGAGGTGGCCCACGCCTACCCGCACGTCCTCGGGAACCTGGGGCGCCTCCTGGCGCTCGCGGTGCGGCCGGTCGCGCCCGGCGTGGCGCCGGTCGATCCCCTCCGGTGGCTCTCGCTCCCCGCCTTCTGGGGGTCGCAGGTCGTCCTGATCGTCCTCGGACACGTGGTGGCGGTCGTGGCCGCCCACGGCGTCGCCGTCGATCGGTACGGGGCCCGCGCCCGGCGCGGACACCTGCCGCTCGTCGTCCTGATGGTCGGGTACACGGTCCTCTCGCTGTGGATCGTCTCGCAGCCGGTCGTGTCGGGGGCGTGATGACGGTCCGGAACAGGGGCGACCGGCGCGCGGACACTCCGAGCCGGACCCGACCGACGCGCTCAGGTAGTCGTGGTCCGTAGGCCGGCGCGATGACGCCGTTCGCACCGCTCCACGGCGGGGTCGCCGGCCCGGCGTCGCCGGCGCTGCTCGTGGTGATCGGGCTCGCGACCGTCGGGACGGCGGTCCTGCTCGGTCTGGCGGTCGGCGCGTTCGTCCGGCGGGGGTCCCGGCCCTACCTGCTGATCGTGGGGGCCCTCGTCGCGCTCCTGGGTCGGTCGGCAGTGGCGGGCGTCACGGCCGCCGGACTGCTCTCGCCCCTGGACCACCACGTCCTCGAACACGGGCTCGACGTCCTCCTCGTCGCGCTCGTCATCGCCGCGGTCTATCACGCGCGAACCGTCTCACAGGAGGCCGCGTCCGGGCCATGACGGGCCAGCGTGACCGCATCCGGGAGCACGTCGCGACCCATCCCGGACGGCACTTCAACGCGCTGACGCGGGCGCTCGACCTCGCGCCCGGACAGGTCCAGCACCATGTCGAGAAACTGCGCCGCCGGGGGCGGATCGTCGAGGAACGCCTCTACGGCCGGACCCACTACTACACGCCCGAGTACGAGCCGTGGGAGCGGGGGGCCATCGCCGTCATGCGCCGGGAGACGGCGCGGGCCGTCCTGGTCCACCTGCTCGAACGCGGGCCGTCCCGGCCGACCGCCGTGGCCGACGCGCTCGGCATCGCGCGGAGCACGCTGGAGTGGCACCTCGACCACCTGGTCGAACAGGACCTCGTCGAGAAGCGACGGGACGGGCACAACCGCGTCACGCTGGCCGTCACGAGGCCGGCGGAGACGGTCCGCCTGCTCGCCGAGATCACCCCCTCGCTCTCCGACCGGATGCTCGATCGGTTCACGCGACTCGTCGACGACCTGCTCCCCGAGTGACGAGGGGGTGGTGGACGAAACCGATCGGTGCGGGAACCGGGAGAGCGTGCCGGTTTGCGAACGGATGCGCGGGACCCGATTCGGGGAGAGTCCGTCAGTGTCATCCCACGTCGTCCGGGAGGAGTGTGCTCGCCAGAACGACCCCTGCGATCGGGACCAGCGCCGACCCCGCATAGGCGACCGGGATGCCGACGAAATCGGCGGCGGTGCCGCACACGATCGCCCCGGAACCGATGCCGAGATCCATGCCGACGAGCACGGTCGCGGTGGCGTTCCCCCGTCGACCGGGCGGCATCCCGGCGACCGCGACGCTCTGGAGGAGCGGGAAGACGGGGGCGAACCCGAGACCGAACAGCGCCGCACCCGCTAACAGACCGCCCGGGAGTCCCCGAACGACGGGGAGACGGGGGGCGAACGCGAGCAGTGCCAGTCCGCACGCCTGGCAGCCGAACGACGTCGAAAGCAGGCCCGGCGTCGAACGCGGGAGCCACCGGAGCGCCGCCCGGGCCACGATGATCGCACCCCCCATGACGGTGAAAAACACGCCGGCGTTCCCGAGCCCGACGGTCGGCGCATAGAGCGGCAGCAACACGTCGATCGCGCCGACTGGCACGCCCGCGAGCGCGACGAGGAACGCGGCCGGGAGCGCGTCCGGCGCGTACAACCCGCCGTCAGTGCTCGTCGCCGGGGTCGTCTCCCCGAGAGCGCCGAGCGGGCCCAGTGCGAGGAGGGCGAGGAGACAGGCACCGGCGAACTGCACGCCAAAGCCGAACCGGTGCGCGACCCAGAGGCCGACCGGCGGCCACACCATGAGGGCGACGTTCGGAACGATGCCGAAGTACGCGAGGCCCTCCGACTGCCGCTCCGACGGCACGACGTCGGCGGCAATCGTCGGCGTCGCGGTGCTGGTGGCTCCCCACGCCAGTCCGTGGAGGACGCGCAGAACGACCGCAGCCCAGATCACGGTCGCCCACGTGAACGAAAGCGTGGCCCCGGCGAGCGTCACGATGGCCGCCGCCTGGACGGTTCGGCGGCCAACCCGGTCGAGAAGCCATCCGACGACGGGGCGCGAGAGGACGGCCGCGAACGTGAACGCGCCGAAGGCCACCCCGACGAGGGACGTGCTGTCGCTCATCGTGCCCAGATACGCCGCGAACGTCGGGTGCACGGCGGCGTAACTGCTGTACGCGAGCAGATGCGTCCCGCAGACGAGCAGGAACGGCCGGGTCCACAGCGGGACGTCGGAATCGGCGGTAAGACGTGCCCGAAGCCGTCGTCCCGGCGCGTCACCCATCCTCTCAGTCGTCGGCGGGGTTCGGTCGTGTGGCGTCGGTCGCGACCTCGTGGAGCGGGTTCGTCACCGTCCCGTGCTCGGACGCGTGGGGACGGCCGGGCGCGTCGTCGTACCCGTACTCGAAGAGCCGGTTGCGATTGAGGCTGAGCTTCGTGAACTCCGGCTGGAGCAGATCGAACAGTTCGAACCGCTCCTCCAGTTCGGGGAACCGGGCCTGATAGTCGAGGATGGTGTTTCGCGCGTGCGTCCAGAACTGCTCCTCGGCGTAGTCCTCGTGCTCTTCGAGGACGTCCGCGACGTACCGGAGGACGCAGACGAACAGCCCGCAGAAGACGAACTGGCAGAGCCCCTCCGGGGGCTCCTTCCGGAGGACGTCGTGCACCTCGTCGGGGAGCGCCTCCAGTTCGGGGAGGGGTCGATCGCTCACGTTCACGTCGTCGACGAAGTCCTTGATGGCCAGCCGGGAGGGGACCCCGTCCTCGACGACGAGAATCGTGTTCTGCCCGTGGGGCGAAAAGACCGTCCCGTAGCGGTAGAGGAAGTGCAGGAGCGGCGGCAAGACCGTCTCGAAGAACTCCGACAGCCACTCGTCGAGGGGGAGTCCGGACCGTTCGACCAGTCGCGAGAGATACGGTTCGCCCTCGCCGTCGACGTGCATGAGCGACGAGAGCGTTATCGCACGCTCGTCCCCGTCGAGGAAGGTGTAGATGGACTCGCGCCATATCGCCCCGAGCAACTCGTGGTACTGGTAGGGCGAGTCGTCGATGTCGGTGAAGTCCGAGTGGTCGTAGTTGATGCCGGCGACCTCCCCCGGGAGAACGAGGCCCTGGTCCTGGAGGAAGTCGTCCCGTTCGTAGATCCCCGTGATGTACTCGGTGACCGTCGGGGCGAGTTCCGTGCGTTCGCCCGGCAGCCCGCGCCAGACCAGCGTGTTGAGGATCCGCATGGGTACCTTCACGTGGTGTTTCTCGTCGTCGTCGACGTTGACGAAGGTGCGAACCGACTGCTGGGGGAGATACTCGTCGGGCCCCTCGCCGAGCGGGACGATTTCGTCGGCGGCGATGTGGTCGGGAAACAGGGGGACGATGCTGTGCTCCCACTGCCAGTCGTGGACCGGGAGGAAGTAGTAGGCGTCCGGGTCGAGCCCCCGGGCGGCGAGGCGGTCGCGGAACGGCCCGTAGCGGTCGCCGAGTTCGCGCCGGACGAGCGCGTCGTGGGTGACGTCCTCGGTCGCCACGAACGTCGCGTTGGCCTTGCGAACCGCGACCCAGGAGAGCGTCACGGGTTCCTTGCGCTCGGGGGCGTATCGCTTGTACTCGTCGTATCCCCACCCTATTCGACCCTTGTTGTAGGTGATCCAGGGGTGGCCCTCCATCTCGCCCTCGAGGTGGGCGTAGTCGAGTTCCGTGGGGTCGAAGCCGTCGCGCTCCCGCTTGCGCGCCTCGATGTGCGCGTCCGCGAGGAGCGTCCGCTTGAACTCGCGGACGAGGTTCCCCTCCGTGAGCCCGTCGAGGTCCGTCGTCTCGCCGAGATCGCGGAGCAGGCGAAGCGGATCGTCGTGACGGTGCCACGTGCCGTCCGTGGACCGCTCGATGGTCCCCCCGTGGACGTGGAGGCTGTCCATCATTCGCTCGGTGGCCTCGAAGCGATAGCTCGCCTCCCCGAGGTCGACGCGGTAGACGTCCCGGTCGTACCCCGGGTCGACCTTTCGGGGGGCGACGATGTCCTCGTAGGCGAACTCCTCGAACATCTTCGTCAGGAGGCGGCGTTCGACCGTCTCCCAGATCTCTGCGTCCAGTGCGTCCTGTAGCGTGGTGTCGTTCGGGTCCATGATCAGTCGTCCTGCGTGGGGGTCGGGGTCGGGTCGCTCCCGCACTCGCGGGAGGCGCCCGGCGCGTGTTCGACGAACTGTTCGAGCGAGAAGTCCTGATAGACGGTGTCCGTGTCCTCGGGGAAGGCCTCGCGGCCGACGAGCTGATTGACGAACCTCGTGTTCCGGTAACAGCCGAGGCCGAGGTCCGGAACGCCGACGCCGTGGGTGTGGAGTTCGGCGTTCTGGAGGAAGACGTCGCCCGCCACGTCGATTTCGAGGCGGTGGTCCTCCGTCACCCCGAACCGGCCCTTCTCGTCCCAGTTGATCGCGCCCTCGATCGGTTCGAGGAAGCCCGGAACGGGGCGTTCGTAACCGGTCCCGAGGATCACGACCTCGGTCTCGTGGACGAACGGCTCCTCGGTCTGCCACTGGTGACAGTCGAGCAGGTGCGCGTCGTCGGTCGCCGCGATGTCCCGCACCTCGGTCATCGCGAACAGGCCGACGGCGGGGTCCCGGTCGCCGATGGACCGGCGGTAGAGCAGGTCGTAGATGTCGCCGCTCGTGCCGGGGTCGACGCCCTTGTAGAGCAGGTCCTGGTTCGGGATGAGGTCGTCTTTGACCTCCTGGGGGAGCGCGTAGACGTACTGCTCGTACTCGGGCGTGAAGTGCTGCAGCCCGAGTTTGGAGTACTCCATCGGGAAGAAGCCCTCCGAGCGCGTCAGCCAGTCGAGACGGTAGTCGTTGTCCGGCTGGCGCCGTAACAGGTCGTGGAACACCTCGGCGGCGCTCTGCCCCGACCCGACGACGGTGATCGAATCCGCCGCCAGCGCCCGCTCGCGGTTGTGACGGTACCGCGCCGTGTGGAAGACGTCCTCGTCCGGGTGTCCCTGCAGTGGCTCCGGGATCTGTGGCCGACTGCCGATGCCGAGCGCGAGGTTGTCGCCGCGGTACTCGAACCGCTCCCCGGTCGACGGGTGGCGGGCGACGACGACGTAGTGCTCGCGGTCGTCGTCCCACCGGACCTCGGTGACTTCGCGGCTGAACCGACACGTGTCCAGGGTCTCGGCGACCCACCGGAGATAGTCGTCGTACTCGCGGCGGGGGGTCTGGAAGGTCTCGTAGAAGTAGAACTCGTAGATGCGCCCCGTCTCCCGGAGGTAGTTGAGGTAACTGTGGGGGTTCGTCGGATCCGCGAGGGTCACGAGGTCGGCGAGGAACGGCACTTCGAGGGTCGTGCCGTCGAGGAGCATCCCCTCGTGCCAGGCGAACTCGGCGTCGCGTTCGAGGAACGCGGCGTCGACGTCCTCCTCGACGCCGTCGAGCAGGGCGGCGAGGCCGAGGTTGAACGGGCCGATGCCGACGCCCACGACGTCGTACACCCGGGAGTCAGTCACCGGAATCCGCCCCCTTGATCGGCGTGGCCGGGGGGTCGACGAGCACGTCCGATTCGAACCGCTCGCGTTCACAGACGAGCAGGCGGGCGTCCTTCCCGGCCTCGTCGAAGCGGAACTCCCCGCGTGGTTCGAACCCGCACTGCTCGAAGACGCGGACGGCCCGCTCGTTGCAGGTGTCGGGTTCCGCGATCACGCGCTCGGTCCCGGGGCGGCGGAACTGCATGGCGACGACCGCCCGCAGCAGGGGAACCGCGTAGCCGCGTCCCAGGTACTCCGTCGGGCCGATGAGCAGATGGACGCCCTGGTCGGCGGGCTCCGCGTCGTAGTGGTTCGCGACGTCGTCCTCGGCCGCCCAGTAGCACTCCCAGTAGCTCATCGGCACGTGATCGAGACACCCGATGTAGGGGGTGAGGTGGTCGTCCGCGAGCTTCGCCGCGAGCCGGTCGCGGAACGCCGGCAGCGGCAGGTCGAGTTGCCAGTACGGCTTGACGTGATCGTTCCCGAGCCAGGCGTGGAGCCTGCCGAGGTCCCGCTCCGTCGTCGCCCGACGGAGCGAAATCGTCTTCCCGATACTCCGGTCGTACGTCCCGTAGTCGTAGTCCGACGCGATGGTCGCGTCCGGTCCTGTCATTGGTCGAGGTCGGTGACGAGAGGGTTCTTCACGTCCGTGTAGACGGACTGATTCTCGAGGTCGTTCTCCAGTTCGTCCAGCCCCCGGAAGCGCGTGAGCAGATTGGCCTTGCAGGGGACTGTCGGGGAGTCGAGCAGCGGATCGAGGAAGGCGGACGACGGCCGGTCGTAGCGCTCGCGAGCGCGTTCGAGTTCGTCGCGGAGGAGCGAAAGTAGCCGGCGCTCCCCGACGAGTCCGGCGCTCCCGAACGCGTTGACGACATCGAACGCGTTGTTCAGGACGACGTAATACCGGAGCCGTTCGTCGGCGACGGCGTCCGGGCAGACGGTGTCCGCCCGGTCGCCGACGCCCGGCAGGTAGTCGTCGACGGCGGGGTACTGGGACTCGGGGAAGTAGAACCCCTGGTTGTCCCGGTAGCGGAACTCGCTCGGGTAGCCGTCCTCGTCGAGGGTGAGCACCGAGTTCTGCTGGTGGGCCTCGACGCCGACGCCCAGTTCGAGGTAGAGCCACACCACCGGTCGGATCGCGACTTCGAGGTACTGTCGGAACCAGTCCTCGCTGACGGCCCCCGGCGTCCGGCCCTCGCGGTCGGCGATGGCCGTGACCAGCCGTCCGAGACGCGACTGGCCCCCGATCGCGTCCTGACAGAGGGCGACGAGCGGCGTGGACCGCTCGGCCAGGTCGCCCCGGAAGGGGTTCGCCCGGAGGACGGTCTCCAGGCCCGACTCCCGTTCGTCGCCGACGTCGAGCGCGAGATAGGCCGGATCGCGGACCACGTCGAAGCGCGGGAACGCCTCGGCGAGTTCGTCGCCGAACGCGGTGTCGAGGAGTTCCGCGACGGCGACGCCCCGTTCGAGTTCGGGCCGCTTGTTCGCCCGGACGGAGTTGGTGATCGTCACGTTCAGGGACGACTTGACCATGACCGGCGCGTCGGGGCTGTAGAGCGTCCGGACGGACGTGGTCGGATAGAACTCCCGGCCGACCCCCCCGAGATGCTCGATGCCGTCCCCGAGGTGCCGCCGGACGTGCGGTTGATCGAGCAGGAAGTCCGCCTGCCACGGGTGGACGGGCAGCAGGACGTCGTCACTCTCGACGTGTTCGTCGACGAACGTCGCGGACACCGCGGGGTCGTCGCGGAGGAGGTCGTCGGCCCACGCCGCCGCCCCCCTGTCCAGCGCCGACCCGGTCGAGACGAGGGCGGGATCGGCACGGAAGTAGTGGAGGGGGAACGATCCCCGGTGCTCCGGCGCGTACGTGTCCCGGTTCCTGGCGGCGATGCCCTGGCGACTCTTCGGCGTCGGGTGTCGGTGGTGGCCGAAGACGAGGGCCTGCTCCGCGTCACGGAAGGACAGGTGCTCGTCGTAGAGTCGCTCCGCGTCGCCCGCACGTGCGGCGACGAACGACTCGACGTTCCGCTTGCTCCGGAGGACGCGCTCCAGCAACTCGTCCGGAACGGCCTCCCCATCCCGTGCGAGCACGAGGTCTTTCACCACCAGCGACGCGAGCGTGGCCGCGTCGACCGGGTGGACGGTTCCGTCGGGGAGGCGGTACCGGACCGGCGTGTCGAACAGATGCCGCTCCGTCGGGGAACGGTGGACGAGCGGCGCGAGCAGGTCGATGTCCTGCGCGGGAAGCGGTTTGTGCAGGAGTCCGTCGGGACCGGGGTCGACGCCGCTCGCGGGCCGGTCGCGGACCTCGTACCCGCCGGTCTCCCGGAGGTAGCAGTTGAGGAACGCGTGGACGGTGGCCCGGTCGGCCCGTTCGCCGGGATCGACGCCGCCCGCCTCGCAGCGTTCGACGCCGCGACTCATGCGACTCCCCCCCGGTCCGGGAGGACCTCCGTTCCGCACGCCCGGATCGCGTCGAGCATCGCGGCGACGTCGTCGAGCGTCGCGAGCGGGTTCAGCAGCGTGAACTTCAGGCTGGTCACGCCGTCGACGTCGGTCCGGGCGACGACGGCCGAGCCGTCCCCGAACAGTCGGCGGCGGACGTCCGCGTTCAGCCGACTCACCGCGTCGTCGTCCAGCCCCTCGCGCGGGCGGTAGCGGAAGACGACGGCGTTTAGCGTCGGTTCGTGCAGCAGTTCGAAGTCGGCGGCGGCGTCGAGCATGGACGCCGCGTCGCCGGCGAGTTCGAGGGTGTCCTCGACGAGGCCTGCCAGTCGCTCGCGACCGACGGCGCGGAACGTGACGTACGGCTTCAGCGCGTCGAAGCGTCGGGTCGTCTGGACCGACTTGGTGACGAGGTTCGGGACCCCGGCGTCGTCGTGGTCCTCGGGGTTGAGGTAGGCGGCGTTGCGCGCCATCGACTCGAACTCGTCGCCGTCCCGGAGCAGGAACGCCCCGCAACTGATCGGCTGGTAGAACAGCTTGTGGAAGTCGACCGCCAGGGAGTCCGCTCGCTGGATCCCGTCGAGCAGGTGGGCGTGGTCGTCGGTCAGCGCGAGCGCTCCGCCGTACGCCGCGTCCACGTGGAACCAGAGGTCGTGTCGGGCGGCACGGTCGGCGAGTTCGTCGAGCGGGTCGATGCTGCCGAAGTCGGTGGTGCCGGCCGTCCCGAGGAGCGCGAACGGGGCCTGTCCCCGCGCGTCGAGCGCCGCGAGCGTCTCGTCGAGCGCGGCCGGATCGAGCCGTCGGTCGTCGTCCGTCGAGACGGGGACGACGGCGTCCTCGCCCAGGCCGAGGTGGTGGGCGGCCTGCTTGCCGGTGAAGTGGGCCTCCTCCGAACAGAGGACGCGGAGCGACCCGGCCTCCGCCGGCAAGCCCCCGGCTTGCACGTCCCGGCCGAACCTCCGGCGGCAGTACCGATCACGGGCGAGCAGGAGCGCCTGGAAGTTCGACTGCGTGCCGCCGCTGGTGAAGACGCCGTCGGCGGCGTCGGGAAGCCCGAACAGGTCACAGAGCGCACGGACAACCCGCTGTTCGAGCACGGTCGCGGCGGGTGCCTGGTCGAAGGAGTCGAGCGACTGGTTGGTCGCAGCGAGCATCGCCTCGGCGGCGAGACCCGGAACCATCGGCGGACAGTGGAGGTGGGCCGCACACCGGGGGTTGGACGTGCCGACCGAATGCGGGAGTACTGTGTCGGCCACCCGGTCGATGACGGCGTCGAGGCCCGCCCCCTCCTCGGGGAGCACGGCCCCCTCGAACTGGTCGGCGAGCGCCCCGGGCGACATACCGGAGTACGGATCGTCGCCCTCGGCGATGCGGTCGGTGACGGCCGCCGTCGCCCGGCGCATGGCCCGGCGGTAAGCGGCGTTGCCCGCCTCCGAGCCGAGGAACAGGTCGGCCGAACTCATGCGGCGACCTCCGGGCAGTCGCCCCCCGCGTTCGCGACGGCGGCGACGGCCTCGTCGAAGATCGCGGCGATCTCGTCGACCTGCTCCCGCGACACGATCAGCGGGGGGAGGAACCGGGCCGTGGCGCTCCCGCGCCCGCCGAGTTCGACGATGAGGCCCCGGTCGAAGCATTCGGCCTGGACGGCCGCCGCGAACTCGCTGTCCGGGGCGTGCGGTCCGGCGCCCTGCCAGTCGGCGGTCGGGTCGACGAACTCCACGCCGAGCATCAGGCCGCGTCCGCGGACGTCGCCGAGCGCGTCGAATCGCTCGGCCGTGGCTTCGAGGCGGGTGCGCAGCCGCGCGCCCACGTCGGCGGCGTGGTCGTCGAGGTCGTGTTCGAGCACGTAGTCGATGGTCGCCTCGCCGGCCGCCATCGCGAGCTGGTTCCCCCGGAACGTCCCCGCGTGTGCGCCCGGTTCCCAGACGTCGAGGGACTCGTCGTAGACGACGACCGCGAGCGGAAGGCCGCCGCCGACGGCCTTCGAGAGGGTGATCACGTCGGGGGTGATGCCCGCGTGTTCGAAGGCGTACGTCTCGCCCGTCCGACCGAGTCCCGCCTGGATCTCGTCCAAGATGAGCGGGATGTCGCGCTCGCGCGTGATACGGCGGATCTCCCGAAGCCAGGCATCGGGAGCGGGAATCGCCCCGCCCTCCCCCTGGACGGGTTCGAGGATCATGCCGGCGGGACGGGTGATCCCGCTCTCGGCGTCGTCGAGCAGGTTCTCGACGTACTGACTGGCGATCCGATGGCTCTCCTCGCCGCCCACGCCGAACGGACACCGGTAGTCGTACGGAAAGGGGAGGTGATGGACGTCGTTCATCAGCCCCGGGACGGACTCCTTGGCGTCGGTGTCGCCCATCAGCGCGAGAGCGCCGTTCGTCATGCCGTGGTAGGCGCCCTGGAAGCCGAGGATGCTCCGGTTGCCGGTGGCCGTCTTGACGAGTTTGAGCGCGGCCTCGACGGCGTCGGTCCCCGCCGGGCTACAGAACTGGATCTTCGCCCGATCGCTGAACTCGTCGGGGAGGCTGGCGAAAAGCGAGTCGACGAACCGCTCTTTCGCGGGCGTCGAGAGGTCGAGCGTGTGGATCGGTCGGCCGGCGTCGAACGCCCGCTCCATCGCGTCGACTACGCGCGGGTGGTTGTGTCCCAGCGCGAGCGTCCCCGCCCCCGCCAGACAGTCGAAGTACTCGTTCCCGTCCATGTCGGTGACAGTGACGCCCTGCGCCTCGCGGATGGCCAGGGGGAGGTGGCGCGGATACGTGCGCGCGTTCGATTCCCGCCCGGCCTGCCGGGCGAGGATGACACCGTTCCCGTGTTCCAGATACGTCACGGGGGATTCCCCCCCGGACGACCTGAAACCGCCGTACTGCGTAGCCGTGAACGCGTGCATGACTGCCGCATACAGGATTTAGGCAAGCCTAAATTATGATAAACCCGGCGATTTTAGGTTGGCCTAAAGGCTGAAGTGGCCGTCGCGTCGGAGGGCCGGCGAACCGGCGGAAACCGGTGCGACGCGCAACCACGGCCGCCACGAAGTCCTCGGCGCTCTCCGGGCGTCGGCGGTCGGTGGCGGCGCGACGGCCACGTCCCGAGCAGGTACCGTCGCCCGTGACGGCCGCGCGGTCCACGGCGCGCATCCCGAACGACCCGCCGGGTCGCTCGAAGCGGCGGGACGTCGGCGCGCCGGGACGTCCGCGTCTGCCGCGCCAGGACTGTGGCGGTCGGTGCGTTCGAGAGGAGGTGCCCGACTCCGTCGCCGCACCCGGTGGGAGAGCGGTTACCGCAAAGGTATTAGTAGGGGACCGGTACGTCGGTCACGAAGCGTCACGATGTGCCCGCCGGCTGGCGGGCCGTATGACACCTCGGCTAGTTTTTTGGCCCGCCTAAACTTCGAAAGCGTTTTAAATTTTTAGGTGAGCCAAATCCGTATGGCGAGAGAGACGGGCAGTCGAAGAACTCCGACACGGCGGGCGTACCTCACGTGCGGTGACGCGGTGATCGGTGGCACCCTGCTCGCCGGGTGTACAGGAGCGGGTGACTCGCCGTCGACGACGGCCGGTCCGAGCAAGCCCTCGGACACGTCAGCGACGGCGAGGACCACGACGGGAGAGGACGAGGCCGATACGGGCACGATGGAATCGATGGGCGACGTGAGCTTCGAGTCGGTGCCCGAGACGTTCGGGGTGGGGAACGGGCTCGACACGCTGGCGGACGAGGACGCACGGCTGTTCGACTACGAGCGGGTTGCGGACGTCATCAACGGAGCGATCTAACCATGGACGACAGCAATACCACGAGCGACGCACCGACGCGGCGGGACTACATCAAGTACAGCGGCGCCCTCGTCAGCGGCGCGGCACTCGCCGGCTGTACCGGCGGATCGGGAGCGGAAGCGGCGGAGTCGGCTACGTCGACGGCGACCGCGACGGCCCGCTCCACGGCCACGCCGGCCGGAGACGGCTCGTACACGGTCGAGATGGCGCCCGTGGGCGAGGTCGAGTTCGGGTCCGTCCCCGAGACGTGGGAGTCGTACTTCCCCGGCTACGCCGACATGGGCGTGGCGCTCGGGCGGGCCGACGGACTCACCGCCGTCGGGTTCAAGTCCCGGTACCACACCGAGTACTACGACGAACTGGACGGCGTGGCCGTCGACAAGGGCGACGTGACCCAGCTCTACGACGGGGGCATCGACAAGGAACTCTACTACGAGTTGGACAACGACGTCCACATCACCGACCCGCAGTGGCTGCTCAACAACTCCTTTTTCGGCCTGGAGGAGGCCGACGTCGAGGAACTGACCGACAACGTCGCCCCGTTCATCGGGAACACGATCTTCCGGCGGACGGACCCGTGGCACACGTACCGCTACTACACGATGTACGAGGCCTTCGGGAGGGTCGCGCGGATCTTCCAGCGCGAAGAGCGCTATCGGGCGCTCAAGTCGCTCCACGACGACTACCTCGCCCGGATTCGAGATGCGCTGCCGGCGGCCGACCGGCGGCCCAACGGGCTGCTCTGTTTCGCCGGATCGAACGAGCCGGAGAAGTTCTCGCCGTATCGGCTGACCGACGAGGGAACGAACAAGAAGCACTTCCACGACCTCGGCGTCTCTGACGCGCTGTCCGGGACGGGCGTGGAGGGGCTCTCGACGGACGACCGCGGCCGGATCGACTACGAGACGATGCTCGAGGTCGACCCCGAGGCCCTGTTCGTCCGCGGCCACGAGGACAAGAGCCGCGCGGAGTTCGAGGGCACCGTGCTCGCGTTCATGAAGGAGCACAGCGTCGCCGGCGAGTTGACGGCCGTCGAGAGCGACGCGGTCTATCGGGGCGGGCCCATCTACCAGGGGCCGATCCAGAACCTGTTCCTGACGGAGCGGTTCGCGACGCTGCTCTACCCCGACGCGTACGAGGGCGAACTGTTCGACCGCGGGCGGGTCACGGACGTCGTCAACGGAAACCTCTGAAGATGCCCGACACCGAGACGGGGGAACAGCACGCGACGGCGTTCGACTACGAGGTCGCCATCGTCGGCGGCGGTCCCGCGGGCTGTTCGGCCGGCGTGTTCGTCGGCCGACAGGGGCTGGATACGGTGATCTTCGACCGCGGGCGGTCCTCGATCAAGCGGTGTGCCTACCTGGAGAACTACCTCGGCTTCCCCGACGGGATCGACATCGAGACGCTGTACGGACTGATGCACGAACACGCCGAGCGCGCCGGGTGTCGGTTCGTCCCCGACACGGTCGCGTCGGTCGATCGCACCGACGACGGCGGCTTCGTCGTGGAACCGCAGGACTGCGAACCGGTCACCGCGCGGCGGGTCGTCGCGGCGACGCGCTACGACGGGACGTACATGCGGGGGCTGGACGACGAGGCGATGTTCGAGACGTCCGGGGGCGACGGCGAGGACCGCACCTTCGATGGGGATTACGCGGACTCCGACGGCACGACGCCGATCGAGGGGCTGTACGTCGCCTCCCCGTCCGCGGAGGCGGACATGCAGACGATCGTCGCGGCCGGGCGCGGGGCGCGCGTCGCGCGGCGGGTCGTCGCCGACGCCCGGATCGACGACGGCTGGTGGGAGGACGTGGCCGTCGGCGTCGACTGGGTCCGGCGCGAGGCCGAACTCGACGACGAGTGGGCCGACCGCGAGACGTGGGTCGAGTGGTTCGACGACTACTACGGCGAGGACGCGCCCGTCGCCACCGGGTCCGACCGGTTCCAGCGCGTCCGCGAGGCGTACATCGACCGGCGCGAGTCGTCGTACGTCACCCCCGGGGAGATCGAGGCGCGGACCGGGGTCGGCCACCGGACGCTGGCGGCGCACCTCGACGTCGAGTCGGTCGTCGCCGCCGTCGGCGAGGGGGCGTTGCTCGACGCGATGGACGACGACGCGATCCACGAGTACGCGGACCCGGACCGACGGCTGCCGGAGGGGGGCGACTGATCGTGGGGAGCGAAACCGCACACGGAACCGGGACGACGTCGCGCCGCGACCGCCTGGCCGGCTGGTTCGACGGGTCGCTCGTCGCGCTCTGTCTCGGGAGCCTCGCGGTCGTCGTCATCGGTGGGCTGGTGCAGGTGAGTTTCGGCGCCTTCTCGATGACCATCGCCGACGCGTGGGGGGCCGTGTTCGACCCCGCGGTGGTGTTCAGCCGGCAGGCCTGGGAGGCGTTCCTGTTCGGCGCCGACCTCCCGGAGATGGGCAGGCGCAGCCTCATCGTCTGGAACATCCGGCTGCCGCGCGTGTTCGTCGCCGCCCTCGTCGGGATGAACCTCGCCGTCTCGGGCGCCATCTTCCAGGCGGTCACCCGCAACGAACTCGCCAGCCCGTTCATCCTCGGCGTCTCCTCCGGGGCGGGGCTGGCCATCCTGCTCACGCTCATCGTCTTCTCCGGGCTGACGGCGTTCCTGCCGGTGATCGCCTCGCTCGGGGGTGCCGCTGCGTTCCTGATCGTCTACGCCATCGCCTGGAAGAACGGTACGTCGCCGGTGCGCCTCGTCCTGGCCGGCGTCATCGTCGGCACCATCTTCCAGTCGTTCCAGACGGCGCTGTTCTTCTTCGCGGACGACATCGGCGTGGTCCAGAGCGCCATCGCGTGGACGACCGGATCGCTGACCGGAACCGACTGGGAGCAGGTGCGGATGGCGCTCCCCTGGACCGCCGTGGCGATGCTCCTCGCCCTGCTCGGGTCCCGGCAACTGAACGTGTTGCTCCTCGGGGAGGACACGGCGAAGTCGCTCGGGATGAGCGTCGAGAAGGTCCGGTTCGCCCTCTCGGGGGTGGCCGTGCTCGCCGCGGCCGCGAGCATCGCGGTCGCGGGCATCGTCGGGTTCGTCGGCCTCATCGTCCCGCACGTGGTCCGGAACGTCGTCGGGAGCGACTACCGGAAACTCGTCGTCGGCTGCGTGTTCGCCGGCCCCGCGCTGATGGTGGCCGCCGACGTCGGCGCCCGCCTGGCGTTGAGCCCCGCACAGCTCCCGGTCGGCATCGTCACCGGCCTCGTCGGCGGCCCGTACTTCCTGTACCTGATGCGCAAGCAGGACAGGATGGGGGAGATCTGATGGCCGACGACCAGTCCGGCCGGGGCCTCGTCTCCGAGGACTCCGACCAGTCCGGCGCTGACGCCCGATCGAACGGGGAACACGCCGGGGAGGAGACGGCGGACGCGGCGAACAAACTCGTCGGCGACGACCTCGCCGTCGGCTATCCGACCACCGACGAGCCCGTCGTCGAGTGTGAGACCATCGTCCTCCCGGAGGGGGAGATCACGGCCCTCGTCGGCCCGAACGGCAGCGGGAAGAGCACGCTCCTGAAGGCGATGGCGGACCAGCTCTCCCCCGAGGGCGGCCGGATTCTGCTCGACGGCGAGCAGGTCGACGCGTTCGACCAGAAGGAACTCGCCCGGGAACTTGGCCTGCTCTCCCAGGAGAACGAGTCCCCCGAGAGCCTCACCGTCGAGGACCTCGCCTACCACGGCCGGTACCCCTACCGCGGCTTCCTCGACTCGCTCGGGGAGGCCGACCACGCGGCGGTCGACCGAGCCATCGAACTGGCCGGGGTCGACCACCTCCGCGACACCGAGCTCGGTACCCTCAGCGGCGGGCAGAAGCAGCTCGCCTGGATCGCGATGGTGCTCGCCCAGGACACCGACCTCCTGCTGCTCGACGAGCCGACGACGTTCCTCGACCTCCACCACCAGCTCCGGGTGATGGAGGTCGTCCGGACGCTCAACCGGGAGGGGGACGTCACCGTGGGCATCGTCCTCCACGACATCGGCCAGGCGGCGCGGTTCGCGGACAACCTCGTCGCGATGAAGGACGGGGCGCCGTACGACTGGGGGCCGCCCGCCGAGGTCGTGACCGAGGAGTTGCTGGCCGACGTGTTCCGCGTCGACGCCAGCGTCGACACGGAGAGCCCGGCCGGCCCGCACATCACGCCCCACCGCGCGCTCGACGAGTGACGCCGATGTCGACGCGGCGCCCGATCCTACGGCGGTTGCGACCCGCGTCCGGGCCGGTCGTTCACGGATTTAGGCTAGCCTAAATATCGGAAGGGTTAAATTGGTTTAGGCGAGCCTAAATCGTGCATGCCACGATCGAACCGAAGCCATACGCGCTGGGTACAATCGATACTCCTGGTCGGGCTCCTCTGTTGCTCGCTGGTCGCGGGCGCGGGGGTCGCGGCCGGGTCGCACTCGGACCTGTACGTCACCGTCTCGAGCGTCTCGGTCTCGAACGACGAACCGACCACCGGCGAGGCCATCACGGTCACGCCGACGATCAAGCACTCGGGCGAGTACGACGGGGGGTTCCAGATCACCGAGGTCGAACTGATCGCGCCGGGGCAGGGCGAGGTCGCCCGGGCGGAGAACCTGGGGGCGATCGGCTCCGGCGAGAGCCTCGACGTGCCGCTCGGCGTGACGTTCGATACGGCGGGCCAGAAGCGCCTCCTGATCAGGGTGCGCGGGGCCAAGGAGGACAGCGACGGTAACCTCCAGCAGCTCGGGTACGTCGAGCGCCCCGTCTACGTCAGCGTCTCGGAACCCGCCGCCTCGGACCCGGCGACGCCGCCCCGCGTACAGATCGACGCGGGCCGGGCGGTCGCGGGCTCCACGGTCCCGGTCACCGTCACGGTCTCGAACGGCGACGACGCCGAAATCTCCGATCTGTCCCTGCGCCTCGACGGCGTTCACGGGAACGTCGACGCGCAAACCCGGATCAGCCCCTCGCTCGGCGCGGGGAACATGACGACCTTCACCTTCGACGTCAAGCCCCAGGAGGCGACCGAGACGACGCTGAAGGCGACGCTGCGATACGGCGACGGGAAGAAGGTCGAGGCCTTCCGGACGGTGCAGGTCGAACCGCTCCGCGAGGACGTCGACGTGTTCGCGTCGGTCATCGAGAAGGACGGCACCACGGTGCTCCAGTACCGCGTCACCAACCACGGGAACGCCCCGATCCGCGACGTGGCCATCGCCGGGCAGGCGGGCGACGCCCACTTGCCGAGCGCGACGGTCGACACGGTCGGTCCCGCATCGACCCAGACGGTGACGATTCCGCTCGGAAGCGCGCCGTCGGGGAGCGCCACGATCGAGGCGTCGTACGCGATCGACGGCAGCACCGGAACGGCCGAACGGACGGTCTCCCTGACCGGATCGGCGGCGACCGGCTCCAGCGACGGGGCCGAGGCCCAGCAGTCGATCTCCGCGCCCGTCGGCGGATCGGACTCGGGCGGGCTGCCCCTCTCGGCCATCGGCGTCGCGCTCGCGGGCCTCGTCGGCGTGACCGTCGTCGGCTACCGGGAGTGGGGACGGTAACGCGCGAGTAACGCCGACGGCCGCGGCCGGCGGCGAGGCGCGGTGGAGATGGTCGCGGTCGACGACGACGTGATCCCTCCGCGCGTTCGCCGGGATCCGACCTTTTTTACACCGGGATTGGCCAGACCGACCCGATGGTCGTCGGCACGCAACAGCGTTCGGAGCGCGTACCGGAGTCGGAACTGCACCGGTCGCCCGGGGCCTTCGTCGGCGGGAGCCGGCCCGAGACGGCGGTCCGCCAGGAGTCGGAGAATACGGAGGGACGGAGACGAGTCACGGGCGGCGGGACCGCCGCGGATCGGTGACCGACGATGTCCGACGCGGACACCCCTTCCGGCGGTGACGACCGGACGACGATCCGATCCGGCCGCTCGTTCGAGCAGGAGTACCGCCTCGCGGCGAGCGAGGCCGGGCGGTTCCTCGTCGAACTCGGCGAACAGCTCCGCGAGGGCGACGAGTTGACGCTCGTCGCCGACGAGTGGGAACTCCCCTTCGCGGTCGGCGAGCCGGTCGAACTGGAACTCGACTTCGACGGCGTCGGCGAGGCCGAACTCGAGATCGAGGTGGAGATTCCGGAGCGGAGCGACGAGGACGCGCCGGACGTGCAGTAGTCCGGTGCGGTACGGCCGAGTCCCGGCCGGCCCAGCGCCCGCCCTTCCGGTCCGCGACGGGGGCCGTCACTCGCGCCCGTTCCCCTCCCCGTCCTCGTCGCCGTCCGCGTCGTCAGCCGGCAGTTCGATGACGTTGCCCCGGCCGATGTTCACCTTCCGCACCTGTCCGTCCTCGGCCATCGACGAGAGCAGGCGGCTCACCTTGGCCTTCGACCAGTCGGTCGCCTCGACGACCTCCGACTGCCGGACCCGTCCGCCGCGCCCGCGCAGGAGGGCGAGTACGCGTGCCTCGTCGGAGCGGTAGCCCGTCCCGTCCGCCGCCGGGGGGACCGGGTCCGTCGGGGCAGCCCCGTCGCCGTCCGTCGGGTCCCCGCCGCCCGAAGTCCCGTCGCCCCGACCGAGCAGCGCCGGGACGGGAACGACCGTTTCGGGAGCGGGCACCAGGCCGCGGCGGCGCGCGGCGAACGCGGCGCCCACGAGCGCGGCCAGGCCGACGAGCGCGGCCGGCAGCCAGGGGTGGACGGGCAGGGCGGGACGGACTTCGGCCGCGTCCCCCGTCCCGTCGCCGTCGGTGTCGGCCGCCGCCGGGTCGGTGCCGTACCGGTTGACCTCCGCCCCATCGCTCAGTCCGTCCCCGTCGGTGTCGGCCCGGTTGGGGTCGGTGTCGTGGCGGTCGACCTCCGTTCCGTCCTCGAGTCCATCCCCGTCCGTGTCGGGAGCGGTCGGGACGGTCCGGTGGACCGTCGTCTCGCGCCCGTCGCTCAGTCCGTCGACGTCCGTGTCGACCGCCGTCGGATCGGTCCCGTAGGCGTCGACCTCCAGCGGATCGGCGAGGCCGTCGCCGTCCGTATCGGCCCGGTTGGGATCGGTGCCGTGGTCCTCGACCTCGGCGGTATCGCTCAGTCCGTCCCCGTCCGTGTCCGGCACCGTCGGCGCGGACGCGTACGTCTCGACCTCGGCGGCGTCGCCCAGGCCGTCGCCGTCCGTATCGGCCCGGTTGGGATCGGTGCCGTGGTCCTCGACCTCGGCGGTATCGCTCAGTCCGTCCCCGTCCGTGTCCGGCGCCGTGGGGTCGGTCCGGTAGACGGTGACCTCGGGGCCGTCGGTCAGGCCGTCCCCGTCCGTGTCCGGCGCCGTCGGCGAGGTGTCGTGGACGTCGAGTTCGAGGCCGTCGACCAGTCCGTCGTCGTCCGTGTCGGGATCGAGGAAGTCCACGTCCCCGTCGCGTTCCCGCGCGTTGTCGATCCCGTCGCCGTCGACATCCCCGTCACGCTCCATCACGTGGACGGCGAGCGTCGTCCGCGCGACCGGGGAGCCGCCGTCGGCGGGGCGGACGACCATGGCGACGGTTCGCGGGCCGACCGGTCCGGCCCACCCACCGGGGTCGAGCGTGACGGTGGCGCGCCCGTCGTCGCCGGGACGGACGCGCTGGCAGTCGAGGCGACGGGCCGACCCGTTCGGCGGACGGGAACGGAGACACGCCTCGTAGGGGTCACCCGTCGCGCCGTCGACGGTCACGACGGCGTCGACGGTCGCCGTCCGCCAGACGTACCGCGTCTCCTCCCGAACCGGCGCGGTGTCGTCGCCGAACGAGACCGAGGTGATCCGGACCTCGGCGCCGACCACCGGGGTCGCGAGGAGGGCGACGGCGAGGAGGACGGCGGCGACGGCCGGACCCGATGGCAGGGACGGGCGCATACGAGTATCGCCGCGGCTCGCGGGCTTAACCGTTATCGCCGTTCGGGTGGGGGAAGGGGAGCGAGAGCGTGGATGGCGGGCCCGACGGGACAGCCTGTCGTCGGACCTCAAGTCGAAGGGGGGAAGGGGAGCGAGAGCGTGGATGGCGGGCCCGACGGGGGAGCAGTCAGCGACTCCCCCGACAGTCGTGGACGGCGTCGAACAGGGACGCGAACGCGTGGATGTCCCGGTCGGCGAGTGCTCGCGGATCCGCGACGAAGCAGGCGAGCGCCGCGTTCGTCTCCGCACGGCCGACCGCGGCGTTCAGGAACCGGTAGGCCCGGCGACGGTCGACGTACTGGCGGAGGGCGGTCAGCGACCGGAACGAACAGACCGGGTCGGGCCCGGCGGCCGCCATCGCCTCGGTCACGGCGACCCCGAGCGCGGTCAGCGCGTCCGGCGTGGCGACGGTCGTCGTCGGGACGTCGGGGCGGGGGGCGTGCTCGCCCGGCGTCGCGTCCACCACTCGGACGTCGGCGTCGGGGCCGGCGGCCGCCAGCCAGCGCTCCAGTCGCGTCAGGTCGTTGCGGGTCGTCGCCACGTAGACCAGCGACCGGTCCGTGGCCCCCAGCAGTCGGACGGGGGCGGGCGCCGGGTCCGCGGTTTCGAGCGACGACGAGAGCACGAGCACGTTCGAGACCGTGGACGCGCCCGGGTTGAGGGGAGCTGTCACCGTCGGCAGCCGTGTCGTGCCCGCCATCGGTGTTCCGAAGGGAGCACATCCCCGTAAAACGGCGCGGTCGTTCCGGAGCGTTTCGGACGGGTCTACCGGCCGTTCCGGGACGTTTCGCACCGTTCCGCATCCGAAACGGTGCGAAACCGAGCGGAACGGATCGGGGGCACGGACCGGCCGCGGCGACGGCCGCCGGAACGGAACTGAATCCCGGTTAACCGACTCGCGGGTTTACGCTCCTCCCATCCCCGAATCCGGCCGAACATGCACAGGAGACGAACGGTCCCCGACCGGAGCCGACCGCCGCGTGTCGCGACCGACGACCGAGACGAAGACGGCACCCCGTCCGTCCCGGAGACGCCGCCGCGCGGAGGTGGCGCCGATGGGGACTGATCGCGGTGCGGCACGGCGAGTCGCGTACCTCTCGCTCGTGCTCGTGCTCGCCGGCGGAATGGCGTTCCCGAGCGGCGTGCTCGGTGTGATCGGTAGCGCCCAGACCACGTCGCCGCCGGCCGTGACGACGGCCCCGGCGACGAACGTAACGACCACCTCGGCGACGCTCAACGGCAACCTGACCGACCTCGGCGGCGCCGACGAGGCGACCGTCTGGTTCCGGTACTGGAAGCAGGGAAACCGGACCGAGACGGCGACGTTCGAGGGGATACAGGTGCTCGATGAAAACGGGACGTTCGCCGCCGATGTCGCGGGACTCGAGCGGAACACGACGTACGTCTACGTCGCCTACGCCGAGACGGACGCCGGGACGGTGAGCGGCGAGCAGCGCACGTTCACGACCGACGCGAACGCCACCGTCGACGTCGACACCCGTGATGCCCGGGACGTCTCGGACACGTCGGCCCGGCTGGTCGGCGACCTGGCGACGCTGGAGGGCGCTCCGAACGCGACGGCCTGGTTTACGTACTGGCGACAGGGCGACCGGAACGGAACGCTCGTCCGGACCGACAACCGGACCCTCGAGACCACCGGCGAGTACGCCGCCACGGTCGGCGGACTCGCGAACAACGCGACCTACGTCGTCCGGGCCCACGCGACCGCCGGCGGCGTGCGCGACGCCGGCGAGACGGTGCAGTTCACCACGGCCGTCGACGACCGGCCGGCCGTCGAGACCGATCCGGCGACGGCCGTCGGAACGGGGTCGGCGACGCTCAACGGCAACCTGACCGACATCGGCGGCGCTAATGCGACCGTCTGGTTCGAATACTGGCAGCAGGGCGACCGGAACGGGACCGCCGTGCTCACCCCGAGGCAGGACCGCGGGACCGCCGGGACGTTCGACGCCAACGTCTCCGGACTCGCGAACGGGACGACGTACGTCTACGTCGCCCACGTCGAGGCGTCCGACAACGACACCGACGTCGGCGCGCCGGTCACGTTCACGACTGGGGAAGCCGAAGAGGACGAGGAAGACGAGGAGGAGAAAGACGAGGATGACGAGGCCGATGGGGACCAGCGCGGCCCCGGGTCGGAGTCCGGCGAGGGCGACGAGTACGGCCCCGGCGACGAGGCCGGAGCGGGCGACGAGCGCGGCCCGGGCAGTGAAGCGGGCGACGGAGACGAGCGCGGCCCGGGCAGTGAAGCGGGCGACGGAGACGAGCGCGGTCCCGGCGACGAGTACGGCCCCGGCGACGAGTACGGACCCGGCGAGGAACACGGGCCCGGGGAGGGGCACGGCCCCGAACAGGCCGGTCCGCCGGGCCACGCGCAGGCCCAGGTGACGCGGCCGACGGCCGTCTGATCCGCAGAACCTAGCAACGTTCATGGTCGTCCCTTCCGACCGGGGACCCATGGACCGAGACACCGGTTTCGAGGCGTGGTTCACGGCGTCCAGGGACGACGCGGCGACGCTCCTGCAGAACCTCGGCGACGGACTCGCGGACGGGCACATCGCGTGGGAGACCATCTCGGTGCCAGTTTCCGAGGCGGTGGACGTGGAGGTCGAGTGCGAACCCGAGGGAGATCGGTACGAGTTCGAGATCTCGATGGAGTGGGAGCAGGACGGCGACGTTTCCCGCGTCGAAGACGAGGCGGAACCGGCGTCGGCCCCCGACGACACGGAGACCGGCGGCGAGGACGGCGCCGCGGCCGGGGGACCGTCCGGCCACGAATCGGCGGACGACGAGGGCGTGCGACTGGATGCGGGCGACGACGGGGCCGACGGGGGAACGAGCGGGGCGTCCGGGACGGGGGCGGCGGACGAGGCGCCCGGGGCGGTGTCCTTCGGCGCCGACGAGGGAGCGTCCGGAGCGGAAGAGGAGGACGAGGGCTAACGGCAGACGAAACGGACGAAGGCGGCGACGAGCCGTAACGGGCGACCACGCACTGGCGGCCGCGCGGAGCCGTCGCCGTCCCCGGCCGACGCATCGGCCGCCGGACGGGAGAGACGCGACCGGGCGCCCGGGGGATACCGGCGGGTTCGGAGCCGCCACACACCACCGAAGGAACTATTCCGCCGTGCCGAGATGGATCGGAGCGTGACGCCCGCCACTGGTCCCCTCCCTCCCGCGTATCGGCAGTACCGGCTCGCCAGACCCTCCGCGCCCGACCCGGGGCGATGACCCTCTATGCCGTCGACGCCATCGACGATGCCCTCGACGCGACCCGAGCGTTCCTCTGGCCCTGTGACCGTGGCCGGTGGGCGCGGTTAGCCCTGGTCGCCCTCTTCGTCGGCGGGGGCGGCGGGTTCAGCCCGTTGCAGTTCCCCGGTAGCACTCCCAGCGGACCCGGTTCGGGGACGGGACCGCCGGGGATGCCGGGACCGGACGCGCTTCCCTCGGTCGGCGGTGCGGAACTCGCGGCCATCGTCGGGGTCGTCGCGGTCGTCGTCCTGTTCGCCCTCGGGTTCGCCCTCGTCGGCGCAGTCATGGAGTTCGTCCTCGTCGAGTCGCTCCGGCAGGAGGCCGTGGGGCTCCGGCGCTACTGGCGCGAGCACTGGCGGCGGGGCGTGCGGCTGTTCGGCTTCCGGATCGGCCTCGGCCTGCTCACGCTCGGGGTCGCCGGCCTGCTCGCCGCGCTGTTCTTCGCGCCCGTCCTCCTCGGCGAGGGCGGCGGCCTCTCGGTCGCCCTGCTCGCCCTCGTGATCCCCGCGTTCCTGCTCGTGGCGGTCGTGAGCGGCATCGTCGGCGGGTTCACGACCGTCTTCGTGGTCCCGATCATGCTCCTCGAGGAGCGCGGCCTCCTCGCGGCGTGGCGCCGGTTCTGGCCCACGATGACCGGACAGTGGAGGCAGTACGCCGCCTACGCCGTACTGGGCTGGGTGCTCCAACTCGTGGCCGGCATCGCCGCCGGGGTTGCCACCCTGCTCGCGGCGCTCGTGATTGCGATTCCGCTGGGGGTCGTGGGCCTCGTCGGCGCGGGACTGCTCGCCGTGGTCGAGGTCGCCGGATGGGCGGTGATCGCCGTCGCGGCCCTCCTGTTCGTCCTCGCGCTGGCCGCCCTGAGCCTGCTCGTCGCGGTGCCGGTCCGGACGTTCCTCCGCTACTACGCGCTGTTCGTCCTCGGCGACACGAACGAGGCGTTCGACGTCATTCCGGAGCGGCGGCGGGCCGTCCGGGAGTCGACCGCCAGCGACGGCTGACGCGGGGTCCGTCGAGGCAGCCACGACGGACCGCCGCACCGGGACGGCGCGAAACGCCCGGACGGCCTACGCCCGGCAGCAGGGTGGGCGGTCATCGACGACGACAGTGCCGCCACCGCACACCGTCACGGCGTGGTCCGGGAGGTCGACCGAGAGCGTCCACGACGGGCTCCCGTGGGCCGCCAACTGACGGATTGCGTCGGCGTCGACGTGCTCGTGGATCGTCACGTCGAGGTCCTCCGGGGCGGTCCCCTTCGCGTCGGCGACGGCCCTGACGATGTCGACGACCGGGTCCATCTGCTGTCGGGGCCTGGGGACGGACGGATACGGATGCGTCGGTAGGTGAACCGGCGACTTCAGTCTCCGGCGGCGGGTGCCGACGCCGGTGGCGGACCGGCGACGTTGCGCGTTGGCCGCCGGTCACACGTCGGGGGCCGGACACGCGCCACCCGGGCCGTGGAGTGGCACGGTGGTTTCGAACGCGATAATCGACCCCAATGCTTACGTCCGAGAGCGAACCAGCCCGGCCCGATGCAGGGGGAGGCGCCGTGACCGAGGGGCCGACACTTTCGATCGTCGACGACGCGGACGACCCGGGCGGCCGGGTCCCGCCGCCGCGCCCGCCCGACGACCCGGGCGCGTGGTACGCCCCGGACGTGGTCGCCCAGTACGCGGTGCACCCGGGCGTGGTCGTCACGATCCGGGAGCGCGACCACGGGTTCGCCTACGAGGTCCGCGAACCGCCGCTCTCGCCGACCGACGAGGCCGCACTCGACGCGGTCCGCGAGCACTTCGCGACCGAGAGCCGCCGGCGGCCGCTCACGCGCGAGGGGACCCGCGAGCGGGCGGCGACGGGGTTCGAGCCCAAGTACGAGCGGGCGCTCGACCGCCTGCTCGACGCGAGTCCGGCGGCCCGCCGGCGGATCGACTACCACGCGCTCTGTGCGCTGCGCCTGCTCGGTGCGGTCACGCCGCTGGCGCTCGACGACCGGATCGAGGTGGTCGACGCGAGCGGGGACGGGGGGCGGATCGTCGTCCACACCGCCGACTACGCCCCCGCAGCCACCCGGTTCGACCCGGACGTCGACCACGTCGCGCGGGTCGCCGGCGAGCGGGTGGCGCGGTACACCGTCGACTTCGCGGGCTTTGCCGTGCCGGTGGTCATCCACCGCGAGCACCTGCTCGGGAGCGACCAGTTCGCGACCAAGTACGCGGTCCTCGAACCGGACCTGTTGCCGGGCGATGAGGACCTCATCGCGGAGTGCAAGGAGCGAATCTGGGAGGCCAACGTCTCCGAGGTGGTCGAGGACCGGCACGCGTTCGTCCGCGAGCGGGCCGAACGGTTCCTCTCGCGGCGGCTCACGGCCCGCAACACCCGGGCGTGGCTCGACGCCACCCGATATCGGATCACGAGCGCGCTGGCCGAGTACGGGCTGGCGGTTCCCCCGGTCGACTCGCGGTTCGCCGCCGACCGCCTCGACGACCTCGTCTACTACGTCCTGCGGGATTACGTGGGCTACGGCATCCTCACCATTCCCCTGCGTGACCCCCACCTGGAGGACGTCGAGGCCAACCGAGTCGACGAACGGGTGAAGGTGATCCCCCGCGCGGACGAGATTCCCGTGGGACGGATTCCGACGAATCTCGCCTTTTCCGACGAGACGGCGTTCATCAACGTCGTGACGCAACTGGCGGCCGACGACGGGGCGGAGCTGAACGCCTCGACGCCCTCCGCGAAGGTGAACCTCGATCCCCCAGGCGTCGAGGAGACGATCAGGTGTGCGGTCGCGCTCCCGGTCGTGAGCGAGGGCGGCCCCCACGTCTCGGTGCGCAAGCAGGCCCCCGACGTGTTGACGCCCGTCGAACTGGTCGAGCGCGACGCTCTCCCGACGGAACTCGTGACGCTGCTCTGGCTCCTGTACGAACACCGGGGCGTCGTGCTCTTCTCGGGGCCGACCGGTGTCGGGAAGACGACGCTCATGAACGCCCACATGCCGTTCGTCCCCTACGACGACCGCCCGGTCTCCATCGACGAGGGGAGCCGGGAGGTCCGCCTGCCCCACGAGACGGGCGTCTCGCTCACCACGCGGGACCACGAGAACGAGTACAAGCGGGTGACGATGGCTCAGCTGATGACCGAGACCAACTATCTGAACCCGGATATCGAGGTGATCGCGGAGATCAACACGCCCGCGAGCTTCGAGACGTTCGGCGAGACGATCAACACCGGCCAAAACTCAGTTTTACTAATAGAAAGGGAGTTGCGAATAGAAGGAAGCCGCCCTCGTGTTTCGGCTCAGGGACCGATACAAGCCGGAGCCTAACGCTGCCGTCACTCGTCGGAACACACGACGTCGCGGAGTTCGCCGAGGAGTTCCGGGTGGTGTTCTTCGAGTATTTCCATGTCCTCCGGTAATTCCTCGTGGATCTTGTTACGGATTCGGGATGCAGCTTGGTAGCGGTATTTCCGTTCCTCTTCGGAATCGCTTGCGAGCAGTTCCCGCTCTCGGTCGGTAAGCAACGCACGTCGTCGTCCCATGACGCCTTGACGGTCGGCTTCAGTTCCCATATGCCCCCATCGTATCCATATACCGTAAACGTTCCCACATATCCATAACTATTAGTGGCCCGGGCGAGATGCTGGAGAGTAGCACGGGACGGCCTCCAGAAGGCCGGGGCGTAGGAGCGCCCTCGACCGTGCGGCCACGACTATGACCGCGAACGACGATACCCGCGCCAGCGGGAAAGACCCAGCGGCAGAGGCGCGCAGAACGGAAAACAACGACGTTGAAGTGTTCACGGATAGCCGCGACCAGATCGTGCGGTTCGGGGTGACGGTCGAGATACCGCCG